>JAZNIM010000033.1:0-10780 GCA_045577475.1 Eubacteriales bacterium | reverse complement strand
GTGATGGGCTTTCTGATTTTATTGAAATCAATGTGATTGGTCTTAATCCATTAAATACTGATACTGATGATAATGGAATCAACGATGGTGACGAAGATGCTGATGAAGATTCACTCACCAATATTGAAGAAATTACAATCGGAACAAATCCCCTTGCTGCAGATACTGATGATGATGGTTTGACTGACAGTGATGAAATTGATATTTATTATACCGATCCGCTCTTGAGTGATACAGATGATGACGGAGTTTCTGATGGAAAAGAAATTGAACTTGGCACAGATCCTCTTGTAGCTCAAACATCGTTTAGTATGAACTTGACTGCCGACAATGATGGCGATGGTGCAACAGCATCAGTTCAAATGGAATTGTCCGGTGAACAGGTTGAAACATTAAGTGTTGAACCTGTAGATAATGAAACATTCTTCCCTGAAACTATGCCTGGTTATATGGGACAGGCGTATGATTTCAACGTTGAAGGTGAATTTGACAGTGCTGTTATCAGTTTTGAGTTTGATGCATCTGAACTTGGTCCGGATGCAGAACCTGTTATTTATTACTTTAATGAAGAAACACAAGAACTTGAAGAATTGCCAACAACAATCAATGGTAATGTTGCAACAGCAACTGTTTCGCATTTCTCAAAATACATTCTTGTTGATAGAAAAGTTTATCAGGAATCTTTTACCTGGATAGACAATTGGGAAAGTGAACAAACTTACACAGATCTTGAAATTGTGTTAGTAATAGATGATTCTGGCAGCATGACAAGTAACGATAGATATAATCAAAGACTAACTGTAGCTCAAACTCTTGTTGAAGGCTTGCCTGAAAGCAGCAAAATAGGAATTGTAGAATTTGAGCAATACACAACAAAATGGACAGAGAATCTAGTAGAAGACAAAGACACAGCAACTGGATATTTAAATACTTCCTACTTTCAATCAGATGGTAACTGGACATATATGTATGATGGCATAAAAAAATCATTTGATTTGTTTGAAAGCGAAGAAGAAACGACATTGAAAATGATGGTTGTATTGACTGATGGTGCGGCACATGATACTCAATACCATAATGATGTAATCTCGACTGCCAATAATAATGGTGTGAAAATTTATACTGTTGGCTTGGGTAATAGCACGTCATATTTTAATAGTTATCTAAAACCATTAGCAACAAATACCGGTGGTGCTTTCTATCTTGCATCGAATGCAGCTCAATTGGCTGATATTTATAAAGACATCAGTGAAAAAATTGATATTGACACCGACTCAGACGAAGATGGTATCCCCGACTATTACGAAGATAATATGATTATCTTTAATGGTGTTAAATTATCATTAGATAAAAACAACCCAGATACAGATGGTGACGGTTTACTTGATGGTGAAGAGATTGTAATCACTAAAGAGTATAGTGAAGATGGTACAAAAGTAAAAGTTACCGGTAAATTGGTATTAGGAGATCCAACAAAATCTGATACAGACGATGATGGCGTGGATGATGGTGATGATGATGTACCTTTTGTTTGGAATGTGTGTGACCGAGATCTTGCAATTTGTGCAGCATTATGCTATGAAGACGGAACAGCGGCAAGTTCAGAAGGTCGTTTCTATCGCATGAATGAAATTAAAGGCAATGGAGAAGATGAGACAGATGAAAGTTATTATTTCTATGGACTTGCTAGTAGTACTGAATTATCAAGTGCGTGGAAGATTGTAGATTATTATAACGACTGGACACAGGCGGCACACTTGGATAAATTTAGTGCAACTACATACAAAAATGGTAATAATATCATCATAGCATATCGTGGTACAAATGACGGATTATGGGAATGGGCAGATAATATATTATGTTATGGTCTAGCAAATTATCATGCTGAAGAATCTTTAGCACGACAGTACGCAAGTTATGTTGCAAAATCATACCCAAATTGTAATTTGTATATTACAGGACATTCATTGGGAGGATATTTGGCTCAAATAGGAACAGCAGAAATTCTTAAAAACCATTCTAATATTAATTTAGTTAAAACAGCATATTTTAACGGAATCGGTATGAAATATAACAAACTTCTATTTTGGACTAAAAATGAGGAAATGGATTTGTTAAAGGAATTCAACAATGAAACGAACAGTTTAATCAGTTACCACATTAATGGTGATTGGGTTTCTATGCTAGGAACGCACTGCGGTGAAGAAAAAGGCTTTGAAGCATGCGACGAAGCTGTTCAGCATCATATAAGCAAATACTATGGAGAATATGGTAATATGGGATTTTGGGAGTCTGTTGGGAAAATTTTGTTAGACAGTGGCGTTACCACTCTGGGCTCAGGTATTGCTGCCGTTGCAGCTTCCCCAACCGTATTATATTACTATGTACACTATAATTCACCTACATTTATCACTTATACTTGGATTACACATGAAACTGATAGTTTCTTCAAATATTTGAAGAGAAATGGCACAAGCACACCAGGAGCTGGTCACGGCGGCGGTGGCGGAGGCGGAGGTTCGTTCTAACCTCAAAAAACAACATTGTCGGTTTGCTGTTTTAAGCAGACCGACAATGTTATAAATGATAGTGAGTATATTATGAATGCAAAAAGTATAATGTTTTATTTTTTTATTACATTAATCATGATTTTTTTTGGTATTTGTTTGTTTTATTGGGTTGATAGCAACAACCATGAAGAAAAAAAAGTAGAAATTGCTCTTGAAGATAAATATAAAACAGATTTTTTGTATTTAGATTCGATTATTGATACTGATTTGAATACACAAAAATATCGTTTTCATTCCCTCGATAAATCAATGATTATTACCGCTTATTACGATGTTTCTTACAATAGCGGACAAATAAATATTTTTTTACCATTTTATAAACATAAGTTTCTTTATGATGATTTACGTGAGAAGATACATCAAAAATGTATTAAAAATGAATTTGGTAATGTTGAGCATATTACACTAAGCATTAAAAACCTAGATGACATCAGCAATAGAATATTATTGGCATTAAATGATATATATAAAGAATACAATTCGTATAATATTGATACATCGTTGCATAAGCCATTTATATATTTGGGATTTAAAATAGATTTTTCCATTAAATATGATGAATTCTATGAAACTGATTTAGTTTTGATAAAAAATAAATTAAGTACACTCTTAGAGGTGTAAAATATAAAAATAAATATCCACCCGTAAATTGAACAAGTCCAGTAAAAACGGACAATAGAAAAAAGAACCCTCCTATGGTATAAAATATCATAGGAGGAATTTTTATGCCAAGAAGTTACAGACATATCAAAGAATACGAAAAAGAAATATTGGAAATGAGAGAAAAAGGGTTTACAAGACAAGAAATAGCGGAACGCTTAGGGATGAGCAAAGAACAAATAAAAGGGTTTATCAAAAGACATAACCGAAGCCAACGAAAATTGGAAGCAGGAATTGCATTAAAAAGAAAAGGAAGACCGCCAAAGGACTATGTACAAGGTTGCAGAACTGAAGTATATACTTGCTCGCAAAGATGCTAAAATCAAGAGCTTGGAAATGGAAAATGAATTGATGCGGGATTTCCTCTCTCTCACAGAAAGGAAGTGAGACCTGTTGTAAAATATATGGCAATCTACCGTCACAAGGATAAATACGGAATAAGTGAAATGTGCCGGTTCTTCAAGGTATCAAGAAGCGGTTACTATGACTATGTCAAACGAATGGATATACCGGCGAAAGATTTACCTCTTGCAGAAAAGATAAAGGAATGTCAAGATAAGAACGGTAAGACATATGGATACCGCCGAGTATATATCTGGCTTGAAAGAAACGGTATACACAAGAATCCAAAAACCGTGCTTCGTGTTATGCAGAAATACAACTTGCTGTCCGTTATCAGAAGACGAAGATTCTACAAGTATACTGAACACCTTCACAGGTATCAAAATTTATGGAAACAAGATTTTGCTGCTTACAGACCAAATCAAAAGTGGGCAACCGACATTTCATATATACACACAAAGCAAGGTGTGCTTTACCTTTCTATCATCCGAGATTTGTATGACAACAGCATTGTGGCATACAAAACAGGAACGCAACAAACCGTTAAACTTGTTTTAGACACAATAAAAGCAGCCAAAAGAAAGGAAAAAGTCACTGCAGAGTTGCAGCTCCACAGTGACCAAGGCTTTCAATACACATCTCAAGCATATTTTAAGCTAACACAATTTTACAACATAACGCCGTCAATGTCAAGTAGAGGAAATCCTTATGACAACGCAATGGCGGAAAATTTCTTTTCAATTCTAAAATCCGAGTGCATAAATCGTGTTAAGCTCAAAAGCTATGAGGAGGCTCGCCTCCTCATAGATGAATACATTCGTTTCTACAACCAAGAAAGAATACAAACAAAAACAAAACTGACCCCGCTTGAAAAACGAAGTCAGTATATTGCTTAAATTTTAATATTACCTACCATAGGGGTGTTTTTTGTGCTGTCCGTACAAATTGGGGCACAATAGCTTTGGGGTGATTATTAGGGTGATTCAAATATACCTCTCATTTTTTTCGCCAATTTATCCTTATTGACAAACCCACCAAATCTGTTATAATATAACCAAAAGAAAGGCGGTAATCCAAATGAACATATGCATCTACGGAGCAGCAAGTAACGAAATAAACAAAACATACCTTGACAGTGTGGAAAAGCTTGGCGAGGAAATGGCAAAACGAAACCATACCCTTGTCTTCGGCGGCGGAGCAGGTGGCTGTATGGGTGCGGCGGCAAGGGGAGCATATAAATACGGCGGTGAAATAATCGGAATTGCCCCCACGTTTTTTAATGTTGACGGAATTCTTTTTGAGCATTGTACAAGGCTTGTGGGTACAGAAACCATGAGGGAAAGAAAACAGCTTCTTGAAGAGTATTCCGATGCATTTGTAATTACTCCCGGCGGCGTCGGTACTATGGATGAGTTCTTTGAGATAATCACACTTAAACAGCTTGCACGCCATAAAAAAGCGGTTGTAGTCTATAATGTAAACGGATACTATGACGAGCTTTGTGCTATGCTTGATAAAATGATAAAAGAAAAGTTTGCGGGAGAAAAGCTCCGAGGACTGTATCGTGTATATGATAATGCAGATGAGCTTATAAGCTACCTTGAAGCGTATAAGCAGGAGGACGTGGATGTTGCGGGACTCCGACATATAAATGTGCAGTCACAAGAAAACACAAAGTAATTATTTACCTTCACGGCATTGTTGACAAATGTTGATGTTTGTTGTATAATGTAGATGTGATAGAGGTGATTTTGTGCGAAAAAATAAGGTCGTTTTAATTACGCTTATAGCTACAGCTTTGCTTTCTCTTGGAGCTTTTGCTGATGGGGCAGAAACAGGCTATGTTTTTGATGAGTCGGTTGAGAGAGCACCCGGATATATAGTAACACTTGTCAATAAAACAGAAACGGCTGAAGGTGACGGTGCACTTTTCAGTGAGGGAGTGCCGGGTAATCTTCTCGGCGAAGAAGTCGTGGAATTTGTTGATGAAAATGTATGTAATACAACTTCTTTAATTCCCGAAATAGGAATGATAAAGGTTGAGGATGAAGAAACCTTGCAGCAGCTTATTGATGCAGGTCTTGTTGAATACTATGAGCCTAATATAATGATGGAACTTTTTGGCTACGATTATACGGCAAACCCCTATTTTTCAAGCCAATGGGGACATAAGGCTATCAATTCCAACTACGCTTGGAATGCCGGTATATTCGGTAAGGATGTGCGTGTTGCGGTTATTGACTCGGGCGTATATCCTCATAATGATTTGCTTCACTGCCTTGTGGAAGGTAAAAATTATGCACCTGAAGAAGTAACTGATGAAAACGGTGAAGTAATTGAGGTTTATGACCCGACGGATACCGTTGATGATTTAGGACATGGCACTTTTGTTTCGGGAATTATAGCGGCACAAAGTAATAATCTTGCAACGGTAGGACTTGCTCATAGAGCAACAATTGTGCCCTTTAAGGTTTGTCAGGGCAGCAGCGTTGATATGTCCTATGCCATTCAGGCAATGAAGGATGCAGTTGATATTTATGACTGCGATGTCATTAATATGAGTCTTGGTACACCTACCAATTCATCTCAGTTGCAAAGTGCGGTCGCTCATGTTATCAGTAAAGGTGCTATTGTTGTGGCGGCGGCAGGAAACGGCGGCGGTACTTCCTATATGTATCCTGCCTCCATTGATACTGTTGTAAGCGTAGGAAACGCAGAAAAAAGCGGAAGCACTTACATAATCAGGTCAACATCTCAGCATAACGACAGAGTTGATATTGCAGCACCCGGAACAAGTGTGTATTCTCTTAACAAGACAAACGCAGGTGTTGTGATAAATACAGGAACCTCCTTTGCATGTCCTTATGTTGCAGCAGCGGCTGCACTTGCAAAATGCATTATGCCTGAAATCAAGCCGGCACAATTTGAACTTGCTTTGAAATTTACGGCGAATGCTTCCTATATCACTGAAACTCAAGGCTCAACATATTGGGGTGCAGGTATGCTTGACGTAAAGGCACTGTTAAACTTCATACTCAATAATAAGTATAAAGGTTACGGCTTTTACATGTCACCTCCGGATGAACAGATATACGGCGATAACACATCAGTGTACCTTACAAATCTAAGTTCAACGAAAGAGGTTAATTTCGGAAGCGTTGTTTTGTATAACCATTTTTCAAATGCTGATGGTATAAATAAATTGAATTCCATAAGGATTATACCTGCTATTCTCGGAGCTGATGAGTCGATGGAAATCTCATTTACCTCCAACGGAATGTTGGGTAAGGTCAAGTACACCATGCTTTCCGATAAAATGAAGCCGCTTATACATCCTGTCAGGACGGTAACGGTTGAAGAATAAAATTGATGAATAACAACAAGGAGCTGTATCGGTTTGGTACAGCTCCAATTTTTTTATAAGCGAATATTATTTGCGAGGAACGATTTAAAGTAGTTCCTTTTTTTGTTTGTCGCAATCTGCAAAGGCAAAAAAACACTCCCCAAAAAGGGGAGTGAAGGGTAGAGATGCGATTTGTTATTCTGTTACTTCAACAATTGAAATGTTGTCAAGATAAATGCTTCTTGCGTACTGAGCAACTTCGCCCTCTATTGCGGTTCTTGCTCTGGGTGATACATAAATACCGAAGCGGTGATCCTTGGTTGTGTCAAGTGTTTCGCTGAGTGTAATCGTCTTAGTCACGGTTACCCACTTATCTGTGTAAGCGGTATATCCAAGAGTGCCGGTCTGATTAACTGAACTTCCTGTTGATGAATCTGTGTACCAGCAGTTAGCAGAACCGCCTGTTTTTGAAAGAATATCCGATGCAAATACTGTTTCATCGCAAATATCCATGCCGGCTGCATCGTAGCGGTGTGCAAGAACGTCGTAGGAAATTGTGTAGGTTGCACCGGGCTTAAAGCCAATGTTTGTGAACCAAATGTAATTGTGAGGATTAGATGTGCTGCCGCCCAAATCTTTACCGTCCACAAACAAAACATTTCCTTTTCCGGAGTTTAACGGGTCGTCAACAATTGAAATCTTTACATTGCCATTCTGCTGAGATGAAATGCCGTCTGCCTTTACAGAGCCGTAGAGCTGACCGTTGTCGCCGTTAACCGTAAGAATTGCATTCTTTTCGTTGGGAACGCCGCAGATTTCAAGAATGTCCTTTACCTTTTCGATAGCCGCTTCGCTCATGTCGGGATAGCCCGCATCACGGATTGCTTCGGCAACGCTGAGAATAGTTCTGCCGTGAGGAGCTCCGTAGTAGTACTTGCCGTCAGCATATTTGATGTAAGGACGTGCAACGATTTCTTCTGTGTAGTTTGCCTTTGTAGCAGGAACGCCGACAAATACGCCTGTGAAGAAGATTTCTTCAGCTGTTACATCATACTTGAAGTCAATGCCTTCAGCCTTGTTGTAAGCTGCACCGCTTGCAAATGTCTTTTCAGGCATGTTGAAGTTAAGACCTGTATATTCAAGATCGAGCGTGTCAAGAATGGAAGCTCTTGTTACGATAAAGCCGTATTCTTCTGCAACCTCTCTCTGCTGTGTGAGAACGCTTGCCTTGAAGCGGATGCCGTGGTAAGAGTCTGTTCTGATGGAGTTTTCGGTGCTTGTTGTGGGAATAGTACCTGAGTAGTCGTCACTCCATAGTGCGTAAAGGGTTGTGTCCTCTGTGAGGTAGAAGTCTTCGGTAAGTACTTCGCCGCCCTGTGTCTTTGAAAGACCCTTGAAGATTCTGCCGTTGAATACCTTGTTATCATTGTCGTCGAGAATTGCGGAGAGATCAACAATGTTCATTGTGTCATAGTCTGTAAGACCTTCAAGTGTAAGACCGTTGTCTTCAACCATGTCAATGGTAAGGTTTGCTGTGTAAGGCTTCCAGTAGAGAACAAGGTCATCTACCTTAAATAAGTCTTTAACGGCATTTTCTGTTCTGTTGCTGTAAGAGAAGTAAACAAGGAAACGGAATAAACTTCCGGTTTCCTTTATGTCATTGTAGGTAACATTTGTATTAACACCGTCAATCTTTTCGGTGATTGTAATTGATGATACATTGAAGTCCTTATCTTTCTGATAGTTAGCATCAATTTTCGTTTTCCAAATGTTGTCGCCGAATTTTTCATTCAGTATGCTCTTGGTTGTCAATAATGAGTCGTGCTTGTAAACAGTTGCATCGGAGTTTTCCTTATCCTTCCAAGCATAAGTGTAATGTCTGAACTGATAGGATGTGGTGTTGCTGATTGTGTGTGAGTAGCTTGCATCCTTGTGGTAAGCTGTACGTGTTGAAAGGGTGAAGTAGCCCTTGGGAGCAAGCACATCAAAGTTTGAAGTATTAGGGTCGTACGGTGTGGTAGGAACAAACTGGGGATTTGTGCTTGTAGCACCGTTTGCACCAAGGAACTTGTTAACAACAGTGTAGTCGGTAACGCCTTCGGTTTCAACCTTTTCGCCGTTCTTCCATACAATCACGCCGTCCTTGTTTTCGCCGTAGATTGCAAGGCTGCCACCGGCAAAACCGCCGCTGTTCATATACCATTTTGTAGCTTTCTCGTCGTCGGCATTAACATAACCGTGTTTGTATAATGCAGTGTTTGAAAAATCTTTTGAATTTTCAAAGTCAATATTGAAAATCGTCTTACCGTATTCGGGATGATTTTCAGCTTCAGACCATACAGCGTAAAGTGTTGTATCGCCTGTAGGAATGAAAGAGCCTGAGATAACGTCACCGTCTTCTTCCAAAGACCAGCCCATCATACGTGTGTTTGCTCTGTCTGTTGTGAGAGTGGGAAGAGTAACGGATACACTGGGCTTTACTTTTGTAACATCAGGTAAATCTGTACCGTATCCCTTGGGGTCTACGAATGTAACATTAACGGGAGCTTTGTAGTAAAGCTTTACGTTGTCAAGAAGTGTGTATCCTTCATATGAATAAGTCTTTGTTGCAGCAGTGTCATCGTCAGCCTTGACTGCGGTGAGTGTAGGCATTGCCTGGAATGCTGCGTAACCTGAGAAGTTGATGTTTCTGTAATTGAGAGTATCTCCGCCTGCGTTGTCATATGTGCTTGCATCGGAAAGTGTCATGCTTTCACCGAAAAGTCTTGAAGCGATACCCATGCTTGTGTACCAACCTTCTTTTTCGGATGTGCTCATGTTTGCTACAGCTTTCTTGTTAAAGCCGCCGTTCATTTCATTGTAGGTTTTCAATTCAGGATGCCAGTGGTAAATGTTGTGACCTGTTGTGCTGATTGTACAGTTATCGCTGTTTACGGTGTCCTGCTTAAGAGTCCAGATAAAGGTGTATTCACCTTCGGGGAAGAGGTTTTCACCGTCTTTATCGTTAGTGGATGATCTGAACATGATACGAGGCCAGCTCTGCTTTGATGTACTATTTTTTCTGTTCGCATAAAGAGAGAAGTGCTTGTCTTGTTCGGTTCCTACGATACTTGCACTTGCACCGCTGTGTGAAAAGTAAATCGTTGCAGGGAAGCCTTCCGGAAGATTATCGGGAACAGTACCAATTGTGGAAAGGTCAAAACAAGTTGCTGAATTTACAGTTGTACCCAAAGCATACTTTTCAAAGTCGATGGTAGCAACGAGAGTACCGTAGTCATTGCTGTAAGCATCAATCCACTGAGCTGTAAGTACTAAATCCTCTGTAGGATTAACAGTACCCCAAACAGTATTGCCGTTCTGGTCAACCCAGCCTGTAAAGAGCTTGTCGGATGTGTTGGAATACTTGTAGTCGGACGGCTTTATTGAAGCACCGTTGTTGATATAAAACTCAGTGCTGTCTCCGGAAAATTCCGCACCCTCAACACCGCCGTTGTTGAATGTAACCTTAACCGGTGCAAGGTAGTAAAGCTCAATGTCGTCTACTTTGTAGGTTAAGTCATATGATTTGTTAGCATCAGGATAGGAGCAACGTTGCAGACACCGTTAAAAAGGTATGCGTTATCGGTATTATATGCGCTTGTTGTAATCTTCTGACCCTTTAGATATGCAGGGAAGGATCTGCAAAGCTCTTCTGAAAAATCACCTTCAGCAGCATTTGCTTCAACGTCGTTGTTGACCAAAGTGAAAACATTGTTTTCACCGGGCTCTGTAATATTTTCACCGTAGCTTTCAGTGGGACGAGCAGGGTTTAAAACTGCAGTCCATGAGATGAGGCTGGTGCTTTCATCAACATCACTGCCGTTTA
>JAZNIM010000032.1:0-26233 GCA_045577475.1 Eubacteriales bacterium | reverse complement strand
ACATCGACCCGCTGAATATATTTTAATTAAAAGTCAAGCTTTGATTCAATATAAGCCTTTACATCTTCAAGCTTAATTCTTTCCTGAGTCATGGAGTCTCTTTCTCTGATGGTTACGCAGCCGTCGGTTTCTGTTTCAAAGTCAACAGTAATGCAGAAGGGAGTACCGATTTCGTCTTCTCTTCTGTATCTCTTACCGATAGAGCCTGCTTCATCATAATCAACCATAAAGCTCTTCTGAAGTTCGTGGTAAAGCTCTGTAGCCTTATCGCTGAGCTTCTTTGAAAGAGGAAGAACTGCAGCCTTGAAGGGTGCAAGTGCAGGATGAAGTCTGAGAACTGTTCTTACATCGCCGCCTTCAAGTTCTTCTTCGTCATAAGCATCGCAAAGGAAGCTGAGGAAGCATCTTTCAACGCCGAGAGAAGGCTCAACAACGTAAGGAATGTATCTTTCGTTTGTTTCGGGATCAAAGTAAGAAAGATCCTTATTTGAGGTGTTGATATGCTGTGTAAGGTCATAGTTTGTTCTGTCGGCAATACCCCAAAGTTCGCCCCATCCAAACGGGAAAAGGAATTCAAAGTCGGTTGTTGCCTTTGAATAGAAGGAAAGTTCTTCGGGATCATGGTCACGGAGTCTGAGGTTTTCTTCCTTCATGCCAAGGCTGAGAAGCCATTCCTTACAGTAGCTTCTCCAGTAATCGAACCATTCAAGGTCGGTGTCAGGCTTACAGAAAAATTCAAGCTCCATCTGTTCAAATTCACGTACACGGAAAATGAAGTTACCGGGAGTGATTTCGTTTCTGAAGGACTTACCAATCTGTGCAATACCGAAGGGAACCTTTCTTCTTGTGGTTCTCTGTACATTTGCAAAGTTTACGAAAATACCCTGTGCTGTTTCAGGTCTGAGGTATACGGTGTTCTTAGCATCCTCTGTTACGCCCTGGAATGTCTTGAACATGAGGTTGAACTGACGGATGTCGGTAAAGTTGTGCTTTCCGCAAGTAGGACAAGGAATGTTGTGCTCGTCGATAAATGCCTTCATTTCCTCCTGGCTCATAGCATCTGCACTTGAACCAAGTTCAAAATTGTTTTCTGCACACCAGTCTTCGATAATCTTGTCGGCACGGAATCTTTCGTGACATTCTCTGCAGTCCATAAGAGGGTCAGAGAAGCCGCCAAGGTGTCCTGACGCAACCCATGTCTGGGGGTTCATGAGAATAGCCGCATCAAGACCTACATTGTAGGGGTTTTCTTGAACGAACTTTCTCCACCATGCCTTCTTTACGTTGTTCTTAAGCTCAACGCCGAGAGGACCGTAGTCCCAAGTGTTTGCAAGACCGCCGTAAATTTCACTGCCTGCGAATACGTAACCTCTGTTTTTACAAAAGGCTACAATTTTGTCCATTGATTTTTCTGTGTTTTTCATTTTTCTTCATCCTTTATATAAATCTTTTTTGATTTTTCAATTTTATCTGCCAAAGAATACACTGCCGATTTCGTCATAATCCACACGTCTGCAGTTGTATTTGCCATCATCCACATACTGATAGTAAACAGCATTTGAGGTTGTTCCCTTGAGAACAGTCCATCTTTCGGCAAGGAAAACATCCTCTACCGTTTCGCCCGTATTAAGGTCGTGAACGTAATCCTTTTCAGCCTCTGTATCACGGCAGAAAATATAATTTCCGATTACGGCTGAAGCAAGAAGCTCGCCTTTTTCCGTCGCAATTACTCTGTATTCCTCGGGAATGGCGTAAGTATCCTTATCGGGTAATGTTATAGCATATTCCATTTCTTCCTCATCAGCAATACCGTCAATGTATGTATAACGAATGCCTTCAAGAGCATCATAGTTTGAAACGTATACCACAAGCTCGTCCTTAACCACCGTTTCCTTGATTGAACCCACAGCCCCGGCGGGTGCAGTGGCAATAATCTTGTCGTATAAGTCAGCACCCATTTCGTCACGTGTGCTTCTTACTCTTGATTCTGCAATAATGTGGCTAATACTTTTTGTTATGGGGAACTTTTTGGTTTCCAGATGCTCACCCGTAAATCTGTCGTAAACAAACACCTTGTCATTCTCATCTTTTATAACAACGTAATCAAAGTAACCGTTCTGGGCAACATCTTCATAGCCTGTATGTGCCGCAAGGCGGTTTACGGTATAGCTTCTGAGGATTGTTCTGCTGTTACCTTCAGCATCAATACACATGGCTCTGAGGGTAAATGTACCCGCAGGAAGGGAAATATCGTTTCCGTCCCAAAGTATTCCCGTAGGCTCTCCGTCAGTCATAAGCTTGCCGTCAGCAAAAGCATAGTAAACAGTCCCTCCCTCATTTCCCGTAAAGGAAACGGTGGCAGGTGGAGCATACTCACCTTCAGCAAGTGTTACGTCAAAGCCTTCAAAATAAACCTCGGGCTCGTCATACTCGGGTTCAACAGCAGGCTCGTCATACTCATTTTCGTATTCTTCTTGAGTTTTGCTTTCCATGTTTGAAAATTCTTCTTCTCTTGCGCTCATCATGCTTTTCGTGCTTACCAGTGTAAGACATGAGCAAAGTGAAATGCAGCACACGGCTACAAGCATCAAAACTAAAAGCTTCTTCATATCAAATTCCCCCGTACTAAATATCATTTCTAATCAAATCGTCAAGTGTTTCTCTTTTAACGGCAACCTGACACTCTTCTTTTGAAACAAGCACAAGTGCAGGCTTTAAAAATCTGTTATAGTTTGATGACATGCTGTAATTATATGCACCCGTCACGCAAACCGCCAGAATATCGCCGTACACCGCCTTTTGAATATCCACATCAGGCTGAATTATATCTCCGCTTTCACAGCATGAACCCACAACATCGGCATGATAATCCATCTTCTCATTTGCCTTGTTTGCAATAAGGCAATAGTAGGGTGCTTCGTAAAGTGCGTGCCTCGGATTATCCGTCATACCGCCGTTTACGGGAATGTAATTCTTATAACCCTTAATCTCCTTAACATGTCCCACGGTGTAAAGAGTTACACCCGAAGCCGCAACAAGACTTCTGCCGGGTTCAAACATAATTTTCGGCATTGACAGTCCGTTTTCCGATACGGTTTTCTTTACCGTCTTTGCAATCTCACCTATCATCCATTCGATGTCAAGGTTTTCCTGTTCGGGAAGGTATCTTACACCAAAGCCGCCGCCAAGGTCAAGGACCTTAATTTCATATCCCGTTTCGTCCTTTATTGCCTTTGCAAATTTTGCCATGATTTCGCAGGCATCAATAAAAGGCTGCGGGTCAAAGCTCTGTGAGCCTACATGGCAGTGTATGCCGAGAGGATTTAAATTTTTCTTTGACAGTGCATGCTTTACAAACTCCATCGCCTGACCTGTTTCAATAGCCTCACCGAACTTTGAGTCAACATTGCCCGTCGCAATTTTTGCATGAGTATGCGGGTCAATACCGGGCGTAATTCTTAAAAGCACGTTCTGAACAACACCGTTATTCTTTGCCGACTCATCAATAAAATCAAGCTCCTCCGGATTGTCCGCAACAAAGCAGCCGATTTTGTTTTTTACGGCAAATTCAATATCTTCCTTCATTTTGTTGTTGCCGTGGAAGTATATTCTCTCCCTTGGAAAGCCTGCGCTGATTGCCGTGTAAATTTCACCTGTTGAAACCGCATCCACACACATGCCTTCCTCGGCGGCTATCTTGTACATGCCTTTGAAGGACAATGCCTTGCTTGCATAGAGAATATCGGAATTTTCAAAGTAACGGGATGCCGCATTTTTGTAGGTTCTGCACATTTGTCTTACTTTATCCCCGTCAATAACATACAGCGGCGTGCCGTATTTTTCCGCAAGAGAAACGGTATCATAACCGTTTATTGCAAAATGTCCCTTTTCGTTTATCGAATAGTTTTCGTGTAATAATATGGTATTCACTGTTCTTTTCCTTATCCTTCGGCAGTCTTTTCCTGTTCGTCATCCTGTGACAAAACAGGCTCGCCGTTTACAAAATCGCAAAATTCGTTAATTATCTTCCATACTTCCTCTGCTCCCTCACCTGTTTCGGATGAAAAGGCGATTACCTCCGCATCCTCGGGAATAAGAGGATTATTTCGTATTGCTTCAAGATTTTTGAGTTTATTTGTCTTATTCAGCTTATCCGCCTTTGTACAAACCACGGCAAAGGGCATGTCCATTTCGGTAAGAAAGCTAACCATTGCTTCGTCATCCTTTGTAAGTCCAACCTTCAGGTCAACAAGCTGAAGATACAGCCTTTCCCCCGGTGTTTCAAAGTATCTGTCAATAAGCTTTTTCCACTTTTCACGCTCTGAAAAGGAACGCTTTGCATAGCCGTAACCCGGCAGGTCCACAAGATAAAGCGATGAGTCAACATCATAGCAGTTGACAGTCACGGTTTTGCCAGGCTCTGCACTGACACGTGCAAGCTTTTTTCTGTTAAGAAGCTTGTTTATCAGCGAGCTTTTTCCGACATTGCTTCGTCCGCACATTGCAACCTGCGGAATTTCGGCACGCATTATACCCGGAAGCTGACCGGGAAGTCCTGCCGTAAGTATTAAGTTTGCATTATTGAGATTGAGTTTCATATTTATCATCCTGTTCGGGAAAAATCACACTCTTACCGCTGATTCTTCCTTTATATTGTCTGCATTTGGAACAAAAACATCCTCTCCCGACATTCCTTCCTCAGTCATTGGCTCAAGTATAACCTCAAGCACCTCGCTGACATGCTTTACGGGAACAAAGGTAATTGCATCCTTTACGGTTTTGTCACATTCCTCAAGGTCGCTTATATTGTCGTAAGGAATGATAACAACCTTCATGCCGTTCTTATATGCCGCCATTGTTTTTTCACGCAAGCCGCCTATGGGAAGCACTCTGCCTGTAAGCGTAACCTCGCCCGTCATTGCAACATCACATCTTGCCTTACGTCCCGAAAGCTCCGAAACAATTGCGCTTACCATTGTAACGCCTGCACTTGGACCGTCCTTTGGAACTGCACCTTCGGGAACATGGATATGAATGTCGGTATCCTTGTAAAACTCGGGATTCTTTATACCAAGCTCACAAGCGTGCTTTCTTATATAGCTTTCCGCCGCCTGTGCAGACTCCTTCATAACATCGCCGAGCTTACCCGTAAGTACAAACTTACCGGTTCCCTGCATTGAAACAACTTCTACCTGAAGCATTTCTCCGCCGAGAGCCGTCCATGCAAGACCGTTTACAACACCCACCGTGTTTTCCGAAAGCAGGGGGTCGGGTTTGCTCTTTCTTGCACCTAAAATACCGCTTATGTCACCTGCTTTAAGAGTAAAGCTCTTTTTTCCGCCTTCGGTGATTTTCATGGCGATTTTTCTGATTAAGGAAGCCGCTTCCCTCTCTAAGTTTCTGACACCGGCTTCCTTGGTGTAGCCGTCAATAAGCTCAAATACCGCCTCATCCGACAATTTAAGATTTCTTTTTGTAAGACCGTGTCGGCTGAGCTGCTTTGGAAGAAGGTGATCCTTGAATATTGCCGCCTTTTCGTTTCTTGTGTAGGAAGGAAGGTTAATAACCTCCATTCTGTCGTAAAGTGCATCGGGAATAGTTTCCGCATTATTTGCAGTTGCAATAAAGATGCAGTCGGAAATATCAAGGGGGATTTCAAGAAAATGGTCACGGAAGGATTTATTCTGCTCTGAATCAAGTGCTTCAAGAAGAGCCGAAGCAGGGTCACCGTGAGCATCCCTTGAAAGCTTATCAATTTCATCAAGCAGCACCACGGGATTCATGCTTTTCGCTCTTGTGAGAGCCTCGGCAATTCTTCCCGGCATTGCGCCGATATATGTTTTTCTGTGACCTCTTATATCAGCCTCGTCCCTTACACCGCCAAGAGAAATACGTACAAACTTACGTCCCATGGCTCTTGCAACGCTTGTGGCAATCGAGCTTTTACCCACACCGGGAGGACCTACAAGACAGATGACCTGTCCTTTAAGCTCAGGATTTAGCTGCTTTACGGCAACGTATTCAAGAATTCTCTCTTTAACCTTGTCCATGCCGTTGTGGTCTTCGTCAAGCACCTTTCGAGCCTTTTCCACGCTGAATACATCCTTTGTATAAACCCCTGTTGGAAGCTCAAGAATTGTGTCGAGGAAATTGCGGATAACGCTGCTTTCGGAAGAACCGAATGCCATTTTTGAAAGCTTATTGGCTTCTTTTGTAAGTCTTGCCTTTATCTCGTCATTAAATGCGGATTTTTCTATTCTTTCGTGATAGCCGTCATCATCGGGGTCGCCCGACATTCCAAGCTCATCGTGTATAAGCTTTAACTGCTCTTTGAGGAAATATTCTCTCTGATTGTCACCCAGACGCTGGCGAACCTTGTCGTGAAGGTCGTTTTTAAGAGCAAGAATTTCCTTTTCCTTTTCAAGAATAACAACCAGTCTTTCAATACGCTTCAACGGGTCGCATTCTTCAAGCACCGCCTGCTTATCCTCATATCTGAAAAGCACGTTTGCCGCAATAAAGTCAGCAAGAATCCCCGGGTCTGTTATTGCCTGAACGCTTACAACAACCTCTGTTGAAAGCTTTGGCATAAGCTTGATATACTCCTGAAACGCACCTATTGCCTCAGCTACAAGTGCCTGAGCCTTTATTCCTCCGTTATCGGGAAGATATACGGATTTTGTGAGTACATTAACAGTAATATACTCGTCATCACGCAGGATTTCCGATATTTCAGCTCTTGTAAGCGCCTCCACAAGAAGACGGTGGTTTCCGTCGGGAAGCTTTAGAGTCTGCTTTACACGTGCAACAACACCCATGCTGAACATTTCCGGCTTTTCATTGGGCTTATCCATGTTTTTCACGCAGGAAAGAAATACGTTTCCTCCGTACATCGCCGCCGCCTTCATTGCCGCAACCGAGCGTTTGCTGTTTATTTCAAAGCTTGTGGGTACTCCCGGGAAAATAACAAGTCCCCTCATGGGAATTGCCGGAAGTGTCATATTTTCTACTTTTTCTATGTATCTTGACATTTTTCTCTCCGAAGTTTCTGATATTTACTCCATTTTACCTTATAAAATGATATTCCAGTACATTATACCACAAATTGTACAGTGTCAACAAAAAAGGTGGAATTGTTTATACAATATTTACAAATCGTTCTGTTCGTCATGTTTTTCCTCAAAAAAGCTGCTGTCAAGCATATCCTTAATATTTTTGTAAGGCACAACAAAGCAGGTCGCACCGTATTTTTCATCTCTCAACACCCCTGCATCAAAGAAAAAAACAAGTCCCGACGGCGAAGCAAAGCAATTACCGAAGCAAAAATACTTTTTCATCCGAGCTAAATAATCCGAAAAGTAATCCTTTGTGCTTTCTTTAAACTTTTCATCAGCCTGTGACATGAGAATTTCAACAAGCCGTTTTTTATTTTTCAGGTTCAGATTAACAATACTGTTAACGGTTATCATATCCTTTTTTTCTCTGTGCCACATTTGTGAAAACCTTCTCATTCTTATTCTTTTACCTTCCGAAAAGCTAAGGTCAAGCACCACGCTTATGATATTCCCTCCCCATTCGCTCACCGCAAACTTCATTCCAAGGCACATGGGAAGCCTGCAGTTTTTCATATTCCGACGGATTTTTTTAACAAGCCCGAGTCTTGCATAAGAGCTGTACTTTTCAGCAATTTTCGTGTAAAATGAATTCATTTTGCCGCACAAGCCTTTATCCTCTTGCGATTCCTCCTCAAAATACGGATAACGGATATTTTCTATTACCGCTGTTTTATCCCCTATGGAAACCGTGGAGTTTATCTTCTTTTCAGACACTTTTACAATTGACATACAAGCCACTCCCATCTGTATTTTTTACATCTTATGCTCATTTCACAAGTATTAGAAGTGCTTTTCTTTTCTACGAATTTACCGCACTGCAAAACAAAAAGAGCCGCCCCGAAAACGGAGCAGCTCCATAAACATCAAAAAGAACCTACCAAACAGATAAATCCATTATAATTAAAGATTATCAAGTGCCTGTTTAATATCGTCAATAATATCGCCCGCATACTCAATACCAACGGAAAGTCTGAGAAGGTCAGGGCTTGTACCGCAGTCACGAAGTTGTTCATCGGTAAGCTGACGGTGGGTTGTGCTTGCAGGATGAAGAATACAGGTTCTTGCATCGGCAACGTGTGTTACAATTGCAGCAAGCTTCAAGGAGTCCATAAACTTAGTTGCTGTATTTCTGTCGCCCTTGATACCGAAGGAAATAACGCCGCAGGTGCCGTTCGGCATATACTTCATGGCTCTGTCGTGATACTTACTTGACTCAAGACCGGGATATTCTACCCAGGCAATTCTTTCATCAGCTTCAAGGAACTTTGCAACCTCAAGTGCATTCTGACAGTGTCTTTCCATTCTGAGAGCAAGTGTTTCAAGTCCCAGGTTAAGAAGGAAGGCGTTCTGAGGAGCCTGAATTGAACCGAGGTCTCTCATAACCTGTGAAAGAGCTTTTGTGATGTATGCACTCTTGCCGAACTTTTCGGTATAAACAACGCCGTGATATGAGTCATCGGGAGTTGTAAGGCATGCGAACTTTTCGGGATACTTGCTCCAGTCAAAGTTACCGCTGTCTACAATACATCCGCCAACACTTGTGGCATGACCGTCCATGTACTTTGTTGTGGAGTGTGTAACGATGTCAACTCCGTATTCAATGGGACGGCAGTTAACGGGTGTGGGGAATGTATTATCAACGATGAAGGGCACGCCGTGTCTGTGTGCAGCAGAGGCGAACTGTTCAAAATCAATAATGCAAAGAGAGGGATTGGAAATGCTTTCCGCAAACACAGCCTTTGTGTTAGGCTTGAATGCCGCTTCAAGCTCTTCATCCGAAACATCGGGAGTAACAAATGTAAAGTCGATGCCCATCTTTCTCATGGTTACATTGAAAAGGTTGAAGGTACCGCCGTAAATTGCGCTGGAGCAAACAACATGGTCGCCTGCATTACAGATGTTAAAAATTGCATAAAAGTTTGCAGCCTGACCCGAGGAAGTAAGCATTGCACCAACGCCGCCCTCCATGTCGCAGATTTTCGCAGCAACCGCATCATTTGTTGGGTTTGCAAGACGGGTGTAGAAGTAACCGCTTTCTTCAAGGTCGAAAAGTCTTCCCATTTGGTCGGCAGACTCATACTTATATGTTGTGCTCTGCACAATGGGCAGAATTCTGGGTTCACCGTTTTTTGGTGTGTAGCCTGACTGGATACACTTTGTATTGATATGGCTCATGGTTTTATCCTCCGTATAAATTATTTCTTTTTAGCCGTAAATTTTTGATTTTTCTTTTTCTTCTTTGCCGTATATGTGTGAGTGTCCTCGGATGCTTCATTCTTATTTTCACCCGTAGGCTTGCTCTTTTTAAAGCTGAACTTTGACTCTGTACCGTTGGCAAGACGCTTTAAGTTTGTGTGATGCTTGCAGATAACAAGCACCGCCATAATAAAGGCACAGATAAAGGCAATTCCGCCTCCGGGTATTGTTCCCACAAGATGATAATATGTGAGAAACGGAAACAGAGCTGCCGCAAGGCACGAACCCAGAGAAACAAATCTTGTGAGCACCACAGCAAGAATAAAAATTCCCAGCACCACAGGGAATATAAGCGGGTCTGCCACAAGTATCACAGCCGCTGCCGTTGCAACCCCTTTTCCGCCCTTAAAGCCGTAAAACACGGGAAATACGTGTCCGATTACGCAAAAAAGACCTGCAAAATGACCTGCACCGTTTGCCGCACCCATAAGAAAGCTTCCCACAAGCACCGCCGCAATGCCCTTGCCGATATCGCCGAGAATTGTAAACAGTGCCGCCTTCTTGCCGTAGGTACGCATCATATTTGTTGTACCCGCATTTTTACTTCCGTGGTCACGTATATCCTCGCCGTACATCTTTTTTGACAGAATAAGAGCAAAATTGAAGGAACCGAGAACATACGACACAAGCACCGTAAGCACAACTCCCGCCCAGAATATTGCTCCCGGAATTGACGAGCCTGCTGCCATATAATTGATTACTCCGTTAGTATAAGCATTTGCAATTGTTTCAAACATATTTTATACGCGGCGTATTCACGCCTTCTCCCGATATTATTTTAAGTATTACTGTTTGTTTTCTTCGCCGTAGGACTCATATCCCGAGTCCTCCTGCATTGCATATTCACCGTCAAAAGGCTCTGCATCCTCAAATTCCAGAGGATCCTCCACCTCCATTATGTTGACACCCTCATCAGACACCGAAATGCCCTTTCGCATAAGTATTCCGTTACAAATTTTTGACATCAGCATATTTACAAGTGCAAACATCGGCACCGCAAGCACCATTCCCACAACACCGTAAAGTCCTCCCATTACAAGAAGGCTTGTAATAATCCAGAAGGAAGAAACACCGATTGTCTGACCGAGGATTTTAGGACCGATGAAGTTTCCGTCAAGCTGCTGCAGTATAAGCACGAAAATTGCAAACCACAAAGCCTTCACAGGCTCATTGAGGAACACTATTATTACCGATGGAATAGCACCCATAAACGGTCCGAAATACGGAATGACATTTGTTATACCCACAATAAGGCTTATGAGAGGTGCATAAGGAATTCTTAAAACCGACGTTCCCGCAAAGCAAAGAATTCCTATAATAAGCGAGTCAAGAATTTTACCGTTTACAAAGCCGCCAAACACCTCGTGGGTCTTTTTTATTCCCGCACACACGCTCTGTGCTTTTCTCACGGGAAGGAAGCTGTAAACCAGCTTACGTCCTGCTCTGACAAAGTTCTTTCTTTCCGCAAGAACATATATTGAAATAATAATTCCCAGAACTATATTCCACAAGCCAACCGCAAAGCCCGAAACCGTATTGATAAGCACAGGGCTGTATTCCGTCACAAGCTTAACCGAGCTTTCCACAAATCTTTCAAGCAAGGAAACAAGGCTTTGCTCAACGCTCTTAATGGTGTCCTCGGGAATAAACTTGAAGTTTTCGCCCAATTCCTTCAAGAATCTGTCGGCTCTTGCAATATATATTTTATAGTTTCCGTAAAAGCTGTTAAAGCTGTCTGAAATCTGAGGTATTACAATGTAAAACAGTCCCACAAGTGCAGAAACAAACAGCACATACGTGATTACTATTCCGCCGTGCTTTGCTATTGGGTTAAGAAGATACTTATGGATTTTCTTATCACCGTGAAGTTTATTCAGGTATTTATCGAAAAAGTTACATGCGGGACAGAGTATATACGCAAACACAAATCCGTACAGCACAGGTGACAACACCGCAACAAATTTTGTCAGAAATACACCTATGGGTTCGCTGTAAACTATGCCGAGAATGAAGCATGCTATAATCAGTGCCACGCACAGTGTATACAAGGCTATTGTATTATACTTTTTATTCATTTCGGGTTTTACTTCTTTTCGCACAGTACCACTCCCCCACACTAATATCAAGTTATTTTAACATATTTTTGGTAGGTTTACAATAGTTTTTGGGTAAAAACTGTAAATTATTTTTATTTCTTCGTGTGAATAGTTTTTTGTCTATATAGTTACATTTTATATCGCAGGGGTTTCAGAGTCTGCAGTGTCGAAATCTCCTGACATACATAAAAGTAACTAAAAAAAGAAAAACTGCCCCACTCTTTCAAGTGAAGCAGAAAAAATCACGCTCTCTTGGCAATGAAATTCGTCTGATACTGATTAAGAAAATCCTCAGCTCTCTTTTCGCACATCACAAAGGCTTCGTCACCCTTGAAGGCAAATATCATTCCAAGATTTGCAAAATATTTGTCTATAATCTGCACTCTGATTTTCAGTTTATGCTCCTCGCACCACTCTGCGCTTGCGGCACATTTGTATTTATTTCCCTCGCAAACAAGTGCACCTACTTCATCGGAATAGCCCTCCTCGGGGAAAAGTCCGAATTCATTGTGTCCAAAGCCGAAATCTATCTTCATTTCGCCTCGTGCATTGACATAGGTGAGAGTACCCTTTTCTCCTTCAAAGTCAAAGCGGAACTTTTTCATAAGGTCGTTGTCGCTCTCGAATGTAACGCCGTCAATTTTTTCACGCATTGTGCTGTCCTTTGGACCTGTCATGCTGAAAAGCTCACGGGATGAAACATAGTCGCAAAGCTCTTTGTAATCCTCGGGATTTTCTTCCATAGGCTCGCCTGCGTTGTCAACAATGATATTATAAAAGTCGCTGAAAACAAGGTTAAGTGCCATGTCGTTGCCCTGTGTATCCTCGTTTATTTCAAAAATTATATCGGTGACAGGATCATATACGCAATACTGACCACCCATACCGTTGAAGAAGAAGCCGTCATTCTTTGTCTTCCATATCTGATAGCCGTAGCCGTAGGTGTTATAGTTCTTGAAGCCGTAGGTGTTCTGTGTTGACTGTACGGAGGTTGCGTCGGTAAGATATTTTTCATTCATAAGACGCTTGCCGTTCCACACACCCTTATTTGCAACAAAACGAACGGTTCTCATAAGGTCGATAGGCTTGCACATAAGTGCGGAGTCACCCCACGAGTATCCGCCGGGAGCTTTCAGGCAGTAAGTTTCCTCGCTGCAGCCGATTTCACGCATGAATTTATCCTTTAAGTATTCCATAAAAGGCTTACCGCACAGCTTTTCCGCAACAACGCCCAGCATATATGAGCCGTCGGAGTCGTACTCATAGAAGGTGCCGGGGATTCTGTGGTGTCCCATCATGAAGTAGGTTGCGGTTCTGTCGGGTTTTTCCATTTTTCGAACTTCATTAAACCAATTCAGTCCAGCCTGTCTGGAGGTGCTCATTTTCAGCATATCACGAAGGGTCAGTTCACCCAGGCGGCTTTGCTTATCGTATTCGTATTCGGGGAAAAAGTCCACAAGCCTGTCGTCAAGGCTGAGTTTTCCTTCTTCTTCGAGAAAGCCTATAGCAAGTGATACAAAGCTCTTTGTCACCGAATACATTCTGTGAAGATAGTCCTTGTGAAAGGGTGCATAATAGCACTCGCAGAAAAGCTTATCGGCTCTTGAAAGGAGAATATTATGCACAGCAAAGCCCTTTTCTTCAAGAGCCTTGATAAATCTGAGAACCTTTTTTGAAGGTATGCCCGCACTTTCGGGTGAACAGGTTTTAAACATTTGCAGATGCTCCTTTTTCGTAAAATAAAAACGGTAAAACGACCTTTACTTCAAGGTCATTTTACCATAGTACATTTTTTTATGCAACGATTTTTTTAAAAATTGTCCGATTTTGATATGCATTGACTACTTTTTTCCGCAAGGCGTGTTTTTTTCTTTATCGGGAATTGTTTTTTCTTTCTCAACACCAAGCTGAACACTGCCGCAAAACCTGCAAATCTTTGCGTTTATAGATATTTTGTTTTCACAGTTCCAACAATTTTTCATCGCACGCTTCCCCTCATAATTTCATTTATTACAGTCAATAATATCACAAAATGACACATTTGTCAATATCTCATATTGAGATATTTTATAATTCATGTATAAAGGAGGGGAACAGCGTGAGAATACGGGATTTAAGAGAGGATAACGACCTTACTCAAAAACAAGTTGCGGAATATCTTCACATCAAGCAAAACACCTATTGCCAATATGAAAGCGGCAGGCGGCAAATCCCCATTGAAATGCTCATATCCCTTGCAAAATATTACCGCGTTTCAACAGATTATATATTAGGACTTACCAATGTTAAAAAGGCTTATCCCAAAACTTGAGATAAGCCTGTTTTTTATATATCCGGCTCTTTTACATTAAAAACAATTCTTTATAGAACAAACGCACTAAAAATTATTTTGCAGCAATTCTATTCCTGTGACGCAGCAGCCTCTGCCTTGACGAACTTAATATAGTCAATATAGAAAGTACCTGTGCCTGAGGTAAGATCAAGCCTTATCTGCGTTCCCGCACCTGTCCACTTTTTGTGGGAAGCAAGGTCAAAGGTGTAAATATAATATCCGTTTTCGTCGGGTACACCCGCCCCTGCTTTCAGCTTCACCGTTTTGTCCTCGGAAAGATTTGTTTCATTTGAGGTTGCAAAGTAAACACAAAGGGTATTATCACCGTTTCCCTCTGCAAGCTCTGCTTTAAGTCTTACCTCAACCGATGTGTAATCCGTTGTTCTGAAATCAGAAAGCGTTCTGAGAAGAAAAGCATCATAATACATCTTGCCTGCAATTGGTGTCGGAACGATAACAACATTACCGTTTTCAAAGGAAGTACCTGCGTTTCTCGGCGTCCACCCTTCAAAATCTCCGGGAATATCAAAACCGTATTCATTTTCCACTCTTTCCTCAGCAATATCACCGTAATTGACACCGCGAACGGAAATGTCAAGCATTCCGTTTTCGTTTTCCTCATACTCAATGCCTGCCTGTGACAGCAAGAATCTCATTGGTACAACAGGCACGTGGTCATAGGTATAAAACGGCTTTTTAAGGCTCTTTTGCTCTCCGTTGACAAGTGCTTTATCGCTGCCCTCGGTGAACACAAATTCATTGTCGTTATGAGTCAGAATATACAGAGTTCCCTCAAATCTATTCCATTCATGGTACATGTTTGCTGCCGTGAAAATGCCTGTTGCAGGGTCAACTGCAAGATAGTATTCTTCCCCGTCAAAGCTTCTGTAATACTCGGGAATATCCAGGGCAATGCCGTCAACCTTGACTGCATTTTTCTTCTTTCCGGCAAGCTTTTCCTCGGATTTACCCAAAAGTCTTACAAATTCCACATCAAAACTTCCCGCACCGTTAATCAGGTCAAATCTCAGCATATCCACCGTCCCTGCCCATGCATTACAGGTTGCGGTATCAAAGAATATATCAACAAATTCAGCTGCTTTTGCTGTTCTTGATGTCATGCCCTTAGAACCGCTTTCGGTACTGTCAGCCTCTGTCGTAAAGAAGCAGTCAACCGAACCCGGCACGCTCACCTTTGCTCTTACATGTATTTTCAAGATATCGTCAGTCTTTATCTTCTGTCCCTTGGGAGTTCTGAGAATAGGGTCATTCTGTGTGGACTCAACATGCATACAGCCGTCCTTATAGCTGATATTTACTCTTGAGCCTGACCAGCCTTCAATATCCGCTTCGCTCTTAAAGGTGTATTCCTTTATTACAACCTCATTATCCTCTTTGGGTTGTTCCACTTCAAGCCAGGGTCTTATCGGCTGGCGTGAGTCGTTATACAGGTGTGTAATTCTGTTCTTCTGATTTATTGTGGGAGTTACGTCATCGTGAACAGTATCTGCACTTGTAAATGCGTTTCTCCACTCATCGGCATATCCGAAGCCGTTGAGTCCCGACGGTGCAAGCCAGTGTCCCTCGCCGTACTCATTCCATGTACTGAAGTATAAAAGCTCATCCTCCCAGCCGTCACCCTTAACGGAAGCCTGCTGTGAAAGAAGTGCCTTATAATCTGAAAGAACCTCGGCATGCTGCATGGGTGTTGCCATTTCAGTTCTCACATTGTCCCAGCCGATGATGTTTCTTCCCGTTGCAACACAAGGCAGGTATGAAAACTCAGGCATTTTCTGAGTAATCTGCAGGTTTATGCCGTTTACGGTTGCCAGATATGAAGGCTCATTGGAATTTGCATCCCAGCCGTATGCACCTATGCCGTCAAAGCCGATATTTGCATATCTTTGTGCTGTGCTTTCCGACAGATTTGTTCCCTGTGCAAGAAGGATAAGTCCGTCATAACCGTAATTCTTTATATCCTCCTTCATAAAGTCTACAACCGTCTTCGGGTCATCGAACATTGTGAAGATAAGGTCGCTT
Organism: Eubacteriales bacterium; assembly: GCA_045577475.1. Lineage (GTDB taxonomy): Bacteria > Bacillota > Clostridia > Oscillospirales > CAG-382 > UMGS1387. The sequence goes on along the minus strand of JAZNIM010000032.1, from coordinate 10,394 downwards.
CTGAACCACTGAAGCACCGCTTTATTGTCAACCCGCAGGTATCTGTCATCCCTGAAATACCATTCAACCCAGTAGTCCCAGACATATGTTTTAAAGTCCTCAAAGCTGAGCTTTGCACCGTTTTTAAAGCCCTGATTTTCAAAGAGGATGCAGAAGTCCAGCATATCGCTGTATTTTGCATAGAAGTAGCCGTCATGAAGTGCCCAGTCAAGTCTTGGATGCTTTATGGGATTTGTAAAGCTTACGTCGCTTGCATACCAACAGTACTGCATGGCATCCATGCCGTGTTCGGTGAGCATTTTAATCTCCCAGTCAGCCGTTTCGGGTATGCCTTCATCATAATATCCGAGAAACGGTGAGCATTCGTCATACGGCGAAATGCTGTCCCAGCCGTAATGTGTTCCCTCTCTCCACAGCGAGCATACGGACATTATAAGTGTATGGTCGTCACTGAGGGCAGGTGTCGGAACGGGACAGTAATCGGCGTAGTCGTAGATGTTATACACCTTAACGTCGTCAAAATATACTTTTCCGTTACTGCCTTGCTCAGTATACCCCAAGGTCACACCGTCAAAGCCGTCTGCCGTGAACAAGACAGCACCTTTATATTTGCCGTTTATGTAAATATCTGCTTTGCCTGTGCTTGTATCCGCTTCAACATGAATACATTGCCATATGTGGTTTTTGAAGGTATGCTCGATGCCGTCGGTGCTTATTACAGAGCCATCAATATTGACCTTAACCGCTTCATCCACGCCGTTGTTGATTGAAACATACGCTTCTGAGTCCTTATCGGGAAGGTAAACATAGCTTTCAAATACTACCTTACCGCTTATTTTATCAAAGCTCTTTTGTACTTTGCCCGGCTTATCAAGCATAAGGCTGTAGTTATCTCTCGAGTCACCCATATGTGCGGTTTTTGCATCACCCGTCCAGTCAAAGGGAAGTGTTTTCTCGGCAAAAATCTCATTTACGGGATAGTTTTTGTAAAGCTGTGTAAAGGTCGGCTCAACCGTAATTGCATCCTCTACTGTGGTAGAGTACACAATTTTTACGATGTCCTTATATTCTCCAAGGTCAAGCTCTGCACACTTTACTTCATCAATTGCAACCGTAACCTTTTTTGTGTCAAGGTCAAAATCAGCTCTCACAGCGTGTATTTCCGACTGCTTAGGCGCTATTTTGGTGTCAACACTGCCATTTTCTGTCTTTACGTGAAATGTTCCGTTCTTTGTAAACACCTCAAACACATTCTTGCCATCGGTGTTTTCAAGGTACATTCTGTAGCCGTTTACGTTCTGCAAAAACAGAGCTTTGGATCGGAGTGAAACATTCCCTTCAGATTGCACTTCAAACTTACGGTTGATTGCAACATATCCGTCAGTATAGGCATCGCTGAGTGTACTGCCCTTAAAGAAGCCTGAGGTATCTGCAAACCTTGTGCTCCGGTTATCGGCGTTCCAGCCTGAGGCAAGTCTTAGCTCATTGTTTCTTGAATAGTTCATTGTTATGTTGTCAATGAGGTAAAAGGCTTCCTTATATTCGGGTACGGGTGTAAGTTCTCCCGTCAGTCTGTTTTCGGGAAGGGCAGCTCGGTTGATTATTGCCGCAGCCTCACATCTTTTTATTGGGTTATTTGGATGAAAAGTGCCGTAATCGTCGCTTCCGAGAAGCACCCCTGCCTTATACAGCATAAGAAGCTCATCGGCATACGTTTCCGCTTCATTTACATCGGGTATTGCCTTAATGTCATTCTTTATAGCATAATAGCTTTCGGGAAGTGCATTTGCAAACAGCACAGCCATTTCATATCTTCTGATATTTCTGTCAAGGCTGTTAAAGGTATCAGCATTGCAAATTCCGTTTTCCACGGCATAATTTACGTACATATCGTACCAATTGCCGCCGTTTGCTTCAGGGATTGTTTTATTGTTGTAAATTGCATGTACTCGGCTTGCAACGGTAATACCCTGTGCCACGGTCATCGTTCCGTCAGGTGACATGGTATCATTTCCCGTTCCGTTCATGAAGCCAAGCTCGTATGCACTTTTGATTTCCGAGGCATACCACGCATTTTCGGGAACATCCGCAAACATTCCGTCGGTATAGATATTTGTTCTTTCAAATGCCGCATTTGTGCTTATTGCGAGGGTTGACGAAACTGCAAAAGCAAGCAGCATCTTAAAAAGCATACTTTTCACTGCGCCGTTCTCCTTTTAAACAAATTATGGCTCAAAAACATATCCTGCCTTTTCGAGAGCCGCTTTAAGTCCCATCGTCTGCTCCTTATCGTAAGGAAGTGTGGGATATTCGCAAACACCCATATCAAAGCCCATAATGCTGAAGGCACTCTTTAAGTTCTGTGCTATATTCATGGTGTTACCGTAGGTAAGAAGCACCTTGATGATATTGTTGATGCCGTACTGGATTTCCCTTGCCTTTGCAATGTCCCCGTTGTTGAAGGCATCGTAAAGTGCAACGTACCTTTCGGGCATGATGTTATAGGTTGAGCCGATACCGCCGTCGGCCCCCATGGAAAGACCGCAAAGTAGCATTTCGTCAGGGCCGTTGATAACATTGATATTACCGCCGTTTATCTTTTTGATTTCGCCGAGTAGGTAATAGTTGGGAAGTGTAAATTTCAGACCAATGATGTTTTCAACCTCAAGAAGCTCTGTGAATACCTTTTCGATGTTATTGCCGAGCATTAAGGGCGTTACGTACACCATAAGAGGCTTATCGGTTAAAGATGCGATTGTCTTATAGTAATGCACAAGCTCTTTATCGGAGTGACCGTAATACGCATTTGGTGCCATTGAGGAGAGTGCATGCACACCGGTATTATTTGCGTGCTTTACAAGCTCTTTCACGTCGCCGAAGTTAGGACCTCCTATATGGAGAACTATTGTGCCTCTGTCATTGTTTTCCTCCATTACGGTTTCGCAAAGCTCCATTCTTGTGTTTTTGGGAAGAACAGGACCTTCTCCCGTTGCACCGCCTACATAAAAGCCGTGTGCTCCTCTTGAGTACTCAAAATCAAGAAGCTTTTTAACGGTAGGCTTAATGAGCTTTTCGTTTTCGTCAAAGGGTGTTAAAAGTGCAGGCATAATGCCTTTAAGTAAAATTTTGTTCATGGTTATTTCCTTTCGTACTTATATTGATTACTGTCTTACATTGCAAGCAGCTTTTTGATTTCGTCCTTGCCGTCAAGAATGTGGTTTCTTATATGTATTTCCACCTCATAAGCCGATTTTGAGTCAAGAAGCTTTTCAATGAGCTTTCCGTGACTGCCGTATTTCTTTTCGCCGTGAAAAACATATCCCGTTCTGTAAAATACGTTTGTCAGCGACATTTTTTCAAAGCTCTCACACAGCTTTTCATTGCCGCATGTTGCCACAAGTGCTCTGTGAAACTCGTTATCTGTCTTCCAGGTTTCCATGTGGTCATCATACCTTTTACGCATTTCATCAGCCTTTGCCGCAAGCTCACGGAGTTTTTCCCCGTTTTTTTGGATATTTCCCAAGGTATACCCCATTCTTACCGCCATGCCTTCAATGCCGATACGGGTAATATAGCTTCCGATTACATCGTTTTCGTCTATGAGCTTTACCTGCGTTCCCTTACGGGGAATTGTTTCTATGTACCCTTCATGCTCAAGCTGCTTCATGGCTTCAAGTACAGGGGCTGTGCTCGTTCCGAGCTGACTTGCAATATCCCTTCTGTTGATAATCTGTCCCGGAACAAGCTCACGTGACAGCAGTTTTTCAAGCAATGCTGAATAAACATCTACCGATAACATATTCTTCTCTCCTTGCAGTGATATTTCTTGTGATATATCACGGTTATGATTAAATATTATCATGTAATTTTGGATTTGTCAAGAGTTTTTTTATTTTCTACTGAATGCAGAGAATAACCTATTGACACAGCTTGATTAAAAGTATAAAATAAACCTATAGCAAACGACAGGAGGAAAAACATGAAATTCTATCAGAACTGGCAAGGCTGTGCCATCGAAAACAGCGTAAAGGGAGATTTATTTCCCGTAACAGTTCCCGGCAACATCCAGAAGGACTATGCCGCACACATGAGCTGGGGCGACATCAACTACATGAACAATTGCTTAAAGTATATTGACATCGAGGATTTACACTGGTCATACATCACAACACTTGACTACAGTGCTAAGAGCGGTGAAAAGGTATTCTTTGTAACGGAAGGTATCGAATATCAGTACGATGTCATCCTTGACGGAGAAAAGCTGTTATATCACGAGGGTATGTTCAGCCGTGTTGAAATTGACATTACAGACAAGGTACACACAGGCTCTACTCTTGAAGTACACATATATCCCCACCCCAAGCGTGAGGGTGCTCCTGCAAACCGTGACCAGGCTGACCAATCCTGCAAGCCTGCGGTTGAATACGGCTGGGACTGGCATCCGAGAGTTTTGGTATCGGGTTTATGGAACGAAACCTACATTGAAACAAGAAACGAAAACTATATCGGCGATGTTGAAGTCAGCTACACCTTAAATTCCAGTCTTACAAGTGCTGACGTTCACTTTGAAATTGAATGTGAAAAGCAGGCTGTCATCACACTTTGTGATGCTGACGGCAAGGTGGTTTACAGCGGAACAGCTTGCGACTTTACTCTTGACAATGTGAATCTGTGGTGGTGCAACGGTCAGGGTGTGCCTTATCTCTACACATGGAAAGTTACATGCGGCGACTGCGAAAAATCGGGACGAGTAGGCTTCAGGAAGGTACGTCTTGTCATGGCAGAGAATGCATGGTACAAGAGTATTCCCTTCCCCAAGGGACGAAACGATGCACCTGCAACAATCGAGCTTAACGGACGGCACATCTTTGCAAAAGGCTCAAACTGGGTAAATCCCGAGGTGTTTACGGGAACTATCACAAGCGACACCTATTACGGTCAGGTAAAGCTTGCAAAGGATGCAAACATGAACATCTTCCGTTGTTGGGGCGGTGCAATAATCGACAAGGAGGCATTCTTTGATGCCTGCGACGAATACGGCATTATGGTTTGGCAGGAATTTCCCCTTGCCTGCAACAACTACAAAGGAACACCCGAGTATTTAAAGGTGCTTGAAAGCGAAGCAAGAGCAATTGTAAAAAGAGTTCGCCGTCATGCCTGCCACGTTTTATGGTGCGGAGGTAACGAGCTTTTCAACAGCTGGTCAAAGATGACCGACCAGTCACATGCCTTGAGATTACTTAACAAAATCAGCTACGAGGAAGACTTTTCCAAGCCTTACATCATGACCTCTCCATTAGTCGGCATGGCTCACGGCGGTTACTATTTCTACGAAAGCAACACAGGACGCAGTGTATTTGAAATATTCCGAAACAGCAACAACACGGCTTACACCGAATTCGGCGTGCCTTCAATTGCTTCCATGGAACAGCTTTCATCCATTTTTGACGAAAAAACGCTGAACAATCCCGTTGCCGACAACGACTCTCCCTGGGTGATACACCACGGCTTCAAGGCATGGCAAATCAGCAGCTGGTGCAACTTTGATGCTCTTACGATGTATTTCGGAAAGCAGAATTCAATATCCGATTATGTAACAATAAGCCAGGAACTTCAGTGCGAAGGCTACAAGTGCATTTTCGAGGAAGCAAGACGTCAGCAGCCATACTGCTCCATGGCAATCAACTGGGACTACAACGAGCCTTGGAAAACTGCCGCAGGCAACAATCTTCTTGAGTACCCCTCAACCCCAAAGCCTTGCTACTATGCTATCAAGGATGCACTCCGTCCCGTTATGCCCTCAATGAGATTTTACCGCTTTGACTTCAAGCCCAACAGCGTTATTGAAGGCGAGCTTTGGCTTCTCAACGACACAACCGACTCTGTCAGCGACACAATAGAAGTTTACTTTACGGTAGACGGCTGCAAAAAGCATATCATGACATGGAATGCAGAAGCAACGGGTAACGGCAAGAACATTCGAGGACACAAGATTTCCCTTAATGTTCCGAATTCCAAAACTCAGCTCATGACCGTAACCCTTGAAGGTAAAAATACGGGCATCAGCGAATACAGGCTTCTTCTTGACAACAAACAGCCTGAGGGCGAGGTTTTTGTTCCGCAGCTTAACAATTAAATATTGAAAAGCAAAAGGTACGGCATCATTACGGTGCTGTACCTTCTTTATTATTATAATACTATTCTGATAAGTCCTTCATAACCTAAAGGAACATACAGACTGTTATCCTTTACAAGTGCAACATCGGGATTTCCTTTGACACATATTTTTTTGTCTACGGTGATCTGAAGGTCATCGGAAATGTGCCCGATATAAATTCTTCCTTCAATACGGTCGGTAATAACTATTTTGTCTTTGCAGATTGAAGGCTTGCCGTCAAAACAAGTATTTGCTTTTCTTATTAAAGGCTTCATGTTTTCATAGCTTGAACAAGGCTTTGATGGATTGTATATAACATATTCTCCATTACCGCATATCCCCACAGCATATTTATCGCAGGCATCATAACCGCCTGCCATTGAAACAAGACTTATCAGGAAGGTCATGTTTTTGCCGCTGTTTGTTAGAAGAACGGGAATGTCAAGTTCATCCTCTTTGCCAAAATCAAACCAATATGTTTCGCAATGGAATCCGCAAGCACCCATATAGCGACCATCAACAAGACTTCTGCAAAGATTCTTGAAATACATTACGCCTGTGGTTTTTACGGTGTGCACAACTTCTTTGTCGGACAAACGTAAAACTAGACACATCTGGGTATTGCTTTGAATAACAGCATACTTTGCTTTGGGAGAAAGCTTTATGCTTTTTATAACGCCGTATTCCGAAATGTATCTGTCCTTTTCGACAAGGGTATCATTTTTTATTTCGTAGATTCCCATTCCGCCTTCGCCTTCAGCGGTAAACAGGGTATCTTTATACACACAGCAATCAAAGCATACTCCTTGTGTCGGCATAACATATTTTTGTTCAAGTGTTACTGCATCAAGGCAGGCAATTCCTTTTTGACCAATGGCGGCAAAAAGCTCATTATTACGTATGCATACAGCGTAAACCTGACTTGCCGAAAAGTAGCTTGCCACAATGTCCTCAGGTTTTTCGTCATAGAATGAGCCTTTTTCTTCAAAACCGTTGTAACTTGTTTCAAGGTTTCTGAAAATAAGAGCATCATTTCTGTATATGTGTAAATCTGTTGTAACACCTGCAATAAGCATATATCCGTCAAGACAGATAACAGCGCCGATAACATCTTTGGTATATTCTCTTTGGTTGTATGGATAAAGTACGGCACGGACGGGATGTGTCCACACTCTGAAACGCGCAGATGTTTTGGGTACAACTATATCGATATTCATAAGTCGCTTTACTGCCTTTGGGTCTGTTATGTCCAGGACGTAAACTCCGTTATGACTGTTGACAAAATATGCATAAAGTCTGCCGTTCGGTGCTTTTGAAATTTCTGCTTCCCAATAGTCATTGGCAGGACAGTAAAATCTGCCGTCAATTTTACTTGTGGACAGCCACAGTGGATTTTTCGGGTCTGTCACATCAAATATGTCAAGTCCGTTACCCTGACCGTATCTCGGATCATTGAATGCCGTTTCAACGGGGACGTTTTGGCTGTGCTGTCCTGTTGCGGCATAAAGATATGTTTTGCCGTCAAAGGTGCAGACGGAAAGACCGTCGCCTTTTCCGTTGAGGATTGCTTTTGAAAGGTGAACGGGATTTGCAGGGTTTCTTACATCGATGATGTCAACTCTGCATCCGCCCCAGACACCTGCATACAGTATTCCGTTATGAATTTTGCAGGACTGTGCTTCGCCGCATCTTGCAATGCCCACATGACGAGGATTGTTCACGTCGGATATATCAATGATTTCAACTCCGAAGTGTCTACAGGAAACAAAGGCATAATCGCCTTCGGTGACAATACCCGTTGCCAATTCAATGGTGTCGTACTTTGTACGAAGAACCATGTTTTTCGGATTTGTCACATCAATAATGCACATGCCGTTCTGGCGGCAGGTGATAACAACGTGCTTGCCGTCGGGATGAAGTGCAATCTGACGAAGAGGTGCATTTATTGCAAGGTATGACAAAATTTGGGGATTTTCAATATCTTCGATGTCAACACAGGTAAGTCTGCCACCGCCGATGGTGAAAAGCAGATTTTCATGCAGAACCATGTCACAGCAAGGACCGATACCGATACCGCCGTTTTCGTCAAGTGTGATCTTTTCAAAGTCTTCGAGTAAAAACATGCCTGTTTTTAAAGATGCTTTTTCGGCATCCGCTTCATGACATTCTTCAAGGCGAATATCACGCAACTCAATTTGGTAATCCGACACAAACTCTATACTTTTCGGGATATCCCCCGTTATCAAAAGGCAGATTCTTGTGTGTTGCACAGGCACAAAATAACGCATTGTCACATTTTTTTCGTTTTCACAACAGACTGAAACTTCAACAGGTGAACAAACTTGGGCTTTTGCAGAAAAAGACACATAAAAACCGCAGTCAGCATTGATTTTCGGCTTGTCGAATTTGTGTAAGTAAGAGTAACTCATTAGTTTAATCCAATCTTTTTTTCAAGATAACGTCCTATATTTGCAACGTGCTTAAGTGCCGACGGCAAAAGCTCTTTGGGGTAATTTGAAAGATACCAGAACACCTCAAAGTTTATTTCACCCTTATATCCGTAATTCTTCAGGCTCTCGGCAATCTTTTCCCAATCAAATTTGCCATGATACGGAGGAATATGTCTGTCGCCGTGATAGTCGTTATCCTGAACGTGAAGTGCCTCGATAAGTCCCTTGTCCATGCCGTCAATAAAATCATGGGGTTCATAGCCTACAAGAGAAGCATGTCCCAAATCTATGCAGGCACAGAAGTTATCCGTTCCCATTTCCTTTACAAACGCAGACAGCATCTTAGGGTTTCCGAAGGAGCCTCTGTGACACTCGCATTTTTTGTCGTAGTAAAACAGGTTTTCAACGCCTATTTTTACTCCGCTTTTCTTTGCAACCTCTTCAAGGCTCTTGTAAAATTTCCTGTTGATTTCAAGGTATTCTTCATCATCGCAATGGGCATTTTTCAGTGCATGGACTACAACGCATTTTGCACCTAAAATACCCGATGACTCAATGCTTCTCACGGTATCTCTGTATTCCTTGCAGGACATGCTCATTTCCATATGAGGCTGAAAATCAAAGGTTGCATGAGTCTGATTGCACACAAGACCGATTTCGTCCATATATTTTCTCAAATCCTTGGCATATTCCACATAGTTATCGTCAAGTACGTGGTATTCCTCCGACCAGTAAAAAGAGTAGTCAACACAGTCAAAGCCTGCATCCTTTATTGCTCTGAGTGCTTGTTTTTCACCCATTTTTTGTCTTACCATGAAGTTTTCAATTGAAATGCTCATTTTAAGTTCCTCCGAATTATTGATTGTTCACCACGGTTATCTTATTTTTCAGCCTTTGGCTTTCTGTCATGTATAATTATACCTGCGATAAAGAAAAGTGTCAGCACCGCATGGGTAAAAAGGCTCTGATAAGCCTGTGCCGCAATATCATAGGTACACCAGAGAATGCAGTTTGACAGCGTCCAGACTCTGAACATTCTGCCGTTGTCCTGAATTACGCTCATTACAAAGGTAAGGCAGGCAGCAATTGCTATGGCTGTAGTCCATGTAACCTCGGTAACAAAATTTACTGCTATAAAGCACACCGCATATATTCCCGACAGCCACAGGGGTATAGGCTTTTTCTTCTTATTGAAAAAGAAGTTCACAAGGCATATTGCCGCTCCCAGAAAGCAGGAGAACGACCCGTTAAGACCGTCGCCCCTTATGAAAAAGTTGAGCACGTAGCTTATTGCTATTGAAAGATTGCTCAGAAGTATAAATGCGAGAATTTTCAGCATATTCTTGTCGCCCTTGGTCAATGATGCGGCGATGTCAAAAAATATCGCCCCGGTACTTAAAATCCATGACAGTGTCTGCATATTTTTTCTCCTTACAAAAGCCGAAAACGGCTGATTTCAGTATATTTTAACACAAACACATACCAAATTCAACCGTTTTTTACATTTATTCAATTTTTATTTGTGATACCCTTTTTTACGCAAGATATCAAGAACGACATCGGGATAATTTGTTGTTATAAGCTCGGCTCCTCTTTCAATTGCCATATCAACGGTTTTTTCATCCATAACGCAGGCACCTGCCCAAGGACGAATACCGTATTTGTCACGCATATAATCGAATTCTTCCTTTGAAGCCATATTGACTTGTTCCTCACCCGATTTGAACATACAAACACAATAACCGTGTTTATAAAGGTCATCGCTGTCTTTTCAAGTCGGATCGTAG
>JAZNIM010000031.1:0-6372 GCA_045577475.1 Eubacteriales bacterium | reverse complement strand
AGTCAAACTACCGTCTCTTTCATTTTTCCGTGGAAAACCAAGCCCACTGTCAGAAGCTCTTACTTAAACTTGCGCTTACGAGCAGCTTCGGACTTCTTCTTACGCTTAACGCTGGGCTTTTCGTAATGCTCTCTCTTGCGGAGCTCTGTGAGTACACCGCTTCTTGCACACTGTCTCTTAAATCTTCTGAGTGCACTGTCAAGAGATTCATTGTCCTTGATTTTAATTTCTGCCATAAATTTCCCCTCCCTCCGCTTTTGGCAAAGAGAATTTTTTTGTACCTTACATATTATACAACAACAAAACCGCTGTGTCAATAGTTATGCAAATAATTTTGTGAACCTTTCGTTAAATTACTTGCAAATATTGGTGAAATTGTTCGATTATCTTACAACTATGTTAATAAGTCTTCCGGGAACAACTATTTCCTTTACGATGGTCTTGCCATCAATAAGCTTTGCAAATCTTTCATCCGACTTAACGGCATTAAGAGCAGTGTCCTTGTCACAGTCGGCAGCAAGGCAAATTGTTCCCTTGAGCTTGCCGCAAATCTGAACTGCGATTTCAACGGTTGAGTCAACAGTCTTGCTTTCGTCATACTCGGGCCACTTTGCAAGTGAGCAGAAGCCGTTCTCGTGAAGGATGCTTTCCCAAACCTCCTCGGCAATGTGAGGAGCAAAGGGGCAGAGAAGACGTGTGAAGATGTTAAGCTCATCCATAGTGAGCGTGCCTGCATCGTAAATGTCATTGATAAGTGCCATAAGAGCTGCAATAGCTGTGTTTGCCTTGAGGTTGTCAATGTCCTCGGTAACCTTCTTTATTGTCTTGTGGAAGGCTGATTCAAGATTTTCTGTTACGCCGCTTCCCTTTGCAAGGTCGCACATAGCTGCATATCTGTCAAGGAATCTCTTGCAGCCCTTGATACCCTGACTTGACCAGGGAGCAGCCTTTTCAAAGTCGCCGATAAACATTTCATACAGACGCATTGTGTCAGCACCGTACTCGTTGATGATGTCATCGGGATTTACTACGTTGCCTCTTGACTTAGACATCTTTTCGCCGTTTTCACCTAAAATCATACCGTGGCTGGTACGCTTTGCATAAGGCTCGGGATTTGAGAGAATGCCTTCGTCATACAGGAACTTGGACCAGAAACGTGAGTAGAGCAGGTGAAGGGTGGTGTGCTCCATACCGCCGTTGTACCAGTCAACAGGCATCCAGTATTTGAGTGCTTCCTTGGAAGCAAGAGCTTCTGTATTATTCGGGTCGCAATATCTGAGGAAGTACCATGAAGAACCTGCCCACTGAGGCATAGTGTCTGTTTCTCTTTCAGCCTTGCCGCCGCAGCAGGGACATGTGGTGTTAACCCACTCGTCAAGTGAAGCAAGAGGACTTTCGCCATCAGCACCGGGCTCATAGGAAGGAACTTCGGGAAGTGTAAGAGGAAGTTGGTCTTCAGGAACAGCAACCCAGCCGCACTTTTCGCAATTTACAAGGGGAATAGGCTCACCCCAGTAACGCTGTCTTGAAAATACCCAGTCACGGAGCTTGTAGTTAACCTTCTTGTGACCCTTCTTCTGCTCAGTAAGAAATTCCGTAATCTTAACTTTAGCTTCTGCTACTTCAAGTCCGTCAAGGAAGCCTGAGTTTACCATCTTGCCTGTTGCAACATCGGTAAATGCTTCTTCCTGAACGTTACCGCCTGCAACTACCTCGATAATTGGAAGATTAAACTTCTTTGCAAAATCCCAGTCACGTGTATCGTGTGCGGGAACAGCCATAATCGCACCTGTACCGTATGTGATAAGCACGTAGTCGGAAATGAATATGGGAATATCCTTGCCGTTTACGGGATTGATGGCACGAACTCCTTTGAGTTCAACACCTGTTTTTTCCTTCTTGTCGGCAAGCTCGGTTCTTTCAAAATCACTCTTTTTGCTTGCTTCAACCTGATAAGCCTTAACCTCGTCAAGGTTTTCAATCTTGTCCGCCCACTTTTCAATAATTGGGTGTTCTGGAGAGATAACCATGTAGGTTGCACCGAAAAGTGTGTCGGGACGGGTGGTGTAGACGGTGAGAAGGTCGCCGAGTGTGGTTTCAAAATCAACCTCAGCACCCTCGCTTCTGCCAATCCAGTTTGTCTGCTGTACCTTTACTCTGTCGATAAAATCAACAAGGTCAAGGTCGTCAATAAGACGCTGTGCATACTCTGTAATCTTGAGCATCCACTGACTCTTTTCACGTCTGATAACCTCGCTGCCGCATCTTTCGCAAACGCCGTTTACAACCTCCTCGTTTGCAAGTACACACTTACAGCTTGTACACCAGTTAACAGCCATTTTTGACTTGTAAGCAAGACCTTTTTTAAAGAGCTGTAAGAAAATCCACTGAGTCCACTTGTAGTAGCCTTCGTCTGTTGTGTTGATTTCTCTTGACCAGTCAAAAGCAAGACCTAATGACATAAGCTGACTCTTAAAGCGTGCAACATTGTTTTCGGTAACTATTTTGGGATGAATCTTGTTCTTTATGGCAAAGTTTTCGGTAGGAAGACCGAAAGCGTCCCAACCCATAGGATAAAGAACGTTGTAGCCCTGCATTCTCTTTTTTCTTGTAACGATGTCAAGAGCGGTGTAAGAACGGGGATGTCCTACATGCAGACCCTGTCCCGAAGGGTAGGGGAATTCTACAAGGGCATAGTATTTGGGAAGGCTGTAGTCGTTCTTGGCATGGAACGCACCCTTTTGCTCCCACTGTTTTTGCCATTTACCTTCAATGGCTTTGAAATCGTACTTCATTTGTATCCAACCTTTTTATATTAAAATTATTATAAACTTAATTAGTCTTCGGTAGCTTCAAACTCAAGTTCCTCTCCTTCAGCCCAAAGCTTTTCAAGATTGTAAAAGCTTCTGGATTCGGGATTGAAAACGTGTATAAGAACGCTGTCGTAGTCAAGCAAAACCCAAGTGCCCTGACCTCTGCCCTCAACCTTTGCAGGATCAATGCCTTCAAGACCGAGCTTGTATTCAACCTCGTCAGCCAGTGCATTTACCTGAGTTCTTGAAGAACCCTGTGCAATTACAAAGTAGTCAGCGATAATTGTTTGCTTGTTAACATATAGAATCTTTATATCTTTTGCTTTTTTTGAATCAAGGATTTTTGCAGCCTTTAGTGCAATTTCCTTTGCTTTTGTTTCGTCGTGCATTTATTCTTTCCTTTCATATGCTATGCAGCAGCTCGTTCTGCTTCAGGTTCGGGTTCGGTGTCTGCCCCATCGGGAACGGAAGGCTTTGTGTCCTCGTCCGATACAGGCTCATGAGGCTGCGTTTCGGGTGCTTCTTCAGGTTCATTGTCATTGCCGTCATCGTTTTCGGAAGGCTTTGAAGGAGCGCTGTCCGCGGAATCGGAGTTGTTATCCCTGTCATCCTTTTTTGTATCATCGGAAGTCTTGGGATCATCGTTTTTCTTTTTGTCATCTGATGATGCAGTTGTGTCATCGCTTTTTGAACCGTCTTGCTTTGAATCTGCTTTTTTGTCATCCTCGTAAGAAGTATTATCCGAATTCTCCTCGTCTTTGCCGTCATCGGTGTCGGATTTGCTGTCCGAATCATCATCGGGCTTTTGAGTTTTGCTGTCAGAGGTTTTTTCGTCCGAATCATCGTCCTCGGGCTTTTGCGTGTCCTCAGGTTTTGAATCTGCTTTATCCTCAGGTGCTTTTGTGTCGTTATCATTTACGGTTTTGTCAACAGGAGCACCTGTGTTCTTCAACTCATGAAGACCGAACATTTCTTCAGGAAGGTCGGTGTCATATTTGTTGAAGCTTTCGTTTACAAGCTCCATAACTTCCTGCTTGTCGGCGGAGTAATAGGAAACCCACTGACCTGCGCGGGTAACATCCACCGGAGCACCGGGAAGGGTAATCATTGAAAAGCCTTCCGATAAATCCATGTCCAGTACAACAAGACCAAAGTCTGCCGTTTCCTGTAAAGTGAGGTTTGTAAACAGGTTTTTCTGAACCTCGGCAGTAATTTTAGAAATATTTGTAATAATAGCAGGGGAGAAAAGCTTGTCAAGAAACGCATTCACAAAGCTTTTCTGTGCATCAATTCTGTCAATGTCGCCAAGTCTGTAGCCTCTGAAACGGACAAACTGTTCAGCCTTGTTGCCGTCAAGATGCTGATAGCCTTCTTTAAGATTAATATAAAGATTTTGTGTAGGGTCGTTGTGATACATGTTTTGAGGAACATATAAATCAACACCGCCCACGGCATCAACAATGTTTCTGAAGCCTGAGGTATTGACCTGAGCATGATAGTCAATGGGAATACCGTAGCTGTAGTAAATAAATGTTGAAAGATACTTTATGCCGAAATTCTTTTGCATTGCGGCAAAAAGCTCCTGCTTCTTTGTATTGTCTTTTTCGTTGAGATATTTTGTTATCTGTGGCTGAGTCACGCCGAGGTATGAGTATTTTTTGTCCTCACACAGAGATTTAATTTTTGATACGCTTTGTCCCTTTGCTTCGCCAATCAGATTATTTAAAGGTGTTCTTGCAAGATTCTTACCTGATGAAAAAACGGCGTTTGCTTTTGTTTCATATCCCGAAGAGGAGAAGTTGTCAGGAGAAATATTGCCGTTGTCGTCAATTATCAGCTTGCCGCTGAGTTTAACATAGGTGTCTCTGGGAATCTGAAGTATGTCAACCTTGTTGGAGGATGCATCAAGCTTTGCAACCATGATAACATCCGTCAGATTTCCGCCAAAGTCAGTACCTGTGGCAAGAAAGGTATAAACATCCTTGTGCAGCCTACCTTTTTCACCGTCAATTGAAATGATTGTTTCGGATATGCCGTCTGACATTGAATTGTCGGAGATGTGAGTGTTCTTCGGATCACTGCCGTAAGAAAGACTCATAAGAACGTGCCTGAGGGCAAGTGCTCTGAAAGAATCAACAAAAATCAGAAGCACTGCAAAGGTCAGAAATATTGAAGTCAGAACCGACGAAACAATAATTGCCGTTGCGTGTTTTTTTCCTTGCTTACCGGATGAGTTTTTGGATGAACGCCGCGTAGCAGGCTTTTTTATAGTTTTTTTTGCGTTAATCCGCTCATGACTTTTTCTTTTCTTGCGGTTACGCATAAACTCTTTTTCGTTAAGATTTTGAAATTCATTATTATTCATAACAACATTCCTTTACGCTTTAATCAGTGCGTCGCTGCCAGAATACGGTTTCGTGTCCTTACTGTCTGAATGTGAATGGTGGAGTTTTTGTCAACTAAATATTTAAGTGTGTAGTCAATGGATTTTATGATGCAACTGTCAAGAACAACCTCCGGATTATTCGGATTTTCAGAAATTCCTGCGTAAAACATATTCCTGACCGCCTTGCAGGCATCGGCATCTCTTGTAGGCTCAATGTAGTCAGCAAGAAAAATTATTTTTGCAATAATATCCATTTCATCACCGCCAACGGTATGGCAGTAAATTGCATTGAATACACAGTCGTTGATGTTAAAAAGTTCTTTTGCAAGAAAAGCTGCCGTCTTTGAGTGAAGAATTGCAGATGACTTTTCGGAAGACTCATCAATATCAATAGAGTATTTTTCACAAAGCTCAAGCTGACCTTGTAAATCATAGTGCTTTGTCAAATCATGAAGAAGCGCACTGCAGCTCACATCGGACAAATAGTCATCGCTTATTCCCAAAGCAGGAAAGAGCTTTTTAGCCATGTCAAGAGCCTCTTTTTCCACCGAAAGAGTATGAGCAAGTCTGTGACCTGAAATGAATTCACAAAGCCTTGTGCGAGCCTCAAAAACAGTTTCCCAAGATGTGGGAGTATGCGTAAAACGATTACTTTTCATATTACTCCTGAAAATAAAGCCTATCGTTTATTATATACCTAAAAACCTCATCAGTCAACAGATTTTTGTAATTTGAAAGATTTTTAGCCGAAACCTCATTTCTTACCTGAGTGCTGGAAACGATAACTTCCTTGTCGTCAGAAAGAACTATATTAGCACCGTAAAGCTGTTCATATTTTTTCTTGCCCCGTACCATTTGCTGCATTTCACCGTTTTCACGGCATCTTGTATAAATTTTGCAGGAAGAAAATATTTCCTCGGCGTTTTTCCACTTTTCAAGACTTAAAAACATGTCGCTTCCGACGTACATTATTATTTCGTCCTTTGGATAAAGCTCCTTTAGCTCTCTTACGGTAAGAAACGTATAACTTATTCCTTCACGCACCTGTTCCATGTCGGATACCTCAATGTTGTAACCGTACTCATCCATAAGTTTTGAAAAGCAAAGATATGCCATTTCAAAACGCTGACGGTCGGTAGCGTTTTTCTCATCCGAAACCTTAAATGGGGATAC
>JAZNIM010000030.1:0-6658 GCA_045577475.1 Eubacteriales bacterium | reverse complement strand
TAATACCCAAATTGTCATATACAAACTTTAAGGGAAGCACGGGAATTGCATCGTAGAGATAGAATTCCTTTGCAAGTGTCTTTTCTGTGCCGTTAACAAGTGCTGTCTTTGAGCCGACGGTGAATACGATTTCATTAACATTTGCACCGTTGCCTGCCTTAAGGTAAAGCTTGCCTTCGCCGTCAAAGCGGTGCCATTCGTGATAGATGTTTGTGCAAGCATAGAAGCCCTGAACGGGAAGTGCCGCAAGGTAAACTTCGCTGCCGTCATCGTTAATATAACCCTTGCTGATGTCAAGCTTTACGCCGTCAACAAAAATGCCGTATACATCTGTTTCTGCATTTGACTTGTCGCCGTAGGTCATAAGCTCAATAGTGTCGCACTCATAAGTACCGTAAGCACCGTTAAAGAGGTTAAGACGCAGGTTACTGAGCTTACCCTGCCAGAAGGGAGATTCACGAAGGTCAATATAAATATCCTGCCATTCGCCGGGTGTTGTATACTTAGCCTTCATGCTCTTTGCTGCAGTGTGAGCCGCATCATAGTCAAAGGTGGGATAGATAGTAACATTTGAGGTAGCTGTCGCCTTCATTCTGATATGAAGTGCATCAACCTTGCTTGTATCAATATCCTTGAACTTATCTGTTCTCATGATACTGTCGCCCTTGGTTTCTTCACTTTCTGCAACAATAGTAACCTTGCCGTCTGCAAAGGTGTGAGAGTCTGTTCTTGTGAAGGTAAAGAGAGCCCCGTCATCTGCGTTGTTAAAGTCAATCTTTGCAACAACGGTTGTGGGAATTTCTTCCTCTGTGGGAGCTTCCTCGCCGTCGCTCTCTAAGAGCCATGCTCTTATCGGCACTTCAACTGCGGGATACATATAAGCAATTCTTGCTTTTTGACCTGCTGTGGGTACAATGTCATAAACTGAAGTGTCTACTCCTGCAAATACATTTGCCCAAGCGGAAGGATAATCGAAGTAAGGACCGTTGCCGTTACGTCCTGTGGGTGCAATCCAGTGACCTTCTGCGTATTCGTTCCATGTACCGAAGAATACCACCTTTGACTGCCATGAGCCTTCGCCGAAGTCTGCTTCTGCTCTCTTGAGGTAGTCATTCTTGATAAATTCAAGAACTTCAACGTGCTGTTCGTGTGTTGCTATGGGACTTCTTGTCTGTTCCCAGCCGATGATGTTTCTGCCTGTGGAAGCACAGGGTACGATGAAGTTATCGCCCTTACCTGTGTAACCCATATTATGCTGATTCTTAACAAATTCGGGATCGTGAGCGTTTATACCCCAGTGATAAGGAACATAGCCGTCAAATTTAAGACCTGCATCCCTTGCTGTAGTGTCATATTTGTTAGCATTATCGCTGTAGCAGTTAAATGTGATGATAATATCATCGTAGCCGTAGTTCTTGATGTCCTCTCTCATGAAGTTGAGAACTTCCATTGCTTCTTCACCGGAGGTAAAGCAGCTGAGGAACACGTCCATTCTATAGATAGTAAAGAACGCCTTGTTATCAATTGTAAGGTAGTTAGGATCTGTGAAGTAGTAGTCTACCCAGTAATTCCAGAGAAGCTTTTGGAACTTTTCCTTTGTAAGACCTGCTGTAAAGCCCTGGTTTTCCCACATTATACAGATATCAAGCATGTCCTTATACTTTGCATTGAAGTAACCGTCATGGATAGCATACTGATTATTTCTTGCAATCTTCATGGGGTTATCGGTAGAGCTTGTACCTGCGTACCAGCAAGGCTGGAATGCGTCAATACCGTGTTCAACCATGTACTTGATTTCCCAGTCGGCTGTTTCTACAAGACCTTCATCATAGAAGCCCATTATGGGAATAAGCTCATCGTAGGGAGCTACAAAGTCCCAGCCGTAGTGGGTACCCTCATGCCACAGTGAGCATACGCTCATGGTGAGGATATAGTCGTCCATTTCATTAACGGCTACAGGCTGTGATACATAGTCAACAAAGTCGTATGTATTATATGCCTTTACATCGTCAAACCAAAGCTCTGTGCCTTCGTTTGTGATTGTAATGGAGTCAACTGCACCGTTGTAGTCAAATTCGTAAGCATCCTTACCGCAAAGTCGAACTATCGCCTTGCCGTCGGAGCTTTTTTCAACTCTGATAATCTGCCAGATGTCGCCGTGGTACTGCCAGATTTTCTGACCGCCCACAGAGTAAACGCCGTTTTCCATGTCAATCTTAACAACGGTTTCTGCGCCGTTCTTAAGTTCAACGCAAGCTTTGTTTGTATCGCTTACGGGAAGAACATATGCTTCAACAACAAAGCCGTCCTTCATTGCTTCAAAGCTCTTGGAAGCAGAAGAAGCACCGTCCATCTGAACCGACTGCGGGTCAAAGTCACCTGTTGTCTTGGTCTTTACAAGAACATTGCCCTCTGTCTTATAGCCGTAAGGAGCTTTTTCAAATGCTTCCCAGCGGAAGGAGTCGAACAGATTATAGTTCATGTAAAGACGTGTTGTAACAAAGCCAAAGGACATCTTGCCTTCATCGCTTGTTGAGAAGTTAATCTCATTAAGGCAGTCAAAGTCGCCGATTTCGCCTGTTACGGCAAGTTCACCGTTAACAAAGAGAGTTGCCGTCTTTCCTGCAAGGTCCATATCAAGCTTAAAGTCATTGATGCCGTCTACATAAGCTATCTTTGACATTGTGTTTGTCTTGCCGAGAACTCCCCAGTAGCCGTTTTCGGAAACAAAGCCTACAACCGGCTTTTTATCGGGGCTTGAAAGATAAACAGAGAATCCGTCGCCTGCATCAGACAGGGAAATTCTTGTTTCAAGAACAACGTGCTGGTCTGTTACGGGTGTGATATAACGGCGTACTGCAACAAGTGAGTCATCCTTCATATCACTGAATGAGCCGTTATAGACTGCATTCTTATTAAGAGTGGGATTGCCTCTGTCATCAACGTTCCAAGCGTGGTTAAGATCAGTGCCGCCCATGTCGTCCTTACGGCTGTGTGTGATAGCGGTAAGGTCATCAATAAGAAGTACTGCCTGATCCATTCTGTCTACGGTGTAAGGAAGAAGTGTTCCCGACTTTCTGCTTTCGGGAAGTGCAGCTCTGTTGATAATTGCTGCAATTTCGCTTCTCTTAATAGAGTTGTTGGGGTAGAATGTACCGTAATCGTCACTTCCCATTACAACGCCTGCTTTGTAGAGCCTAAGGATTTCATCATAAAATTCATCCTCGGGGTAAACGTCGGGAATGCTTGTTACGTCATTCTTTGCTGCATAATGGCTTTCGGGAAGAGCCTTACTGAACATGAGTGCAACCTCATATCTTCTTGCGGCTCTGTCGAAGCTGTTGAAGTCTGCCTTGTTGATAATGCCGTACTTTTCAGCATAATCAAGGTAAACATCATACCACTTTGTGCCTGTTGCCGTTTCAAGCTCTGCACTTCTGCCGTTATAAACAGCGTTTGCACGGGAAGCAATTGTAACCGCCTGTGCCACGGTAACGGTGCCGTCGGGTGACATCTGCGTGTCGCTTGTACCGTTCATAAAGCCAAGCTCATAGGCATTCTGAATTTCCGATGCATACCATGCTGTTTCATTTACATCCGTAAATGTAGTTGCAGTGTAGTCATGCACCTTTGCAAATGCCGTTGCTGCGCCCACATTCATTGAGAATGCAAGAGTTGCAGCGGCAAAAGTGCCCAATAAAAACTTTTTCATGTGTTTTTCTCCTGATTCATTTCATTTGTGCGTTTTATTGATTCTGAGTCTACAAGTGCCTCATCAAGCATAAATGTAAAATTGGGTAGTCCTTTATAGCCTTGCTTTACATAATGCAACGGAGTTTTATTGTAGTGCTTTTTAAACATCTGTACAAAGTAGCTTGTGGAAACAAAGCCGCATTTCTTTGCAGTTTCTGCTACTGACACACCTTTAAGCAGCTTTTCCTGTGCCTTACGTAGTCTTACGCCCATAACGTAATCGCCTACAGACATTTTCATAATATTATTGAAGTCACGTGCAAGCTTTGTTCTGCTTATATAAAACGTGGACGCAAGGCTTGTCAGCGAAAGCTTTTCATTATAGTGGTCTACAATGTATGAAAGCAAGGTTGACATATAGGCTTTTTCATAAATCGGCTCGCCGTCCTCATGGATATGCACAGAGCTTGTGCTTATTTTAGAGAGCAGTGCAAACATTCTTCCGAGAAGCTTGTCATATTCCCCGCCCTGTTCATTTCCAATTGCAAGAATGAGCTGAAAAAGTGCCACAAACACTTTAGCCGAGTGCTCGTCTACACCGAAGGCATAAACCCCTGTGTTATCCAGCATATGACCGCAGCCGTTTCTTTCAAGAATGTCATCATAGCAGGCAAGCAGGCATCTTTCATAGCCTTCCACCATATGGTTTATCTGAATGTGCGGCACACCCGCAGGATAAACTACTATATAAGGTGCCGAAACGGTAAGTCCCTGTGCCACCGACACAATTTTACTCTTACCCTTTACCACAAGAAGCACCTCAACATAGGTATGAGAATGAAGTCTTGGGTCAAAGGCATAGTTTCTTGCACCGGACGGTGTTGCCCTTGAAGCATCAAAATATGTCAGTGACAAGTCGTTGAAAACAGCCGTTCTTTTCCCTTGACTGTCAAGAGCAATCATTCATTATCACCCACACCTTCAAAAAAACAAGCTAAAACCAATATTTTTTTCGAAAATTATGGGGAAGAATCACATTTGAATGCAATTCTTCCCCTATTTCTTAATTCCGTTCTCAAAGCCGAATTATTTGGCGGATAAAAGGAGAGTAAACCGTCATAATATTACATTGCGAGAACGGTACGAAGAAAGCTGATAATTATTCTTCAGGTCCAAACAGGTCAGAACCGTCTATTATAACGTCGCTGCCTGCAAGGATATCAACAGCAGTTATTTCCACTGTCTGAATTTCGGGAGTGATGTAGTTCTTTTTCATCGTCTACTTCCTCCTTACTTTGTAATGCCGAGAGAATCAATGAACTTCTGATAAGTCACATAGTCATGACCTTCGGGACAACCCTTTGCAACGTAGTCATCGTAAATCTTCTGACCTACAGCTCTTGGGCTGATAACTCTGCATTCGCCGTAGAGGTATGCACCGCCGCTTGCTCTTGAGAAGGGACGGATTACAAGCTCAATGTCTGCCTTGTCGGAAGGAATACCAACGATCACTGCTGTAAAGATTGTGTAATCGAGTTCAGAGAAATCATCGAAAATTCTGTCTATATTCTTTGCTGTGTCGTAAGCTATTCCTTCAACGTAGGACTGCTTGCCGTTGGATGACTCAAAGCCGTGTGTAAGCTCAGCACCGCTGAGTGTGGGAGCAAGTGCAACAATCCAGCCGTATTCTGTAAGCTTGGAGTCTGCTCTTGCGGTATTGCTCATAGCAGCCTTAAAGCGAACACCTGTTGTTTCTTCATCAGCAACCTTTAAGGAAACGCCCTCTCTCTTTTCGGGAGCATATGCCGCAGGCTTAAAGTCGTCTGCGGGGTCGCCGTAGAATCTGATGTAATCAACATAAGCTGTTGCTCCGAGAGGCAAATTACCATGGGGGTCAAAACGAAGAAGGTTCATTTCGCCGCTCCAGCCCTTAACCGCAAGCTCTTCTGCTGTCCATACAAATGTGTAGTAGCCCTCTTCATCGGGTGTGTAGTAAGAATACATATTTGCGGTATAGTTGTTTGTCCAGCCGCTTGCTACATCAATTCTGTAGTGAAGGTCGCAACCATAGCTTGACATATCAACAAGACTGGGAGTATCGCCTGTTTCGTCAACTATCTTAACTCTCATTTCAACATTCTTAACGTCGTCAACCTTGAATCTGATGTTTGCGTTGCTAATGCTTGTATCCCAAGAACCGTCATTAACTGCAGTAAACACAAGCTTGCCGTCTTGGATTGCAGCCTTATCACCCTTTATTCTTGCGAATGTCCAGTCATTAAGGCTCTTTTCATCATTGAATTCAAAGCTGAGGATTGTGTTATTGGGTATAATAAAATCATCTGTTGCATAAAGAACGATGTCTTCATTTTCAAGAGCAACCGAATTTACAGCTTCGCCGTTATCTGTCAAAGACCATGCTAACTTTCCTTCGGGAAGCTCAAAGCCGTAAGCTGTAGGATCGATTTGGGAAAGGAAATTGCCCTTGCCGTCATCGAGAACATATACATAACCAATCTCGGATGTGCCGTTCATGTAAGTAACCTTATAGTAAGGAACATACATTACATCATCAAAATACAATTCAGGTGCAACGTCATCTTCTGTAAGGGGCTGTTTGCTGGCAGTTCTGAAAGTAAACGCGAGAGAAGAGGGGCTTGTTGTACTTGCATCGTCTTTTGCAAAGCCATATTTCCATTCTGTAGGCGTTTCGTTTGATTCAAACTTAGGCATAATCATAGTACCGCCCAGCATCGTTGTACCAGAATTTTTACCGTCAGCACCGAATCTGATAGCAGGTGAAGTTTCTGTAATCGCATCGCCTTTTGCCAACAACGCCTTTACAGAAGTAAACACAGGTCTGTTATCTTCGGGAAGACTTACTGTGGGAACCAAAGTGGGATATGAGGTGCCGTCTGCAAGGAACGTAATGCTTGAAGCTTTAAGAACCATGTTGTCCGTTTCT
>JAZNIM010000029.1:0-7586 GCA_045577475.1 Eubacteriales bacterium | reverse complement strand
GCTCTTTCAATGTCACGACCCGCCTGCTTCTTCGCCTCGGTTTCACGCTTGTCGTAATTCTTTTTACCTTTGCAAAGTCCAAGCTCAACCTTTACTCTTGAGCCTTGAAAATACATCTTCAGCGGAATAAGCGCATAGCCTTCCTTTCCGCAAAGACCGAAAAGCTTCATTATTTCCTTTTTGTGCAAAAGAAGCTTACGCTCACGAAGGGGATTTTTGTTGAAAATATTTCCTTTTTCATAGGGGCTGATATGCACTCCGTACATCATCATCTCGCCCTTTTCAACCTTGCAGAAGGAGTCCTTCATATTGACAGCACCCTGTCGTATACTCTTGACCTCAGTGCCGCAAAGCTCTATTCCTGCCTCATATGTGTCCTCCACGAAATAATCGTGGTATGCTTTTTTATTCTGTGCGGCAATTTTTTCGCCGTCGTTTTTTGCTGCCATAACGTCGCCTCTTTTCATTTCAGCCTGTTTGCCATAATTATAACACGCAATAACGATATTTGCAATAGAAAATAATACTTAATAAATTGTAAAATTATAAAAAAAGCCTTTTATATTTACGAAAAATACGTTATAATTATAAATAATGACAAAAATCGGAGTGATTGTCTTGAACGGAAATTACAATAACAGACGTCCCGTAAAAAAAACGCCGCAGAAAGCGGCTGATAACGGCGGAATAAATATAAGCTATAATACCATACTTCTTGCAGTGTGTCTTGTGCTGGCAATCGGAGTTTTCAAGGTTTTCTCCATGATTATCACGGGAAACGAATCTCTGAAGGAAAAAATTTATACTCCTGCGGTTTCCGACAGCGAAAAGCAAGCCTTGCAGCAAGCCGAGAGAATAAAAAAGGATATTGAGGAAAACTTCATAACCGTCACCGTTTCTCAAAGCGATACAAAGCGGGGCGACCTTGTGCTTGTTGATTCCACCCACGCCTACGACTTTGAAGCGGTTTCCACGCTTGTTTCGGACCAGGAGGCTGTTCAGATTCCCGACAGTACCGATGCAAGCTACTGGGTAAAGAGCAACTACGACCTTTTAAAGCCTCATGTGCTTGAAGAAATAGACAGACTTCTCACCGACTTTGCTCAGGAAAACGATAACACCGACGTCATGATTTTTGACACCTACCGCTCATTTGAGGATCAGCAGCGTGTTCTTAACAGTAAAATTGAAGAACTGGGCGAGGAACAAGGCAAAGCGCTTGCAACCGTCCCCGGCTTCAGCGAGCATCATACCTGCCTTGCAATTGACCTTACTCTGTTCAACGGTGCCGAATACACGGAATACGACGGAAGCGGTATTTATAAGTGGATAACAGATAACTGCCACAAATACGGCTTTGTAATAAGATACCCAAGTGATAAAACCGCTCTTACAGGCATAACCTATGAGCCGTGGCATCTTCGTTATGTAGGAAAAGCTCACGCTTACTACATGAAAAAGAACAACCTGTGCCTTGAGGAATACATTCAGCTTGTTTCCACGCTTCCCGTTGACAGTAAACGCCTTAGCGTCACAACCGAGGACGGCGAAAGCTACAGCATCTATTCCTGTACCGTTTCCGAGGACGGAACAAACGTTTATGTCCCCAAAAACGGCTCTTACACCCTTTCAGGGGACAATGACGGACGTATTATTGTAACATGTAAAACTTCAAATTAACAGCCTATGTTATCAGCCTAAGCCGAAGCTGACGCTTATTGCGCTGTTCACCTTATCCATAACGCTTTCGTCGAGATGTCCCATCTTCTCACGAAGGCGTTTTTTGTCTAAAGTGCGTATCTGCTCAAGAAGAATTACACTGTTCTTTTCAAGACCGAATTTATCTGCGAATACATCAATGTGAGTCGGAAGCTTGCTTTTGTCGGTACGGCTTGTTATTGCCGCTGCAATGACCGTGGGACTGTACCTGTTACCCACATCGTTCTGTACAATGAGAACGGGTCTTATTCCTCCCTGCTCAGAACCCACAACAGGACTTAAATCCGCATAATAAATATCTCCTCGTCTGATGTTCAATCTGTTCACTCTCATTTCAACGTTGGATTTTATTTTTCTTTCATCCTTATTGTTGACAACCGAAAGGCGGCTTATTCTCACACAGACAATTTTTATAAAAAAACACGGTGTGCCTCCCATTCTCATTTTATGGGAAAGCACACCTTTTCGTTACCTTATTACCGCTTCAAGCCCTCTTAATCACGCACCCATACCTGCATTTCGCTAACGCCTCTGTTGGCAAATGAGTAGTATGGAATGAATTTCAGCGGTATTTTTTCAAATTCTTCGTCAGCCTCAAAATACAGACTGCCGTTCTCCCTGTCCCTGATGCCAAAGCCTGTCACCGACGGAAGGAGAAAATCGCTGTCAGATACACAAAATTCTGTTCTTCTGTCAATTCTCACATTCTGTAAATCCTTGCCGTTATCCACTCCCTCAAGGCAGTAAACAACAGGACCTCTTGTCAGTGCAACTCTGCCTGCAACATCATGTACTCGTCTGTTTGCTCTCATGAAGGTTACGGGCATGTCAAAGCATACGTTTATTTCACCCTCGGCGTTTTCAATCAGTGCATATCCGTTCCTGAGAGTGTAGCCCTTGTCAATTGTAAAGCTCTTGCACCAGCAAGGAACACGGATTGCAAGTTCCTTTGTGAGATTTTCAACCTTAATTTTAACATTTCCGTCACAGGGGTAACCCGTCTTCTGGCTTATTTTTATACCCTCAAATTCACCGTCCGACTCCATAAACTGATTTACATACAGCGTGTTTTCACCGAGTGTATAAATGTAATCGGCAACGGAAGGAATAAATCTTACCATGTTGGGAGGACAGCAGGAGCAGGAGAAAACCTCCTGTCTTTGAACCGACGGAAATCTTTCCTTCTCGCTTGTAGCATGGTTAACATCGTTGAAGTCAATGTCAATTTCAAGGGGATTTTCATAGAAGAAAGCCTTGCCGTCAAGAGAAATGCCCGACAGCAAACCGTTGTAGATTACCTTCTCGATAATGTCGGCATACTTTGAGTTTTCTTCAAGCAGCTGCATGCGGCTTGCAAAGTATATAAGTGCAATGGAAGCACAGGTTTCGGTGTACGCACGTCTTGGCGGCAGGTGATAGTCAACAGTAAATGCTTCGCCAAGATAGGTTGAGCCTACACCTCCCGTTATATACATTCTCTTTTCCGTACAGTTGTCAAACATTCTCTTGCATACATCAATCAATGACTCTTCCTTTGTGTGTCTTGCCACATCTGCAACACCCGTAAAGAGATACAGCGCACGCACCGAATGACCGTCAATGGTCTTTCTCTCACGCAGCGGCATTTCGTCCATATTGTATTTTATGACGAAAAACGGCTGTTTTTTGTCGAGGACTTCTCCCTGCATACCATGCTTATCAACAAAGAAATAAGCAAGGTCGAGATATTTCTTTTCACCGGTTGCTTCATACAGCTTAACAAGTGCAAGCTCAAGCTCGGGATGCCCCGGTGTTGTAAAGTTCGCCGAACCTTCCGTTACAAAAACTCTGTACACGTAGTCAGCGTATTTACACATGGCTTTCAGAAACTTATCTTTGCCGGTTGCATTGTTATAAGCAATTGCCGCCTCAATGAGATGACCCAGACAATACAGCTCGTGGTGGTCTCTGTTGGTAAACTTCTCGGCAGGTCTGATTGTAAGAAAATGACTGTTGAAATAGCCGTTTTTGTCAGCATTGCTTACAATTTTATCAACAGCCTCATCAATAATTTTTTCCAAGTCGGGACGGCTTTCCTTCATAAGAATATAGGAAGCACCCTCCAGCCACTTTGCAATGTCCGAGTCGTAGAAAATGTGAGGCTTTTTCTCCTCGCCGTCGGATATACGCCATGAGCAGTCAAGTGCCGAAAAACGGTGTGTTTCGACAAAGCGGTCATAAACAGCCTTGACCGTTGTATTTTTCACCATGTCCTGCTTTGTTTTCCAAAAGCCGCCTGTTATGTTTATATTTGAAAAAGCAATATTTTTCATGTTTCTGACCTCCTGTTCTTTTGTTTTATTTTATCACAATCAAAAGCCTTAAGAAATAGCAAATATTAAAAAAAACATTGCAAATATCACATTTGTATGATAAAATATTCTCGGAGGTGGCAGTATGTACGGAATAAATCTTGACAAACCCATAAGCTACATTGGTGCATCTCTTCGATTCTTTGAGCCGAAGGAGCACTATGTAACCCGATTTTGCCGTGATGATGTACTGCTTATGGTGTACGATGGCGTACTCCGATTTACCGAGGACAATGTGCCGTACGAAATACTCCCCGGTAAATATTTTATACATAAGCACGACACCTATCAAAGCGGCATTGTTCCGTCGGATGAGCCTAAATATCTATACGTGCATTTTAGCTCAGACTGGACAGAGGAAGGCTCTGTGCTTCCCAGAAGCGGTGACTTTGACTATGTTTCACTTCGTCCGTTAATGGAAAGGCTTGACCGAGCTGCCCATGCCAACACCACCTTTACCGAAAAAACTGCACTGTTTCTTGAAATCCTCACCCAGCTTTACAGAAAAAACGAGGTCACCACCACCGCAGGAAAAATTGCGGACTATCTTTCCCTTCACAGCAGTGAAAACATCAGCCTTGAGCTATTGTCAAAGGAATTTCATTTCAGCAAAAACCAGATTATAAACATTTTCAAAAAGCAATACCGCATGACTCCATTTGAGTACATGGCAAACATCCGCATACGTCAGGCACAGCACCTATTAACGGTTACGGGTAAAACCGCACAAAGTATAGCACTTGAATGCGGCTTTAACGATTACACCGCATTTTACAAGCTCTTTATTAAAAGCACAGGTCTTTCGCCTACCGCATGGCGAAGAAGTGAGAATTTCCCAAAATCTTCCCGTTTAATACAGTAAAACAGGTGGTAAAAAAGCAAGAACTGCAGTAAATCCCTACTGCAGTTTTTTTACACTTTAAATTCAGCACTTTACGCAACACTATTGCAATTCATTAATATCAAACAACTCCGACACTTCAAAATGAACATCCAAAAGATGCTCAAACAATCCATTAACACTTTCGGGGTCGGCTATAAGCTCAAGCTTTTTACTTCTTGTCAGTGTTTTCACCGCATACTCCAGCCTTGCCGCATCCCTGTAGGACTCACAGGTCCATAATGCACAAAGCTGTCGAATTTTTCTGCTTCTTGTGTACTTTGCCTTTCCGGTGCCCGTCAGATGTGCCTTCATTCTCGCCTTTATGTCCTTGGTAATGCCCGTATAAAGGCTGTCATCCTCGCATCTGACAATATAAATGTATGCCACTCACTCACCGCCATTTTTTTAAATAAAAAGGGCGAACAGTTACGTCCGCCCGGTGTTAATTAATCAGGTTTGATTACGCGCCCACCACTGTTTCAAGGTTTTCACAAACAGGTGACAGGCTTTCAGTATTCTCTACAATCATCGTATTGATGCTGATTTCGGAAGCTGTACCTACTGCAATTGCGGGAACTTCAAATTCATCATCAAATCTACCCTGCTGTGTTGTAACTGTATCAATGTGAACACCTGCAAGCTTTCCGTCTGCAAATACACCTATGATTACAACATAATCCTTGCCTGCCTCAGGTGAACGGAAGGTAGCTGTTACTTTACCCGAAAGGCCTCCCTCTGCAACTGTAAGTGCCGATGCATCAACCTGTGCAACAGAGAACTCTGTAATATTTTCAGCAACCGTTACATTTACAACAACACTCTTGGGAGCAAATGTGTTTTCATCGCCTGTAAAGCGTACAATCACATCATAAGTACCCGCAGTAAGCTTGCGTGAAAGCTTCATTTCTCCAACACCTGTTGCCGTAACCGTTCCGCCTTCGGCAAATGACTGTGTGCTCTCTGAAGTAATGGTAGAAACTGCTCTTGCAAGACCGTCTGCAAAAATCATATCGGGCTTGCTGCCGCTTTCAAATACCCAAACATCGGTATTTGTAAGACCGTCAAGCACATCTCCCGTGGTAAGACCCGCATTTGCAACAGGCGTTGTGCCTTCCTCGCTGCCATCAGGAACACCTGCAAGATAGTAGCAGCTTGAAACAACAACCGTTGCACCTTCTTCATAAACAGCACCTACAGCACCGCCCTTTGTTGCACCGCTGACACTTTCAGTGCTAAGACAAGCTGTAAGTTCATTCTTATTTGTAACGTATCCGCTTGCGCTTATTCTTCCGACAATGCCGCCGCTAACGCCGTATGCGGAAGAAACCTTTGCATTGTTAAGACAGTCATATATCTTATGCTCACCGCTGTCAACAACACTAAGACCTGCAATACCGCCGGAATATATTCCCTGCTCGCCTTTTATCTCACCGTTATTCTCACAGCCGTAAACATCGCCGTTCTTTACATATCCCACGATACCGCCTGCCGTGCCGATACTGTCCCCGTAGGATGCACAGTATGCACTTACGGTACTGTTGTTCTGACACTGAGCAACATAGCCGTCGCTGAAGCCTGCGATACCACCCGCATTACAATCGTTTACCTCGCCTACCGTTTCTGCACCAACAGTACCCGTAGAAGTACAGCCTGAAATTTCACCGTGGCTGCTTCCCGCAATACCGCCAACATTTGCACTGAAGTACATTGAAACGCCGTAAGCCTTACCTGCAAAAGCGCACTTATTTATAACACCGCTGTTAAGTCCTGCAATACCGCCAACATTGGTCGAAAAAGCATTTGAGCCGCTTACAGCCCCATAGTTGCAGCAGTCAAAAATAACCGAATTTTCTCCAACAGTTCCCGCAATGCCGCCCACAACGCTTGCAAGCTCCTGTTGCTTTCCTATAACCGAGCCTGAAACAGTACAACCTGAAATCTCGGTTTCACCGTTCACCTTACCTGCCACAAGTCCGGCATATTCCTTTGCTTCAACAAGCGCAAAATCAAGGTTTAAGTTCTTTATTACAGCACCGTCAACAACTCCGAAAAGACCGCCTACAGCATTTGTATTATCACAGTAAAGACCTGTAATGTAATAACCGTCGCCGTCAAGCACGCCTTCAAAGGGTTTATTGTCCGTACCAATTGGTGTATGCTTTACTGCATCGGCAGATGCCTCTGTCACATATCCTTCAGTATAGGTAAACAGGCTGTGTTCATTAAGCACAATATCACCCGTGAGCTTAAAATAAACTCCCTTTGTCGCTCCGTTCTGTGCAAGGGAAGCCATATAATCAAGTCCCGCCTTATCGGAAACAAGGTATGGACTTTCCTGCGTTCCTTCGCCTGAAATTTCAGATGTAACAACAACACTGCCATCAACCGCATTCGAGGCAGATTCCGCCATTACGGTTACTGATGCAAAGCAAAGTGCCGCCACTGCAATAAAAGAAGCCACTTTTCGCAATTTCAACAAACTCATCACCAAATACTTCCTTAACTATAAATTTAGATAGTTTTACGCAATTATACCGCTAATATTATACGTCAACAAATTCTGCATGTCAATAGAAGTATTGTAAAGAATTATATTTCGTCAATTTGCAATAAAACGACCCATCATTTTAGTG
>JAZNIM010000028.1:0-5655 GCA_045577475.1 Eubacteriales bacterium | reverse complement strand
CCGTGATGATGTCATTAGCTGCCGTAACAAGCTGGCATTCAAATATTTCCGACTTAACTCCGACTCTGTCCGAAGGGTCAATTCTGAAGCCCAAAAGCTTACCGGTAAAGTTCGGAAGAACCGAGTTTGAAAAATATGGACGTACTCGTCTTGTTCCTGCCTTAAATTTTACAAAATATTCCTTTTTATCGGGTGTAATTTGAATCCATGCTTTGTTTTCTCGGCACCAATTTGGATGTTCATCGGTAATATAGTAAACTGTAAGTCCCTGAGGAATACTTGTGTCAATCACTATTCTTAACGCCGTTATATCATTGCAGTCGTAATTAAGCTCACCTGTGTATGTCATTTTTGCATCGGTATCAGTGGCACAAAGCAATATAGAGTTGTTATTTTCTGTTACGTCTGCCTGCTCGATATGCCAATTGTTAACGGTGGGCTTAATATCCAGAATTGTTCTGTAGTCAGACAAGGATACTTCATCGAGAATATTTTTAGACAGTGGCTTTGCTTCAAGACCGCGAAGAGTTTTTCTGTCCTGCGGATAAAGAGTTGAAAGTCGTTTTAACTGATTTGGCGTTGGCTTAATGTTGGGATTGAAGCCGTTATCAAAGCCTTGAGTGAAAATATCGCGTACTCCTTCAACGTACCCGAATTCATTAAGTCCGGACGGACAGATATAAGTTCCTTCGCCGTACTCATTCCAGTTAGAAAGCATAATGAATTTGTGTGTCCACTCAGGCTTGTCTTTGAAGGAAGGCAGAAATACATCACGAAAGTGCTTGAGAAGGTAGCGCCAATCCTCAACGCTGATACAAGGTGAACGTTCAGTGTCCCAGGGAAGACGGTTAAAGCCTGTTGAAGCCGTGGGAATAAAGTGGGGCGTTACGCCGTCATTCAGTCTTGCTTCAATTCCCTTAATCTGATAATCGGGATCACAGCCTTCTCTGAGCCATCCGTAGACATACATAGCATCAATTCCGCAGTCGACAATCATTTGACCATCGTTGCAATTAGAGAAAATAATCAGATCCTCGTAGCCAAGCTTTTTAACTTCTTCGCGAAGATAGTTCATACAATCCTTGACTGAAGCTCTGTCTCCGCCGAAGCGTGCTACAATCTGTGGAAGTGCATACACGCATATAACCGCTTTGTTGCCGATTTTTACATATCTTTCATCGCTGAAAAAGTTTTCAATCCAGAAGGGAACAACGTATTTCTTGAAGGCTTCGGGTGAAGCAGGTGTTGACTGTGCTTCGAACAAAATTCCAAAGTTCATCATATGTGAATACTTAGCGTTTAGGAAGCCGTCAACAAGTGCATCTGATAGTCTTGTTTTCTTTAACGGTCTGTTGTTGTCGCCGCCTAAGTACCAGCAGTAAAACTGTGCAGTAATGCCGTTTTCTACCATGAATTTGATTTCCCAGTCAGCAACCTCAGGCAGACCTTCATCGTAGTAACCGAGTATTGGTTTGTTTTCTGCAAACGGCGTAATAAAATCCCAGCCTGCATGGCAGCCTGTGTGCCACAGTGAGCACATGTTCATACCAACTGTATATTCTCCGTATCCCTTGGGAGGAATTGGCTTAGGACAGTAATCGTCATATTCAAATACATGCTGAAGCTTCAGGTTGTCAATGCGTAAATCAGCACCGTCCTTTGAAACATAGTAAAGACCGTCAATTCCGCCCTTTTCAAATTCAAAACTGTACGGCTTCTTACTGTTGACGCTGAATGTGCCTTTTCCGTTTTTGGTATCAAGCTCAAAGCGGAAGCGATACCACATTTCGTCAAGAAAATGTCTTACTTTTTCGCCGTTTAGGTAAAGCTCTTTATTTTTGGTGGAAACGGTGAAAAGTACGTTTTTTCCGCATCTTGCTTCAAGAACGGTTTCACCGCCGTTGGAGTAGTTGAAGTGATATGTTTCAAGAAGAAGCTTGCCGTTCTGCTTGTCAAACTTTCTGTAAGCTGTTGACTCAGTTCCTTTATCTGATAAAAGCTGCAGGTCATCTCTGTCAGTAATGCCTGCATTTCCCGATGTCAGCCAAGCAGGATGAACTGAGCCTACAGGGAAGTGGAGGAAAGAGTCACAAAGCGGGAAGTTAGCGTACAAGTCAATTGCACCGGAAGGTTCAACGCCGAGAATGTGTCCTTCAAGCGTGCCGATTTTAAGATACTTAAAGCTTTTTGCAAGAACGGGAAGGGTAGCACGCCATACTGAATTTATGTAATAGCTGACAGTGTCCTCGTCATAGTCTACCGTTATACTGAACCAGAATTTACCTTTAGTTTCTTCAGGCTTGAACAATGTTACATATTCGTTGTTAGCTCCGAGTGCTTTGAAAGCACCGTCCTCGGTGATAATTCTGACGGCATCCTTTTCATTTTCGTCATACAGTGACATAACAAAACCGTCAAAGCCGTCGGAAAATGTTACGCTGTCCTCTAAAGTGAAAACTCCTTCCTTGGCGGTCTGCATTTCTCTGATAATTGCAGTCGGGAATTCACCGCTTGTGTTGCTGATGGTGTATGGTCCTTTGTCAATAGGCATTTTTTTAGCACCGCGGTTGTCATAGTTCCATCCGGAACTCATGCCGTCATGCCAGCCTTCGAACAAATGGGTTTGATTAATGAGATAGTAGCTTGGTCTTACCATATTGCTCCTCCAGTTTTAAGAAAAGCCGCATAATGCGGCTTGATTTTAGTTTTCGAATTCTATATTTCCGTTGTCGTCCATTGACTTAATTACGGCGAGAGAATGCAAATTGATGCCCATGTCTTTAAGAGCTTTTCCGCCGTCCTGAAATCCTTTTTCAATAGCAATTCCTATGCCTGACACACTTGCTCCTGCCTTTTTTACAATTTCAATCAAGCCGAGAGATGCTTTGCCGTTGGCAAGAAAGTCGTCAATGATGAGAACATGTTCGCCCTCACAAACGAATTTTTTAGAAACAGTTATGTCGTAGGATTTGCCGTATGTAAAGGATTCTACGGTTGCGGTATACACGTCTCCGTCAATGTTTTTCGATTTTGCTTTTTTTGCAAAAACCACGGGAACATCAAAATACTGAGCCGCTACGCACGCAATGCCGATACCTGATGCTTCGATGGTGAGAATTCTGTCTACCTTAACGTCGCTGAATAGCCTTTTGAATTCCTTACCCATCTCGTTATAAAGATTTACATCAATTTGGTGGTTAAGAAAGTTATCAACCTTCAATACACCGCCGGGGGCAACCCTTCCGTCTTTTAAAATACGTTCTTTAAGTAACTCCATAGCTATACCTCGCTTGAAATTTGTATAATATAATGTGATATTTTATAATTTGACTTTTAATATATTTACGGCTTCAAGAAAGGCGTTTGCACTCATTCCTGTTGGAAGACCGTTTTCTTTGCAGATGATGTCACGTTTAGCCGAACTGTCATCCTTTCCCGAATATCCAAGCTCATATAATTCGGCTTTTGAATAACATTTGTAATCCATTTCCGAGCTTTGATTAAAAACTCCTGCTTTTTCAAATATTTCCCTAATGGTTTTAATGTCAATTCCTTCAACGCCGAGATAGCCCTGCTTGGACTCTTTGCTTTTTCTTGTTTCCTTGCCTTTAATCTGCGGAATATACAAATTTGTAATGTTGTCTGTGTTTCCGATTAAACCTCGAAGCTTGTTACGTATAACAAAGCCTGCTCCGTCACTGTCGGTGAGAATAATTATACCTTTTTCTGCAGCAATTTTCCTGATAAGTTGACATTTTTCAGTATTATTGAATACAGAAAAACCGTTTGTTGGAATAATAACTCCATCAATAAACGCCGATAACTTAATCTTGTCGTATTTGCCCTCAACTATGATGACTTTATCTGTTACGATTTTTTCCATATTACATAATAAAGTTGACATCGCCCGTTACAGCAGCAAGAACGGTGTTGACTATTGCTTGAGGACGCTTGTCGCAATTGTTTTTTGCTTCATAAGCTTCTTTTTCGGTTGAAAAATAAGCCTTTACTTCGCAGGTTTTTCTTTTGTTTACTACAACGCCCGTGATTACATATGCCCCTCCGTCGCTGCATTTTTCAACCTCGCAAAAATACTCAACGCCGTTAACAAGAGCCTCATAATATCGCCATGCACATCTGAGAGCTTCTTCACGTATTCCGTCGGGAATAAAGTCGGCAAGGTCGCGTACTATTGACTTGCCTTTTTTTGTAAGACCGCATCTTTCCACACCGCCGCTTTTGAGAATGTAGATAAGATTATCGTTGTTAAGGCTTTCAATACAGTCGTAATAGTCGGTCATTTCCACAAGACATGTGGCTATAACTGCAGGCTGAAGAATTGAGGTGTCAATTTCGCTTCCGAGATTGTCAATTATCATCATTGTAAGTGCACGTATTTCTTCGGGCTTACTTAACATTTCACATCACCGATAAAAGTATATCACACTTTTTTTGCTTTTACAAGGACTTTTTGCTTTTTCTTAATAAAAAAGCTGTCTGTTCAAAACTGAACAGACAGCCGTTTTGCTTACTCAGCCTTAAAGGTTGAGCATTCGGTTTCTCCGCAAGTGCCTGAATGACAGGTGCAGATTTCTATTTTACTGGCTTCACACACGCCGTCATCATTGTATTTGCAGTTTTCTGCACTGCAAGAGATTTCGGAAATGCTGCAGGCATCGCCATTGCATTTGCAAGAATTGAAACCGCTTTTGTCACCGGGGGTATAGCTTTCGCATCTTGTTTCATCTGTCATGCGTGCATCCTCTGTGCCGACTTCTATTGCTTCAAGACTGCATCCGCCGTCTACATTATAGGTGCATTTTTTTACTTCACATGAAATTCTTGTCATAACTATTCTTCCTTTCGTTTTCACACGATTTATAAGCATATTGCTTATGCGTATAGTTTGCACGATACTTTTAAATATATTCCGAAATAAGTGCCGAAAATCCGACTTTTTAGTCCCCAAAAACGACTGTGGTTACAAAATTTTCCGTTATAAATTGTGCATTGCTACAAAATTGCTGTAAGTCGGTTGAAAATCTCAATATTGTATGTTATAATTCAATTATCATGCTAACGTGCCAAGTTTAGCAAATTTTCGTAAAGGAGTAAAAACATGAAAAAATCCATGTTCCTGAAGCTTTGTGCATCGGCTCTTGCTGTGCTTTCATTAACAGCGGCAGCGAGTGCAAAAGGCTTCACCAAAACAAATGAGTACACCGATGGCAAGTTCACGGATGTACCAAGCAACCAGTGGTATGCTGCTGAAGTAAAGTCGGCTTATGAGCTTGGCTTTATGAACGGTCAGAGTGACACAACCTTTGCACCCGACGGAAACGTTACCGTTGCAGAAGGTATCACAATGGCAAGCCGTGTACACGCAATCTACAACGGCAAAACAATTGCCGAAGTAACAGGCGGTAAGTGGTACGATATGTACATTGCTTACGCCAAGGAAAACGGTCTTATTGCAGACGGTCAGTTTGAAAACTTTGACCGCAACATTGTGCGTTATGAAATGGCTGTAATGTTTGCAAATGCAATGCCCAAAGACTACTTTGCAGCTAAAAACGACATCAAGGATATTCCCGACGTTGCAGAAACCGAGGAGTACTACGATGAACTTATGATGCTCTACAAGGCGGGTGTTGT
>JAZNIM010000027.1:0-2384 GCA_045577475.1 Eubacteriales bacterium | reverse complement strand
GGCTTATGGAATTACCGATAAAATATATTTCGGGAGTATTCTTTTTGAGAAGGTTATAGTTGGGGGACTTGATATACTCGATAGCCGCTCTTGCACCGAGGTATGAACCGCCGATACCGATAACGATGAGTACATCGCAGGTGTCCTGAATTTTCTTTGCGGCTTTCTTTATTCTCTCAAATTCTTCCTTGTCATAATCAACTGGAAGTGAGTGCCAGCCGAGAAAATCATTTCCTTCGCCTGTTTTGTTAACTATTTTGTCGTGTGCTGCTTCAAGAGCAGGAATGAGCGCCTTGATTTCTTCTTCGCTCACAAAGCTTTTTACAAACTTGTCATTACACTTAATTGACATCTTGCCGTACCTCCAATATCAACATGAGATAATTATACCCATAGTTCAAAGGTAATGCAATGTCATTTTGTAACATTTTTCTTTTAAAAATCATATTTATTTACAATCTTCGACTATCTGACAGTTACACATTTTCCCAAATATTTGCGGAACAATTCCCAGAAAGTAAGTTTTTTTACATTTTTTGACGCCACCACATCAAACACCGCAAGCTTTTCTCCATCCAGACTGTAGGTTATACTTCCCAGCTTGTCGCCTTTATTTATCGGTGCGGCTATGCTCTCGGGAATATCAATGCTGCTTGTGATTTTACTTTCCCTGCCCTTTTCAATCAAAATGTTATTTTGTAACACTTCTATGCCAACGCTTTCTTCGTTTGCACCTAACACCCTTATGCTGTCAACCTCAGGAAGAGCGGGTGTATACAGGGAATAATTCGCAAAGCCGTAATCAAGCAGCTTTTTGGCATCAGAAAAGCGTTTGTCGCTGCTTTCACTCTTCATAACAGCAGCAATAAGGTTCATATTCCCACGCTGTGCCGTAGCCGACATGCAATAGAGTGCACTTGAGGTGTAACCAGTTTTCATCCCTGTCGCTCCGCTGTAAAAGCGTATAAGCTTGTTTGTGTTGGTAATGCCAAACTCACCGCCCCGAAGGGTATCCATCCAGATTTTTGTATAATCATATACCTTTGGGTGCTTATGAAGCTCGGCGGTCATCAAAGCAATATCACGGGCAGTTGTATAATGGTTCTCGGCAGGAAGTCCGGTGCAGTTGGAAAAATGTGTATTCACCATACCGAGGGATGCAGCCTTCTCATTCATCTTTTCAACAAAGCCTTCTTCCGAGCCGCTTACAAGCTCACCCAGAGCAACCGTACAATCGTTCGCCGATGCTACAACAACGGCTTTCAGCATTTCATTTACGCTCATGGTTTCTCCCGGCTCAAGCCATATCTGAGAGCCGCCCATGGATGAGGCATGTTCACTTGCACTGACTTCGGTGTTTAGGTCGAACTTTCCCTCGTCCATTGCCTCAAATACAAGTATGAGGGACATGATTTTTGTAACCGATGCCGGTTCAAGCCTTTCGTCTGAATTTTTTTCATACAACACTCTGCCCGTTGTCGGTTCCATAAGACAGGCGGATGTGCTGTTAAGCTCAAGCTCTGCACCGCTTACAAAAACAGCAAGAAAAAGTGTAAATATTAATGTAAAAAGCAGTATCGGGAATGTTTTTTTCATAGTGATTCCTCCAATATTTTTCTGATATAAATTATTATTACTTATATCAAAAAATATTCCTGTTCTTACAATTATTTACGTCAAATTAACAATATAAAAGGTGCTTTTATTATTGCTTTTTTCGTTGACAACAGAGCATAATTATGTTACACTTTAAATGGTTGAATATTATGAAACAAGGAGTCTTTACATATGAAAAAATTAGGCTTTGGCTTTATGCGTCTTCCCGTTATAAACAACGAGGACAGATCCACAATTGATTATGATGCCGTTTGCAAAATGGTTGACCTGTTTATTGAAAACGGTTTTAATTATTTTGATACTGCTCAGGTTTATCACGACGGCTTTTCCGAGGTCGCAGTAAAAAAGTGTCTTACAAGCAGACACAAAAGAGAAGATTATTTCCTTACCGACAAGCTTTCATTATGGGCTGTTGGCGGTCCCGACAAAATGCAGTCTTTTTTTGACAAACAGCTTGAAACCTGCGGTGTCACATACTTTGACAACTATCTCATTCACAATCTCGGTGTCAAGAATTATGAGCAGGCTAAGGAATACGATGCTTTCAACTTTGTCCGCAAGCTCAAATCTGAAGGCAAAATCAAGGCATTCGGCTTTTCCTACCACGACAACGCAGAGCTTCTTGATGTAATCCTTACCGAACAGCCTGATGTTGACTACGTCCAGCTTCAGGTTAACTACATGGACTGGAACAACGACGGCGTTCAGTCAAGAAAGTGCTGTGAGGTTGCTTCAAAACACGGCAAGAAAATAATTGTCATGGAGCC
>JAZNIM010000026.1:0-2529 GCA_045577475.1 Eubacteriales bacterium | reverse complement strand
TTAACAGTAAGCCTGCTGTTGACTTCTTCAGCAATATACGCAAATTTGCTTTCAAGGTAAGGACCGGGACAACCCGTAGCCGCAAAATACTTGTGCATAGTCAGATTGCCTTTCTTGTCCCCTGTGAAATTCAGCTTTTCTATACCGTTTCTCTTGCAAATGTCAACACATAGGTCAATGAGCTTTGCCAAAGCCTTGTCGCTTACATGCCAGTCGCCGCCGATTTCGTCATTCGCAACCTCAATTGTTACCGCCATGTTGTCGTTGTCGGGACTGGATGACGTCCATGCTCTGTTCTTTTCCTCAACATATAAGCCGACCCTGCCTTTTGAGTCAATGCCGTAATTGGAAGATGCCTGACGTGATGACGGTGCAAAAATGTCACCGCACTGCTCAACAGTCAAGTTACCTGCCATGTGATGAATGGTAATCTTAGTAATTTTCTTCTTTCGGGGATTTGTGCTGTTGGGTGAAATTTTCTTGTAGTCTACAAGGGAACTGTTGGTGTACGCCATACTAAACATCCTCACTTTCGTTATTGTTTTCTTTTTCAACTCTTGCCGCATCAACCAAGCCTTCGCCGATTATGTAGGCTATCATAACCGAACCTGCACTTATAACGGCAATAACCTGTTCGATAGTCAAATCCGACACGCCAAACGCCACAAGCAACGACGTAACAAAAGTAATTACCGCTGCCCAGAATTTTCTCGATGTTAATTTCTGCTTCCAGTTGATTTTCATTTCTTTTTACCGCC
Organism: Eubacteriales bacterium; assembly: GCA_045577475.1. Classification (GTDB taxonomy): domain Bacteria; phylum Bacillota; class Clostridia; order Oscillospirales; family CAG-382; genus UMGS1387. Next base: position 1,771 of record JAZNIM010000026.1, on the reverse strand, counting down.
TTTCTTTAATTCAAACTTCTCCGCAACCACTTCCGACACCTTGATAATGCCAAGTGCTCCGCCTTCAATGCCGAAGAAGCCAAAGAACGGCTCAATAAGTGCATCGGGCACAGACTGATACCGCCAGAACGTAACAATCATCACTGCCGTAAACAGTATCATTGTGATAAACATCAAAATTATTATTTTCTTTGAAAACTTCATTTTCTGCTTTTTTGCCATTTAAACCTCCATAAAAATAAAAAATGCCAATACCGACTTTGGGTATTGACAAATTCAAACTCACAGTATATAATAAAGATACAAGGCAAAGCCTTATACGGTTGTGCCAAAGGAAACGATTAAAATAACCGCCTAAACTTTGACGAGAGAGGCGGTTATTTTACTTTTATACAAAGTAAAAATGTGAGAAAAAGCAATATAGGTATAAACCTTATGTATTTCCACATGGCACCACCTCCTTTCGGAGTGTGGCACAACCGCCGGTATAAACCGAATTATAAGACCTTGCCTCGGCTGAATTATCAGCAAGGCTCATTATATACTAAAAACCAACATTTGTCAATACAACGCCGCAAGGCGTTTTCTTTTTGTTTATGCTCCTTAGAGTACCTACATTCCGGCTTTCGCAAGAAGGTACGCCACAACCGCACCTACAACGGCATAGATTATCTTTTCCACCACACCGTCCCAACGCTTTGCAGGCTTCTCGATGAGCTTCTTGACGTCACACTTCATTTCCTTGACGTCACCTTCCATGTCCTTTTGCTTTTCGGCGATAATGGCAACACTTGTCACAAGCTTCTCGGTGTCGTCCTGTCGTTTCTCAAGGCTTTCAATGCGGTGAGTGTTGGACTTTGCCCTGTCCTCAACCTTGGTTAATCTGTCGTGCTCAAGCTCTGTCATGTCATAACCTCCGCTTCACTCTGCGCCATCTTAGCCTCGTATTCTTCCTTCGGTACTTCATGCCAGTTGTCGTGACTGTCCCAGTCGCCGAGCCGTACACTTGAAGCATAAATCTCTCCGTTTGTCAACATCATTCCTTCAGATGCTGTGATAACTCTTTCATTTAACATATGTATTCCTCCTTATGCGTAAGCAATAGACCAGTTGGGTCTTATGCCTTCATATTCAGCTATAACGTTTCCGTCCTCATCTAACTCCTGCCCACCCGCAAACTTTATCCACGGATTACGGTCATCGTCTGTAGCATATTTTGCGTTATAGTTAGCTTGTGCCGTGGTAGGTAACGTAATCGTCAAGCCTGTTGTGGTTGCCGAAAGAGCTTCCACAATACTCTTCAAGCTGTCCGCACTCAGTTTTGTACTCCAATGGATGTCAAACCCGTTTTGTCCGATTGTGCCCTCTATAGTTAAATTTTCAAGTGCTCCACAACCTCTAAAAGTAGATAGTTTAAATATCTGGCTTTCCAATACTACAATTTTTTTAATGGTTTTCAACTCATAGCAATAGTTAAATGTTGCATCCCAAGCACTGGAAGCTGTGTTGTTATTGACAATATCAAAATCAATACTTTTCAGTTTGTGGCAATTACTAAAAGCATTATAACAAGTTGCAAAACCCGTTGCTGTATTAGAAAGTAATACTATCGGTAACACTTCTAATTCTCTACAATACATAAATGTAGAATATAAAGTTTCTGTCTTTACTGGATACTTTGTATCAATCGTTTTAAAAATGCTCCATCCATAGAAGCCATTTTGATAATCTGTGCGATTTCCGTAATCTTGAAAACTATCCCAAAACGCAT
>JAZNIM010000025.1:0-6810 GCA_045577475.1 Eubacteriales bacterium | reverse complement strand
TGCGTGACCTTGTAAGAGCAATTGAAGGCGACAAACAGCCTGTTCTCAGTCCCGAACACGCAAGACACGTTCTTGAAATCATGTGCAAGATTCCCGAAGCTATCGAAAGCGGAAAAACGGTAAAGCTTGAAACAACATTTTGAAGGAGAAACGCCTTATGAATAAATTGAAAGTGGGAGTAATCGGTTCGTCTCATCCTCATGCAGGTCTGCTTTATAACACCCTTGCCGTCCTCGGTGACTGTGTTGAATTTGTGGGATATTCCGATGTTGTGACAGACGAAACACAAGCGGATTTCCGTAAAAGACAGCTTGGTAGCATGGCAAACGAAGCGTTACAGAAAGGTACTTTAAAGCAGTTTGACTCCTGGCAGGACATAATTGCACAAAAGCCCGATGCAGTTATCGTTACCGCCGACAACAAAGCCTGTACCGACATTATGTGTCATGCCCTTGACGAAAAAATAACCGTCATCAATGAAAAGCCTCTTGCTTCTGACCTTGAAGATGCAAAGAGAATTGCGAAATGTTCACTTAAAAGCGGTGCACCCGTTATAACAAACTGGCCCATTACATGGTTTGCTGCTTTCCAAAAGGCAAAGGAACTTGCCTGTCAGGGAGCTGTTGGAGACATTATGCGTGTAGTATACCGCAGTCCTGCCACATGGGGACCTTTTGAGTATACAACTCCTGTTGAAGACAAGCAGAAAACATGGTGGTTCAGCCACAAAAGAGGTGGTGGCTCGTTACTTGACTATGCCTGCTACGGCACAATACTTTCCACATGGATTTTCGGAAAGTGTGCAAAGCGTGTAAGTGCCATCACAAAGCAGTTTACAACAGAAGGCATAAGTGACGTTGAGGACTACAGTGCCATGATACTCGACTTCGGTAACGGCGTGGGACTTCTTGAAGGCTCATGGTCTACCTTCAACTGCGGTGAGGTGGCAACAGGACCTGTTATCTACGGAAAAGAAGGTACAATTGTCTGTGACAGATACAGCAATCTTGTAAAGGTTTACCACAGTATCAGTCACACTCCCGTAGAGCCTACGGCAGTTTACGACACAGGTGACAATTCAGCCTTCGGACGCAAACTCGGAGAACATCTCAAAGAGTATTTTGAAGGCAAAGTACCTTTGAATGAAATGCTGACCCTTGACATGAACATGGATGTTATGGCTGCTCTTGATGCGGGAATGAAGTCTGCAGAAAACGGCAGTTTTGCAATGGTGGAAGACTGGAGGAAAAATATAAATGAGTAAACTTAGAGTTGCAATAATCGGTACGGGAATGATTGCCAACAGTGCACATTTTCCTGCACTTAACATTTTAAGAGAAGAAGGAACGGTTGAAGTTGTTGGTGTTGCGGACATACGTGAAGAAGTTGCCGCACAGACAGCGAAAAGACACAATGTTCCAAATTACTACAAAGACCCACAGAAGATGCTTGACGAATTAAAGCCTGATTTTGTGGCAGTCTGCACTCCAAACATGTTCCACAAGGAGTGGACAATAAAGGCACTTAAAGCAGGTGCACACGTTGCATGTGAAAAGCCTATGGCACTTACCGTTGCCGATGCCGAAGAAATCTGGCAGACAGCAAAGGACTGCGGAAAGATGGTGTTCCCATGTCAGTGCATGCGTTGGAGAAACTACATGCAACAGTCAAAGCTTCTTGTTGAAAGCGGAGAGCTTGGCGATATTTACTTCTCGGACATTGAATTTATCAGAAGAATCGGCGTACCGACATGGGGATTTTTCCACATGAAGGAATATAATTACGGTGGTCCTTTCTGCGACCTGGGCGTGCATCTTATCGACTCACTATTATGGATTGTGGGTGACAAGAAGGTAAAGAGCGTTTCGGGAAGCACTTATACAAAGATTGCAAATCAGGGTGGAGATATTCTTCTGAGCCTTGCCGAAAGCGGAGCATATTCAGGTGCATTCTCTCCCAGGAAATACGACTATAAGGAATTTGACGTAGAAGATTTTGCCACAGGCTTTATGCGTCTTGAGGACGGCATGAGCGTAAACTTCAAGTTCTCCTGGGCAATAAATCTTCCCACCACAAACCTTGACATGGTTATCTGCGGTGACAAGGGCGGTCTTTCGGTGAACAAGGAAAAGTTATACAAGAACATCGGAAAATTCCAGTCCGAGTGTGACATGAAGTGGTTTGATAACGGTCAGTACAAGGGTGTGCCCTTTGAACAGCACAGATACATGTACAGAAACATTATGAATACTCTTGCAGGCAAGGAAGAGTACCTTATCAAAAAAGAACAGAATATTGAAGTTACGAAGGTTATCGAGTGCTTCTACAAGTCAGCAGAGCTTGGCAGGGAAGTAAATGTTAAGGAGCTGATCAGATGATTAAAGCAGTAATAATCGGAACATCGCACATGCATGTAAATGAAATTGCACTTTACATAACAGAGTGCCCCGATATGGAACTTGTTGCAATTTCAGATGTGCCGTCAACGGTAGAAGCAATTCCTACCTTGAGGTATACGCCAAAGTGGAATATGCAAAATGTTTTAGAGAATTATTGTTCAGATGTTTATGACGATTACAGAGAAATGCTTGACAAGATAAAACCCGATATTGCATTTATTCTTGCCGAAAACTGTCAGAAGCCGCAGGTTGTCGAGGACTGTGCAAAAAGAGGCGTAAATGTCTGCATAGAAAAGCCTGTTGCAGTCAGCCTCGAGGAAGCAAAAAAGATAAAGACGAGTGTTGATAAATACGGCATCAAGGCGGTTGTAAACTGGCCTGTTGCATGGAGACCATATTTGTACAAAATGAAATCAGCACTTGACAGTAAAGTGGTTGGAGAACCGATTAAACTAAGATACATAAACGGTCATACAGGCCCTCTCGGAAAAGGTGCTAAGCACAGAGGTGTTAGTGATAATGCAGAGGAAATGACAGATGAACAGCGTTCAAAAACCTGGTGGCATCAGGAAAGCCACGGCGGTGGGGTTTACCTTGATATATGTTGTTACGGATGTTATTTTTCAAGATGGATTATGGGTGATGATGCACAGAGCATAATATCGATGGGTGCAAATCTCAACACACCCTTTGGCGACACAGATGACAACTTTGGAGCAATCGTTAGATATAACGGTAAAAAAATGGCCGTACTTGAGGGAACCTGGACAACACCGAGGGCTGTTATTCCGTCAGGACCTATGGTTCTTTGTACAAACGGTGTAATCACATGTACGGGCGGCGCCGAAAAAGCTCCGGATGTAAAGGCGTATGATATTCTCGGTAACGAAGTTGAAATACCGGATGCTCAACTTGATGAGAGCATGAAGAACATGCCGTGTCATTATTCAAAGCATATAAAAGACGGAACAGATATTTTTGAAATGCTTACTCTCGATGCCAACATAAGTGTTATGGCAATGCTTGATGCTGCAATGAAAAGCAACAAAAGCGGAAAAGAGGAGCAAATAAATGCTTAAAGGGTGTATTGCGGATATTGAAAGAGCCTCATTACATGATGGTCCGGGAGTCAGAACGACAGTTTTTTTCAAAGGTTGTCCTCTTTCTTGCAAATGGTGTCACAATCCCGAATGTATAAGTTTTAAGCCTGAAATTATGACCTATCCCGAAAAGTGCATAGGTTGCGGGAAGTGCGAGTACGGATGTTTCTCCGGTGCAAAAGTGGTATGCGGTAAGGAAATGACTTCCGACGAAGTTTTGAATGAAATACTGCTTGACAAGGACTACTACGGTAATGACGGCGGAGTTACTTTTTCAGGCGGAGAACCGCTTGCACAACCGCTTTTTCTGGATGAACTCATAATTAATTGCAAAACAAACGGTATAAACTGTGCCGTAGAAACTTCTATGATTTATTTCGACGAGAATATTCTAAAAAAACTTGACCTTATAATGTGTGACTTGAAAATATGGGATTCAACAGAGCACAAGAGATATACGGGTGTCGGAAATGAGCAAATAAAAGAAAACATTCTGAAAGCCAATAGGCTTGATATTCCGATTATCGTAAGAACACCCGTTATTCCGCAGATAAAGCAGAAAATAGAAGAAATATCCAAATTTTTGAAACCCTTAAAAAACGTTATACAGTACGAACTTTTATCGTATCATCCGCTGGGTGAAGAGAAACGGCGTTCTCTTGGACTTGAAAACAACGAGTTTACGGTGCCTTCGGGAGAATATATGAAGGAGGTTGGAAAATATGTATTCATACGAAAATAGACTAAAGAATATGCGTGAAACAAAAATTCGTCATACCCTTGAAAAAAGAAAACAGAACGGCTATACCGACCTTGACGATTTTGGTACTGTCCCGATTTCAGAGGGGTACAGCGTTGAACCCTGGTACAACAGCACAAACGGAAGCTTTTACGGATATGATGGAATGTGTGAAAACTTTTGCCGTGTAATTGATGCTCATGTTCCGTATATTGATAAAAACGAAATGCTTTGCGGCAGATGGCGTGATATGCTTGTCAACTATCGCGGAGACCTTCATTATATGCCGGACTGGCTGAAAAACAACCTAAAAAATCTTGAGTTCATAAAGAACGGTGCAACAAATCAGTGGAGCAAACGTTGGGATGAACAGCGTTTCCCTTATGATAATTTAAAGCCTCTTCAGGCAAAATACAATATAACTACAGGTATTGACGGAGATGCACATTTTGCCTGTGACTATTCAATGGGATTTGAACTGGGTTTTGGCGGTTTTCTGGAGAAAATAGAAAAGTACAGAAAACTGAATCCCGATAAAGTTGACTTTTATGATGCTGAAGAAAGATGCATAAAGGCAATTATAAGATTTATTGACAGACATATTGTAGAACTTAAAGCATTGATTGAAAATGAAACAGACAAGGCTGTAAAAGATAACCTTATAACAATGAAAGAAACCTGCGAAAGCATCAGGTACAACCCGCCAAAAACATTCCGTGAAGTTTGTCAATGGACGGCGTTTTTCAACTGTGCATCAAGAATATACACTCGTGACGGTGCAGGTTTCCAGCTTGACGGATTGCTTTATCCTTATTATGTAAATGACGTAAAAAACGGCATACTTGACGATGAAACAGCAAAGTTTCTTATTGCAAACCTGTTGCTTATTGACCCTCACTATTATCAGATTTCAGGCGTTGATGAGAATGACAATGACATGACAAATCATCTTTCGTATTTGATTTTGGATGCGGCAGATAGCATAAATATTGCGTGTAATCTTACGGTCAGAGTCCATGAAAACTGTGACAAAGAGTTTTTGAAAAAGGCGGTATATTACCTGTTAAAGAACAAAAACGGATGGCCGAGATTCTGTAATGACAAGGCACTTTCCGAGGGATACATGAAAAACGGTGTTGACAAGAAAACCGCAAGAGAACGAATTGCGGTAGGTTGCAACTGGATGTGCGTTCCGGGTAAGGAATTTCCTATGAATGACACCGTAAAAATCAACGTTGCCAAAGTTCTTGAAGAAGCTCTTAAAGATATGAAACCCGAAAAAGAAAAAAGCTCTGAAAGATTGTTTGAAATTTTTAGCGAACATCTGAAAAAAGCTGTTGAAGTAACGGCTGAAGGAATAAATCTTCACATTGACCATGCATGGGAAGTTACACCGGAACTTATCATGAATCTAATGATGAAAAACACGCTGGAGCGTGGTGAAGATGTTTCAAGGTGTGCAGAGCTTTATACTGTGGGTATAGATGGTGCTGGTCTTGCCGTAGTAGCAGACTCGTTCGGTGCAATTTCATCCCGTATTGAGAAAGAAAAAATGCTTTCGTGGGACGAACTTTATACTGCACTTGACAACAATTTTGAAGACGAAAGAACCCGCCTTATGCTGAATACAGCCCCGAGATACTGTCAAGGGGGAACCGTTTCCGATGAATGGGCAAATCGCTTGACGCGTGTATGGGTTTCAACTGTAAAGAATCAACCGATGCCCGAAGGAAGACAGCTTATTCCAGGTTGGTTCAGCTGGTCAAGAACCATAGAATATGGCTCAAAGGTAGGGGCAACTCCTAACGGCAGACGTGCGGGAGAGCCGATTTCGCATGGTGCAAACCCAAATCCTCATTTCAGAACAGACGGTGCGGTTACAGCACAGTCCAGCGGAATAGCGTCGGTCCAGTGTGCCTTCGGAAATACAGCTCCATTGCAGCTTGAATTTGACCCGCAGCTTGCAACAGACGAAAAAGGCGTGGAAACTGTGCTTAATCTTATAGAAACACATTTCAAGCAAGGCGGTACGCTTATCAATATAAATGTTCTTGATAAAGAAAAACTTCTTGAAGCAAATGAAAAACCCGATTTGCATCCAGATCTTGTTGTACGTGTGACAGGATTTACTGCGTACTTTGCAAGTCTGTCGCCAAAGTTCCGTCAACTTGTTGTGGACAGATTCCTTGAAGGTATTTAAGGGTATTTATTATGAATGAATTTGATGTGTAGGCAATATTCATTTGTATTTCTTCGTGTGTTCTTCTAAGTGAATTTAATCCATACAAATGCTGTATCAATACCATTTTGAACAGTACAACGGAATACACATTAGGTCTGCCGTTGTCCTTGCAATACAGTTCATCTGTTAATTCGTATATTTTTTTAAAATCTACTGCTTTTTCTATTTTTCTTAGCAGATGATTTTTGGGCACCAAATCATCTATGCAGTAAAATTCTATTTGATAGCGGTCTTCTTTTTCTTTGTTCAACATCTTTTATCACCGCTTTTATTATACCATATTTATGCAGAAAAGTCCACCAAATGGTGGACTTTTGCGACAGACTGAAG
>JAZNIM010000024.1:0-17692 GCA_045577475.1 Eubacteriales bacterium | reverse complement strand
TCGGGAGAGAGCCCTGACAGTGTTTATAAAATGGCACAAAACCTCTTTGAAGGTGGCAGTGTTGATGGCGACAACGCCCTTTGCGAAGCGGCTTTATCGGTGCGTTCATTTATGAACCTTTGCGAATTAGGTGTTCAGTTTCCTGTTAACAGATACGGCGAATATGTAGGCTACAAAACCGACCACGACCCCTTTGCAAGAGCGACAAGTGCAGGACCTCTTACTTCAAAGTTTATGACAGAGGCACTCCAGAAGCACGCCGACAAAATCGGTGTCAAGGTATTTGACAACCTGCTTGCAATAAAGGTTCTTGTCAAGGACAAGGCGGTTCTGGGACTTGTGTGTCTTGACAAAGCAAATGGCGAGTTCGTGTGCTTCAAGACTCCCAATGTAGTTATCGCAACGGGAGGACCTGCAGGTGTATACGCCGACAGCGTTTACCCCGAATGTCACACAGGTACAACTTCTCTTGCTCTCTCAGCCGGTGCAAAGGCACAAAATCTCACCGAGTGGCAGTACGGTCTTGCCTCTACAAATCCCAGATGGAATGTATCGGGAACATACATGCAGGTGCTTCCAAGATTTGTGTCAATTGACAGCGACGGCAAGGAATACGAATTTTTAGCCGAATACTTTACCGACCTTTACGAAGCACTTTCAATGGTGTTCTTAAAAGGCTATCAGTGGCCTTTTGACTCCAAGAAGGTTATGCAGGGCAGCTCTGTTATAGACCTTCTTGTATACAGAGAATGTGTACTCAAAAACAGACGCGTATATCTTGACTATACCAAAAATCCCTTCGGTATGGCTGAAATTGACTTTGAAAAGCTATCACCCGAGGCTTACGAATACCTCTACAAGGCACAGGCAACCTTCGGCACACCTATCGAAAGACTTCGCAAGATGAACACCCCTGCAATTGAGCTGTATGAAGGCAAGGGTGTTGACATAACAAAGCAATACCTTGAAATTGCACTTTGTGCACAGCACAACAACGGAGGCATTGCGGTTGACAAGTGGTGGCAGACAGAAATTGAAGGTCTTTTTGCCGCAGGTGAATGTGCAGGCACTCACGGCGTATCACGTCCCGGCGGCTCGGCACTCAATGCAGGTCAGGTAGGCTCATTAAGAGCTGCAACCTTCATCAACGAAACGCCCCTTCGCAAGGTGGACGAGATTGAATTTTCCGCCGCAATGGCTAAGGCTGTTGAGGAAGAAAGTGCTTTCTGTGCAAAGGCTCTTACAGGCAAGGAAAACGCCGATGAGCTTATTGCAAAAGCACAGCGCAGAATGAGCGACAAGTGCGGTGCTATCCGTCAGAAGTCACAGATGCTGGCGGCTAAGGAAGAAATTCTATCAGACCTTGCTTCCCTTTCAGAAAATGTGGGGGTTGAATGTGTGTACACACTTTACAAGGCTTACAAATTGCGTGACATTTTATACACCCAGCTTATTCTTGTAAGCAGCATGCTTGACTACTGCGACAAGGTGGGAAAAACACGCGGCTCTGCACTTTACACCGACAAGGACGGCTCTTTACGTGACGGTCTTGAAGAAATGTTCCGCTTTACTCCCGATGTCACAAAGCAATGCGGTGAAATTCAGGAGCTTAGTCTTGAGGGCTATAATTGCAAGGCTCTTTGGCGCTCGGTACGTCCTATCCCTGACTGCGACGACTTTTTTGAGCTTGTCTGGGAGCGTTACCGCAAGGACAGGAACGTATATTAATTAAGATAAAATTTATTAGGCTACAAGAGAGGCTGTATCGTTCGTGTTGATACAGCTTCTTTCTTTTTGTATATAGGATAGATTTATGTCACGCAGGGGTGTTTCGACACTGCGGTGTCGACCTTCTTTTGACCTAAGCGTCAAAAGAAGGCAAAAGCGCTTCCCCTCATCGGAAGACTAAATCCTTACGGATTTCAGGTCTTCCTAAGCCGCGGCGGCTTACTGACAGTAGCAGGCTGAGGATTCCGCCCGTGAATCTCGGCAAGTCGCTCGCTTACGCTCGATGGGTTGTAATGCGTTTGGCAGGTACTGCGTTAAACTTAATGTTACTGCTTGGGACACTATGGGTATAGTGGTACTTTGTGCGTTGATGTTTTAGTATTAGAATACTGGCGGTGGCATATCTCAGTCCAACGCAGAGAATGGGTGGATGTGTAAGCAGTAACTCTCCACCAACGCAGAAAGCACCACTATCCGCATGGCGGTCTTAAAAAAAGCTGCCCTTTTCGACCATTATAACAACGACAAAATATCACTTGTGTATCGCAAAGAAAAAAAGACACCTCTTGCCTTGCCACAACAGCAAATCGCACCGTACCCATAGCCTCCGCGGCAAGGAAGACCTGAAATCCGTAGGATTTAGTCTTCCGATGAGCGGGCTGTTTTGATACTTTTCCAGAGGGAAAAGTATGACTCGACCTCCGCAGAGGTCGAAACTCCCTGCCAAGCATAAATGTAACTCGACACCGCAGTGTCGAAACACTCCTGCCAAACATAAAAGTAACTTTAAAGAAAGAAAGCAAAGAAAGAAAGCAAAGAAAGAAAGCAAAGAAAGAAAGCAAAGAAAGAAAGCAAAGAAAGAAAGAAAAAAATAAAGAAAAAAAGAAAGAAGCTGCCTTTTCAGACAGCTCCAAAAACTATAAATAAACCTTAGTAAATCCTTATCGTGTCCCCCGAAACCTCAAGACTCTTTCCGAGAACCTCACTGAATAGCTTCAGCGGAATAAGGGGTATGCCGTCAAACATCTCAAGAGGCTTGTTCATTGTAATAATGTCATTTTCGCAAATAACCTTGTCGCTTCCCTCGGTGAAGATGTACTGCTTGTCCGTGAAAATGCTAAGCTGCTTCTCGGGAGCATGCCATTCGTAGTACAAGTTGGGAGTGTTCATAAGGTCGCTCTTTGTGTCAAAGGGAACGTAAATGTCGCCGTCAATGTCCATGGGATAGTGCTTTGCGGTGATGTCCTGTCCGTTGACATTCAGAGTGTAGTGGGGCGGTGCACTGAGCAGCTCAATACTCTCAAGCTCAAAGTCGCCCACAGCATATATGGGGTCAAAACGCAGGGCGTAAATCATACCCTTCCAGGGGTAGCCTCGTGTGCGGTTGACTCTTATTTCAAGAGCTGCAACCTTGTCGGGGTCTGTAAGAGCATACGCGACCTTGGGACAGTACTGCTTGTCCTTTGTAAAGGCGAATTTTACCTCGATACAGCACATCTGATTTACAGGCTTGTAGGCACGTATGTTGGCACGTATTCCCACAATTTTGTGTGCAGGCAGAGGAAGTAGACTTTCGTCCTTGCAAACCATGTACGGGTCGTCCACGTCCGAGTGACCGTAAAGACGTCCGTTTTTGATTTCAAGATTTGAGAAGCCCACAAATTCCCACTTGTCAAGGTCAGCCTGTGTTTTAAACTCGTATTTTCTGTAAACGCCGTGGTCGTTCTTGTCGTTCTGAATATAGTCAAGAGGTGCAAGATTTCTTCTGTCCATGGGATGCAGGTGACATATTCTTGCCTTTTGCCCCTCATCGGGAACGGTGTCCGTGTGGGGTATGTCATGCATAAATACCTTGCGGACGGCATCTAAGTAGCCAAAGCCGTTGCCTTTGTCGGGCATGATGTAAGTTCCCTCGCCGTATTCGTTCCAGGTGGAGAGCATTATAAGCTTCTTTTTCCAGCTCTTGTCAAAGGTGGGAAGCACCTCGTCACGGCACCAGGTGAGAGCCGTAACCATGTCGTCAGGCTTCATTGTGGGATAGCGGAAGCCTGTCCAGCCCACTATGTTGTAGCCTGTTGAAACGGTGGGAACGGTGTGAACGTTGTTTCGTTCAAGATTTGCATTTATTCTTGACTTGGTGTACTCAACGTCATAGCCCTGACTTCCCCAGTTATAGGCATGAACCGCATCAAAACCGCAAGCCTTGTAAATAGGAAGATTGTCGGCACAGCCCATGATGATAAGTCCCTTGTAGCCAAGCTTTTTGACTTCGCCTCTTAAATAGTCAAGAGCCTTTTTAACTCCTGCTTCGTCGCCGAAATCCTTTACAAGCTGCTGCGGACCGTAAATTGACATAATTGCGTAACCGTCAATTGTCATGTATCTGGGGTCTGAGAAAAAGTGGTCAATCCAGTAGGGAACAAAATACTTTTTGAAGCCTTCAAAGCCTTTCGGCTTTGCACCTGCCGCCGCTTCCCATAAAAGTGCAAGCTTTACCTTGTCGGAATACTTTGCAAGCATGTGACCGCCGTGAATGGCACTTGCAAGCTGGGTGCGGCGAATGGGCGCATTGCCCTCGGCGGAATACCAGCAGTAAAGCTGAAAATCAACGCCGTGCTCTGCCATGAATTTAAGCTCCCAGTCGGCGGTTTCGGGTAGACCTTCGTCGTAAAAGCCTAAGACAGGCTCGGTGTCCTTGAAGGGGGTAATCCAGTCCCAGCCGTAGTGGTCGCCTGTTCTCCAAAGGGAGCAGATATTCATGCCCACAACATAGTCCCCCTTCTTTTCGGGGATAACGGGTTCGGGAACGTAGTTGTCGGGAAGGGGCGGAATTACAAAGGCAAAGATGTCACAAAGAAACAGCTCGCTTGCCTTTTCTGCTTCAAAAGTAACCTTCAAGCCGTCAATAAAGTCAGCCTTTTCGTCAAGAGCAATAACCGTTACCTTCTTGCCGTTCAAGCGGATAAGAGCCGTGTCTGTATCAAGGTCAGCCTCAATGCGTAAATCCTGCCACACGTTGACGCTGTGCTTTTTAAGTGCACCCTCACGGCTGTTGATTTGGTCAAGGCTGTCGCAAACCGTAACAACCGCTTTGCCTGTCTGAGTAAGGCTGAAACAAGCCTTGCCTCCCGCCTTTGGAAGCAGGTACTTTATGTCAAGGCACACAACGCCGTCGGCTCTGTTAAAGCTTTTTGTGACAGTAGTAACAGAGTCCTTCTGTGCCTTAATGCTGTAAACACACTCATCGCAAATGTCAGAGTATTTTACTCTTGAAACGATGCTCTTTCCTGTCTTTTCAACAGTATAATCATCAGGCAAAGCACCCGGAACATCCCATATAATCTTGTCGTTTGCAAGATAGTTCTTATACATCTTGACAAAGGTGAAAACACCCGCCTCACCCAAGTCATCATTCTCATAGCCGTAGCGGAAGGAATTTATGCTCTTTGCACAGCCCGTAAAATGAAGCTTTGCAATGAACTTGCCGTCGTGGTGAACCTCAAAAGTGCCGCCGTCAATTTCAAGCACAAGCTTTATGTAATGCTTTGAAAAATCCGCACCGAACAGCTTTACATCGCCGCAGTAAAACCACTGACCGCACTGCTTTATTTTAACAGCCTCATTTTGTCCCTTATCGCCGTAGAACGCCATATAAAAGCCGTCGCCGCTTTTGATGACGTAACAGCACTCAAAGGTAACGCATCCCGAGAACTGCTCGTTGACGTCACGTTTTATTGTGGTAGGAGCACCCTTGATTGTGCTAAGTGCTCGCCTGTATGGTCGAAAATCTCCGTTTTCTCTTGTCAAAGCTCTGCCTGCACCTCGAAAATCCGTGTCCCAGTTAGTAAAGGGGCATGGGAAGCTGCGGTTGTTTTCATCGTCAATAAGGAAAAATGCCGCATTTTTTTCGTATGTATTCATGATAATGTACACCGTCCTTTCGGGGTTGTTCCCCTTGTGATTAATGTACATTATTTTTTCTTCTTTGTCAATGGTATTTTGTCAAATATTACAATTACTTTTTAACACAAAGCAATAGCAGCTTTAAGGCTTTTCAAATAAATCCTCAAGACTCACACCCTTGAAAAAATCCTCGGCACTTCTGCCTCCTGTTTGCTGACGGGAAGGGGAGAGTGAGCTTTTTTGCCCCTCCCGTTTTCTCACCGCATCCTCAACCCACCCTCGTAAATCCTCAAAGTGACAGTCGGACTTGTAGGCGGTTTTTCGCTTCATGTAGGCTGACAGAAATTCTATGTGCTTTCCCAGTATCTCGCTGCCGTATTTGCTGAGTAACCGCCTGTATTCGTCATCTGTTAAAATAACGTTCTTGTGCTCTCCGTAGGTGTGTGTGTCACACTCCTGTCCGTCTGCTTCATGGCAGACGTCCTGAACAGCCTCGGCGGCAGGAGCATTTTCATATACATTTACATTATCATTAACATTTACATTTTCATTAACATTAACATTATCATTTACATTAACATTATCATTTACATTAACATTATCATTAGCTATCGTTTTTTCGTCATTTTTGCATAGCATAGCTATTTCATTTTCTGTAGCTGTGCTATTCTTATGGGATTTTGTTTTCTTTGAGGCGGCTTTGGCTTTGGTCTCTTTTTTTTCGGTTTTGCCGCTTTTCCAACGGGATTCCAAGCCTTTAATGGCGGCTGTGTATTTGCGGTTGTTGCTGTCAATCTGAGGCTTTATCAGTGTGAAAAACATGGTGGCAACGCCGTTTGTACTCCGTGTTTTCCCCGTCAGAGCGTAGTCCGCAAGTGCTCTTATGCATGCCTCAAACTCCTCGCCGTGAATGTCACTCAGTGCATTGTAAAAGCTGTTGTAAAACACGAAGCTGTCACGGTTTAACCCTTCATTTAACAATTCGGTTTTGTTCTCTTCAATAACATTGTTCTGCTTTTCTGTTGTCATAGTTCTCCTTTGTTTTTTGTATTTTAAATTTTATTTTTTCTTTTTTTACTTCTCTTTCTGTTTTTTTACTGTGTACATTATACCACGAAAAGTTTAACGCAGTAAGAACAAGTGTTCGCTAAAATTTAAATTACGAACATGTGTTTGTGCTAATTTTAATACCACAGTCCCCTGACATCAAACAGCACGGTATGAGGTGGGATTTAGAAAAAAGTGTGGACAAATGGGGATATATGTGTTACAATGAATGTGTATAAATATCGTTTGGAGGGGTAGAAAATGAGAAAAAGAGTTATAAAGTCGTTTGTTCTTTTGGTGCTGACGGCGGTTTTGTCTGTTTGTGCATGGGCGTCCGTCGCTTCCGGAGTGTGCGGTGAATCTCTGAGATGGAAGCTCTATGAGGACGGTCTTTTTGAAATAAGAGGCAGTGGTGCGATGCTTGATTACGGCGGTGTTACCCGTGTGCCGTGGGAAGAGCTTAAGAGCAGAATTAAAACCATTGAAATAAAGAGCGGTGCAGCCGGTATTGGCGCAAAGGCGTTTTATGACTGTGATAATTTAACAAGCATAGTATTCTCGGAAACCGTTACAAGCATTGGAGAAAAAGCGTTTGGTGACTGCTTGAATCTTACAGAGTTGAAGCTTCCGGGCAGCTTGATGTATATAGAAACAGGAGCGTTTTACAATTGCAATAGAATCGCAAGTATTACGGTTGAAGAAAACAGCACATTTTTTTCAAACGATGAAAACGGTGTTTTGTTTGATAAAGATAAAACACGGCTTGTTCTATACCCGGCAGGCTGTACTGCGACGGAATATGTTATACCCGATGGTGTAATAAATATTGCTGACTCGGCATTCGAAAACAGTATTTATCTTACAAACGTAGTGATTCCCAACGGTGTGGAAAAAATAGGTGATGATGCATTCAACGGAGCAGAACAGCTCACAAGCATAAATATGCCTGACAGCGTAACAAGAGTTGGTGACAGGGCATTTGCCGGATGTGTCGGACTTACTACTGTTGAAATATCGGGCGGTATTGAACGGATAGGTGAAAAGGCTTTTTTGGGCTGCGATAACATAACAACCGTTTACTACGGCGGCACAAAGGAACAATGGAGATATGTTACAATTGAGCCGCACAACGACTCTCTGCTTAATGCCGAAATCATTTTCGGTGAAGAAATGCCGACTGCGCCCAAAACTGCAGCCGACGGCACCTGCGGAACGAATCTCACATGGACCTTGTCGGATGACGGTGTGCTGACGGTAAGCGGGGAAGGAAAAATGGAAGACTGGGAGGTATTTTCTTATGTCCCGTGGTATTCTTATGGAGAATCAATCCATTCCGTTGTGATTAAGGGTGGTGTTACGAGTATAGGAATCGGTGCGTTCGCTAATTGTACCGGCTTAATAAGCATACAAATCCCCGATAGCGTGACGGGTATAGGTGAATGTGCGTTCCGTAATTGCAGCAGCTTAACAAGCATTGCTGTTGATGAAAATAACTGGTATTATTCAAGTGATGACAGAGGAGCATTGTTCAATGAGGACAAAACAATTCTGATACAATATCCCACTGGAAATACTGCTGCAAACTATAAAATTCCGAGCAGCGTTACGAGTATAGGAGACGGTGCGTTCGATGGTTGCACCGGATTAGAAAGCATAGAAATCCCCGAGAGTGTAACAAGCATAGGAAGAGAAGCGTTCTTTGGTTGCACCGGCTTAGAAATCATACAAATCCCCGACGGCGTTACGAGTATAGGAGGCAATACGTTTGCTTGGTGTAACAACTTAACAAGCATAGAAATCCCCGATGGCGTGACAAGTATAGGAGACTATGCGTTTGCTCGGTGTGACAACTTAACAAGCATAGAAATCCCTGAGAGCGTAACGAGTATAACAGACAATGTGTTCACAAATTGCCCGAATCTCACCATCTGCGGCTACGCAGGCTCAACAGCCGAAAGCCATGCTATATCTAATGGAATTCCATTTTCCATTGTAAAAGTCGGAAAATACGGCGATTTGACGTATAAGGTTTCAGCCGGCGAGGTTACTATCACCGGGTGTGAAAAGGCTGCGACAGGTGAACTTGTTATTCCCTCAACTATAGACGGCTATCCTGTTACGAGTATAGGAGAAGATGCGTTCCGTTGTTGCTACATAACAAGCATAGAAATCCCCGACAGCGTTACCGGTATAGGAAACTGTGCGTTCTTGGAATGCTACAACTTAACAAGCATAGAAATCCCCGACAGCGTTACCAGTATAGGGCGCTTTGCGTTCCAAGGTTGCGGCATAACAAGCATAGAAATCCCGGACAGCGTTACTAATTTAGGAAGCCGTGCGTTCAACCGTTCCTCTATAACAAGCATAAAACTTCCCGAGGGCGTTACAAGTATAGAAGGCTTTGCGTTTGAATTTTGCACCCGCTTAGAAAGTATAGAAATCCCAAATAGTGTTACTAGTATAGGAGACTGGGCGTTCTCGGACTGCTACAGCTTAACAAGTATAGAAATCCCCAATAGTGTTACGAGTATAGGAAACGGTGCTTTCGCCGGTTGCGAAAACTTAACCATCTATGGCGACGGAGGCACATATGCACACTTCTACGCAACGGTAAACCAAATACCTTTCAAAAGCCTTATTCACGTGACGGTAAACGGGGCAATGGTGGAATTTCCCGACCAAAAGCCTGTAATAGAGGACGGCAGAACCTTAGTTCCCGCAAGAGGAGTGTTTGAGGCACTGGGTGCTGTGGTTACTTGGGACGACAGTACAAAGACAGCTACAGTTAAGACAGATGAAAAGGAAATTGCAGTGCAAATCGGCAGCAATTATTTGGTTGTAAACGGCGAAGTGATTGAGATAGACGTTCCTGCCAAGATTATAAACGGCAGAACCATGATACCCCTTCGTGCCGTTGCTGAAGCACTTGACTGTGAGGTCGGCTGGGACGGGGCGACTTATACGGCGTTTATCAGCAAATAAGAAAGCTGTTTCATACTGCTGTACTACATCCAAACGGCACAGACAAGGTGCAAAATGCTTGAATTTGACATTTAAAACCCCATAACCCCATATCTCCCACGGTAAAAAATACTGTGGGAGTTTTTTTGTGCAAACCCCTTGCAAACTTTGCGAAAATGTAGTATACTACATAAGTATAAATATAAAATGGAGGCAACTATGGCAACCTCGAACAATAACAGAGATTTAAAGCACATAAGAAACTTTTGTATAATTGCTCACATCGACCACGGAAAGAGTACCCTTGCGGACAGACTCTTGGAGCTTACCGAAACGGTGCAAAAGAGGGAGATGGAGGAGCAGGTTCTTGACAACATGGACCTTGAACGTGAAAGAGGTATCACCATTAAGGCAAGAGCCGTAAAAATTCAGTATACCTATGAGGGCGAGGAGTATACCTTGAACCTTATCGACACTCCCGGTCACGTTGACTTTAACTATGAGGTGTCACGCTCGCTGTCGGCTTGTGAAGGCGCACTGCTTGTTGTTGACTCAACACAGGGCATCGAGGCTCAGACACTTGCAAATGCTTACCTTGCGGTGGATAATAACCTTGAAATTATTCCCGTAATCAATAAAATAGACCTTCCCAGTGCAAATATCGAGGGAACACGCAAGGAAATCGAGGATATTATCGGCATCCCTGCGGATGAAGCTCCTGCGGTTTCGGCAAAGGCGGGAATTAATATCGAGGACGTGCTGGTTCAGGTAGTAAAGAACATCCCCGAACCCAAGGGTAATATCAATGACCCCTTCAAGGCTCTTATTTTCGACTCCTACTATGACTCTTACAGAGGCGTAGTGGTATATATAAGAGTGTACGACGGTAAGGTTAAGGTAGGCGATACCATAAGAATGATGTCAACGGGCGTTGAATATGACGTAACCGAGGTCGGCTTTCTTGATGCCTTCGGCTTTGCAAAAAGTGACGAGCTTCACGCAGGGGAGGTTGGCTATATAACGGCGGCTATCAAGACGGTAGGCGATACACGTGTGGGTGACACAATAACACTTGCAGACAATCCTGCCTCCGAGGCTCTTCCCGGCTTTAAGAAGGCACTTCCCGTGGTATTCAGCGGTATTTATCCTGCCGACGGTGCAAGATATACGGACTTACGTGAGGCACTTGAAAAGCTGGCACTTAACGATGCGGCACTGACTTATGAGCCTGAAACATCGCAGGCTCTGGGCTTTGGCTTCCGCTGCGGCTTCTTGGGATTGCTTCACATGGAAATCTTAGAGGAACGCCTTGAGCGTGAGTTCAACCTTGACCTTATAACCACCGCACCCAGCGTTATTTATAAGATAAAGCCACGGGGCGGGGAGGAGTATTATATCGACAACCCCACAAACTTCCCCACAGGCGACGAGGTGGAAGAAGTCAGCGAGCCTATAGTAAACGCAAGCATTATTTGTCCCACGGAATATGTCGGTGCAATAATGGAGCTTTGTCAGGACAGACGAGGCACATACAAGGACATGACGTATATTGACACAACGAGAGCAGAGCTTCATTATACGCTGCCCCTTAACGAGATTGTGTACGACTTTTTTGATGCTCTCAAATCCAAAACACGAGGCTATGCATCCCTTGACTATGAGCTTGCAGGCTATGCACCAAGTAAGCTTGTGAAGCTTGATATACTTCTCAACGGCGAGCTTGTGGATGCGCTGTCCTTTATTGTTCACACCGACAAGGCGTACGGCAGAGCAAGAAGAATTGCGGAAAAGCTCAAGGACAACATTCCCCGCCAGCTCTTTGAAATACCCATTCAGGCGGCAATCGGCGGAAAGGTTATTGCAAGAGAAACCGTAAAGGCAATGAGAAAAGACGTACTTGCAAAGTGCTACGGCGGTGACATTACCAGAAAGAAGAAGCTTCTTGAAAAGCAGAAGGAAGGTAAAAAGAGAATGCGTTCCTTCGGCTCGGTGGAAGTTCCGCAGGAAGCATTTATGGCGGTTCTCAAATTTGATGATGAAGGCTGAGTCGGGACGTAGTTTTATTTTTACGTTTTCTTTAAAGTAACTTTTATGCTTGGCAGGGTGTTTCGACACTGCGGTGTCGACCTTCTTTTGACCGAAGCGTCAAAAGAAGGCAAAAACGCTTCCACTCACCGCCTCGACTTTTGAGGTCGAGGCTACGCCGTGGTGGCTTACTGACAGCAGGAGGCTGAGGATGCCGCCCGTTGACCTCGGCAAGTCGCTCGCTACGCTCGATGGGTTGTAATGCGTTTGGCAGGTACTGCGTTAAACTTAATGTTACTGCTTGGGACACTATGGGTATAGTAGTATTTTGTGCGTTGCTGTTTTGCTAAAGAAAATATGCTATCCTTAGCAGAAAGTAATTGCAGCGAAGAACAGCTATCCCCGCACTGCACCCCATCGAGCGTAGCGAGCGACTCGCTAAAGCGCTCAGGCGGCATCCTGAGTATCATTCTGTAGGTAAGCCGCCGCGGCGTAGGAAGACCTGAAATCCGTAGGATTTAGTCTTCCGATGAGCGGAGCGTTTTTGCCTTCTTTTATCGCGGGATAAAAGAAGGTCGGAGTCCGCAGACTCCGAAATACCTGCGATACATAAAAGTAACTCGACCTCCGCAGAGGTCGAAATCCCCTCGATACAAAAATTAACCTTCTGTCCGCAGTGTCGAAATATCCCTGTACGACATAAAACTAACTATTATCCAATTAAAAAAAGAAATAAGAAAAAATAACCCCCAAAGGTGATAAAAAATATGAAAGGCTTAGGACTTTATATCCATATACCCTTTTGCGTAAGTAAATGTAAATACTGCGACTTTTACTCGGTAGCCGCACAGGACGAGGAAAAGAAGGAAAAATACGTTGAAGCTTTGTGTAAGCATATGCAGGAATATAAGCTTCAGGCAAAGAATTATATAGTAAGCTCTGTTTATTTCGGCGGAGGAACACCCTCTTTACTTTCGGAAAAGCATCTTAAAACCCTGATGAAGGCGGTAAAAAAGAACTTCCGAATTTCACAAAGATGCGAGGTTTCAATTGAGGTAAACCCCGGAACTGTCGATGAATTGAAGCTCAAGACGATGAAAAAGCTGGGAATTAACAGACTAAGCATCGGCGCACAGAGCTTTGATGAAATGGAGCTTCTGGGTTGCGGCAGAATACATACGCCACAGGATATTTATAACTGCGTAGCGGCAGCAAGAAGTGCGAAATTCGACAATATCAGCCTTGACCTGATTTACGGACTGCCCGACCAGTCAAAGCAAAGCCTGTTCAACAGCCTTGACCAAGCCTTCAGGCTTAACGTTGAGCATATCTCTCTGTACGGACTGAAGATAGAGGAGGGAACACCCTTCTGGTATAACAGGCATAACCTGAATCTTCCCGACGAGGACAGCGAGTGCGACATGTATTTTGAAGCGGTTGAACGGCTGCGTCATGCAGGCTTCAGACAGTACGAAATTTCAAACTTTGCAAAACGAGGCAAGGCTTGTAAGCATAATCTGAGATACTGGAACTGCGACGAGTATATAGGTCTTGGACCTGCGGCACACTCATATTTCGGCGGCAAGCGTTTTTCCTTCAAGCGTGACTTTAATTTATACCTTGCTTCCTTTGATGAGAGCAGTAAGGTTTCACAAACGCTGCTTGATGAGTATGTTGACATTCCGCCGCAGGCAAGAATTGCGGAGTATGTAATGTTAAGATTCCGCTTGTTTGAGGGCGTAAATCTTGTGAAGTTTTACAAGCGTTTCGGCAGGAGCTTTGAGGAGCTTTACTACGAAAAAATGCGTCCCTACATCAATTCGGGGCACATCATAAAGAACAAGACGGGGTATGCGTTCTCCCTTCAGGGCATGTATGTATCAAATTACATTCTTTCCCGCATTGTGGGTGGGGATTTAATCATACCGGGGTCGAATTCTTGAGTTTGATTTTTTATTTTTGATATTTTTATTGAGCTGCTTCTTTTTTGGAGGCAGTTCTTTTTCTTTTTCTTTTTCTTTTTTTCTTTTTCTTTTCTTCTTACTTACTTCTTCTTTTTCGGAAAAAATAGGTTTCGCCGTCTGCGGAAAGAAAGTTACTTTTATGCTTGGCAGGGGGTGTTTCGCTGTCTGCGGACAGCGAGCCATACTTTTCCCTCTGGAAAAGTATCAAAACAGCCCGCTCATCGGAAGACTAAATCCTTACGGATTTCAGGTCTTCCTAAGCCGCGGCGGCTTACTGACAGAAGGAAGCTGAGGATGCCGCCCGTGAATCTCGGCAAGTCGCTCGCTACGCTCGATGGGTTGTAATGCGTTTGGCAGGTACTGCGTTGAATTTAATGTTACTGCTTGGGACACTATGGGTATAGTGGTATTTTGTGCGTTGATGTTTTACTGAGAAATATACACTATCCTTGGCAGAGAGTAATTGCAGTGAAGAACAGCTAACCAACTAACTAACTAACTTTTATGCTTGGCTGGAGTATTTCTACACTGCGGTGTCGAGTTACATTTATGTTTAGCAGGGGTGTTTCGACACTGCGGTGTCGACCTTCTTTTGACCTAAGCGTCAAAAGAAGGCAAAAACGTTTCCACTCATCGGCGTGACTTTTAAGGTCACGCCTACGCCGTGGAGGCTTACTGACAGCAGGTGGCTGAGGATGCCGCCCGCAAAGCTCGGCAAGTCGCTCGCTTCGCTCGATGGGGTGTAATGCGTTTGGCAGGCACTGCGTTGAATTTAATGCTACTGCTTAGGACACTATGGGTATAGTGGTACTTTGTGCGTTGATGTTTTGGTAAAGAAAATATGCTATCCTTAGCAGAAAGTAATTGCAGCGAAGAACAGCTATCCCCGCACTGCACCCCATCGAGCGTAGCGAGCGATTCGCTAAAGCGCTCAGGCGGCATCCTGAGTATCATTCTGTAGGTAAGCCGCCGCGGCTTAGGAAGACCTGAAATCCGAAAGGATTTAGTCTTCCGATGAGCGGAGCGTCTTTGCCTTCTTTTATCGCGGGATAAAAGAAGGTCGGAGTCCGCAGACTCCGAAACACCTGCCAAACAGAAAGTAACTCGACCTCCGCAGAGGTCGAAACACCCCTGCTAAACATAAAAGTAACTCGACACCGCAGTGTCGAAACACCCCTGCGATACAAAAAACTAACTCGGCACCGCAGTGCCGAAACCCCTCCCTACATAAAAGTAACTATAAAGAAAGAAAAATAGAAAGAAAGCCCCCTATAGCAATCTGAATTTGGAGGGCGGATACCCCGTCACCCTTTTGAATGCCTTTGAAAAGTGGGGCATGTCGGAAAAGCCGCAAAGAGTTGATATTTCACAAATAGCCAGCGTCGTGCTCTGAAGCAGCTCCATTGCCTTTGAAATTCTTAAATCCGAAAGATACCTGTGAACACTTTTTCCCGTACAGTGTACAAAAAGCTGGTTGATGTAGTTGGGATGATACTTGAACATCACAGAAAGGGTTTCGTTGGATAAATCCTCGTCAAGATGTATTTTCATGTATGCAATTACGGCGTTTACCGTCTTGTGCTCGGCTTCGCCCTTGCCGTTGCCGAATACGGCAATTTCCGCAAGTATACAGGTGAGAAGTCCCGAAATTTTTGTTTCGTAAAACCTGCCCCTTGTGCCAAACTCCTTTTCAAGCTCTGACAGCCTTGCGTAAAACTGTCCTGCGTTTTCAATAAAGCAAGGCCTGTTGAATACGGGACAGTCGGTGAAAAATAAGTCCTCGGTCATGTTTTTTTCGTCAAAGGAGGACTCTCTTGCAGGGGGAATGGGGGAGGAAAGATTGCTCTTGTCGTAAAGAAAATCAAAGTTTAGGGCAATAAATTTCATGCCGTTGTTTTCTTCAAGGGCGTATCTGTAGCTGACACCGCACCTCCAGATGAGAATTGTGCCCTTTTTTATGTGATAGCTCTCGCCGTCAACGATTATTTTTCCCTCGCCGTCACAGCAGTAAAGCAGCCTTGAATCGTATGCACGCATTGTCTGCTGATGGCGGTACATGTCCTTGTCAAGATATCTTACGTATCTGACAAAAGGCTTTATGTCACAAAAAGAAACTTCACGCATGGCTTTGCCTCCCTTTTTTTGAAAAATCTTTATTTTTGACAAATTCTTCTTTAATTTTTACATTGATTATAACACGCAACGGCGGTAAAATCAATACGTATTTTCAAAAAGAACGGACGGTTACGAAAAATGATTGAAAGAAAGAAAAAAAGAGAAGCTCTTGTTGCTGTATTTATGGTATCACATTCCACCTATGACGGACAGTTCCCGGGACTTTACGACAATTTTTATAAGTACCATGCGGATTTTGTAAAGCTGTTAGGTGAAAACGGCGTTGAGGTTGTTGACTTCGGCATGGTTGACAGCAGCGAAAAGGCGTATGAAACAGCAGATAATATTACAAAGAGCTGTGCAGACCTTGTTTTCTGCAATATGATTACATATGCAACCAGCAGTGTTTTTGCACCCATTATAAGAAACTGCACACAGCCTGTTGTCCTCACCGCACTTCAGCCCAGAGGCGGTCTTGATTACAGCAAGGCATCCACCTTCATGCAGCTTGAAAATGACAATATCTGCTCTGTTCCCGAATTTGTGGGTGTTGCAAACCGCCTTGGCAAAAAGGTACAGGATGTTATAATCGGAAAGCTGTACGGCGACGAAAAGGTTAAAGCAGAGCTTAAGGAATGGTGCGATATAGCGGTTGTTCTCCACTCTCTCAAGGGTGCAAGAATGGGACTTATGGGTCACACTCTTGAAGCCATGTATGACATGCATGCTGACCCCACGGCAGTTTCTGCAGCCTTCGGCGTACATGTTCCGCTGCTTGAAATTGACGATGTACTTTCGGAGTATGCACTTGTTACGGAGGAAGAAATCAAGGCAAAGGAAGAGCTTATTGACAGAGAATTTGACTGTCCCGAGCCTGTAAGCGACCCCGTTACCTCAAAGCTCACACCCGAGGACAAGCGTCAGGCGGCAAAGACGGCGGCAGCCCTTGACAGATTTGTTGAAAAGTACAATCTCACGGGACTTGCCTACTACTATGAAGGTCAGGAGGGCAGCCTTGCAAGAACCGTTGCAACCACCTTTATTGTAGGAAACTCGGTTCTCAATGCACAGGGCATACCCATGTGCGGTGAATTTGACATTAAGACATGTATTGCAATGCTTATAATGGACAGACTGGGCATAGGCGGAAGCTTTGCGGAGTTCCATCCCTTTGACTTTGATGAGGACTTTATACTTGTAGGTCACGACGGACCTCACCACCTTGCAATAGCTGAGGGTAAGCCTGTACTTCGTTCCCTTAAAAAATTCCACGGTAAGCCG
Source organism: Eubacteriales bacterium (assembly GCA_045577475.1). Lineage (GTDB taxonomy): Bacteria > Bacillota > Clostridia > Oscillospirales > CAG-382 > UMGS1387. The sequence goes on along the minus strand of JAZNIM010000024.1, from coordinate 668 downwards.
GGACACGGTGCTTCCGTTGAGTTTAAAATCAAGGAAGGTCCCATTACCATGCTGGGTATCACCCAGACCTTTGACGGCAAATTCAAGTTTGTTGTAGGCGAGGGTTACTCCAAGAAGGGACCCATTCCTCCCACAGGCAACACCAACACAAGAGGCTTTTTCGAGCCTGACACAAAGACCTTCATCAAGAAATGGGTTATGGAAGGTCCTACTCACCACTATGCGCTGGGTGTTGGTCACAAGGCTGAAACCATTAAGAAGGTTGCGGATATTCTCGGCATTCCCTGCGTTATAGTAAAATAAAAAAATAAATATAGAAAATTGTGAGGGAATACAATGAAGAAATTTCAGACATCGCTTTTTGTTTCTGTTGCACTTTTCCTTTGCGTCATACTTTCCTTTTTAGCATTTGCCGAACAAGACGGAGAAAACTATTTCAAAAACGGCACTTTTGAAAACGGAAACACCATCGAGCTTGTAGCGGTATCGGGTGCTCCCTCTTTAGCTCTCAGCACCGATGCCGCAGACGGCAGCTATTCACTAAAAGTAAGCAGTAAAAACAACTATGCTCATGCAGGTATTCCGATTTCACTTAAGAAGGAAGAAAATATGTATATTCCTTCGATATAAAACTCATAAGCGATGGTAACGGCAACAAAGTTACACTC
>JAZNIM010000023.1:0-15590 GCA_045577475.1 Eubacteriales bacterium | reverse complement strand
TCTGCTCAATTGCAAGGAAAGCTGCATCAATAGGACCGTCGCCGATGCACACTCCTGCAATGTTCTTTCCGTCCTTTTCAAGAAGAACATTTGCCGTTGAGCTGATGACATTTCCGCTATTGATTACGTAGGATATAAGTTTATAAGTTGCGGGAACCTGCATTGCGCAGCTTGCAACAATTGCATCAAGCTCTCGAAGATTGATGCTCTTCTTTTCCGCCGCACGCTTGAACTCCTCATATACTCTCTGCATATCATCCTCAGACAAATCATATCCGAGAGAAACAACTGTATCTGAAACAGTGTTAATATCAGTAAATTCATTGAGTGTATATGAAGCATCCCCATCACTGCCGCTCGATGATGCTGAGGAAGCTGAGGTTTTACCTTCGCAAATCCAAGCAATCTGCTTTGAGGCTCTCTGGAACTCGGTAAGGCTTACACCCACACCTACACCAATTGAGTCGCCTCTCGCACGTATAATCCTGAGAACCGCTTCAAGAGAGGGCGCATCGCATTTGCAGGAAGCAGTCTTGATTTCATCAACACCTTTCTTTACAGCGGCAAGTACCGTTGAAACTGCCATACCAAGCTCATTTGAGGCATTAATCGCAAGCCTCACTTGAGAAAGTTTTGGAACTTCATTCTGAAGCTTTGAAATAAAGTCTGCGAATTCATCTGCCGTTGTTTCACCTGCGGTATCACAAAGGGTTACTGTTGTAGCACCTGCATCTATTGCAGCATTTAAAGCCTTTTTAAGAAATTCGCTTTCACTTCTTGTTGCATCTATTGCAGAAAACTCTACATCAGCACATACCGATTTTGCTTCCGATACAAGCTCTGTAATCATTTCAAGAACCTTATCTGGCTTCTTATGACAAACATATTCCATCTGAACGGTTGACATCGGAACACTCACCTGAAGTCGGGGGTGCTTTGAATTCTTTATAAGCTCATAAGCCTGAGAAGCACCGTTTTGTGTAAGTGCAACAGGCAAAGCAACAACGCTGTTCTTTATGCAAGAACAAATTGTTCTTACAAGCACATCATCAACCTTTGAACCGGACACGGGTGCAAGCTCTATAACAGATACATTAAGCTTATCAAGAAGCTTTGCGATTTCGATTTTTTCTTTGAAGCTAAGATCATACGCACCGTTAGCCTGCTTTAACGTCATGTCGGAAACTATCAGATTTTTCATTGCGTTTATCCCTTTCTTTATATTAATTAAAATTGAAAACAAAAAAATCCCTGAGATAAAAATCTCAGGGACAAAACAATCTGCGGTACCACCCTATTTGCCGTAAATATACGACCACTCATCGGATTCAATCAAATCCTGCCCTTATAACGGTGGGACCCGTAGCCGCTTAATTGTTTCCGTTCAGCAGCTCTGCTTGGAAACGAGATGTGTAAAACCGATCTGTACCTGCTTACACCAACCGCAGGCTCTCTGTAACGTACGGGAAAATACACTTAATTCCTTCATTGCATTTAAAAGATAGATGTATTTTATCACAATTCCATTTATTTGTCAAGAGTTTTTTTAAATTTTCTCCGATTTTTCAAAGATTTTTTATGGACTATTACAAGGACTAAGGGATTTGAAATGTTTTGATGATACTGCTAAAATATATTGAGAACAATATAAAAACCAATTGATACGATTTTTAGGGAATGAGATGAAGCCGATGGACAACAAGGATGCAAAGCTGTTTAACGATGTATACATGGAAATAGGAAACACAATCGGCATTGAAACTGCTGTTGAAATCTTTAACATGTATAAAGGTCAGCAAATCACGTTTCCCGTCCACTTATTTAATATCAAACGCATTCAACTTCAGATTACGAATGAATACGACGGCAAAAACCTGAAGGAGCTTGCAAAAAAATACGGATACTCCGAAAAGACCTTACGACGTATCATAAAAGAGATAAATAATCAATAATTCAAAAAAACAGCCTCGGTATTTTGTTTTGCGGAAAAATCACCGCTTAGACAAAACCGAGGCTCAATATTTAATGTGGTTACTTTTTTTCAACTATTCTAATATTCTCTGCAGAAAAGCCTGTTTCGTTTTTTACAATGTCCGTAATCTGAGCTACGTCGCTTGTTGCAAGCCCGCTTGTCTTTACAATAACATTTATATTTGCACCGCTTATAATTGCAACACAGTCCTCAAAACCCTTTGCTTTAACCATTTCCTCAACCGAAGCTTCGGTTTCAATATCAGATGCTATCTGCATAATTTCATTAAGAGCCTTATCTCTGACTTCAGGCATTGACTCAGAGCTTTCGACAACCACCTGCAGCGTTTCAAGAGCCTCATCCCTTGATTTTTCTTTATTAAGAGCGGCATTTACAAAGTATCCGTCCTCGTCATCAACATCTGCTGCTGCACTGTCAACAAGTGTTGCCTCACCAAGAATTTTTACGCCCTCATCAGAGCTTTCATCGGTATACATATAGTCCGAAACCGGTGTATCACCGTTTAATTTAAACATATCCGTATAAACAACCGTTACCGCCACAGCAGCACATGCAGCAATTATCAGCGGCTTCCTATGCTTGATTATTCTTTTAATTACTTTTTTCATGATTTTCTTCTCCTCCGATAATACAAATTTTAGATTCTGTAACATTAAGAGCCGTTGCTGCGGCTTTTTTTATTGCACTATAGCCCTGTGCATCAAGCTTTGCTTTACACACAATCATCACTCCGCCGATTTTCGGACAGATTCTTTTTACCAATCCGTCATCCTTCTTGTTTTCAGAAGAAAAAGCATACGCCGTGCCTATGTCAAAATTCTGATTCGATGATAAGGAATATGAATCACGGTATACATTTTCAAATGTACCCGAAAAGGTAATCATAACCTCAACTGTTCCTTCTCCGGTCAACACCGACAAAGCAGCTTCAAGCTTATTTTCAAGCATACTTCCGTATTCATCAAGCTCGCTGTTGCCATAGTATGATGAGTTAAGTACTTTAGATTCAGCTTCCTTCAGGTATGAGAATGCAATGAGAACAACACCAAGTACTCCGATTATGGCAATAATAAGCTTTCTGCCTGATTTTAAAATAATCCTATCCTTGAAAAGTTTCATTTTCCTCGTCCTCGCATGTAACACTTATACTTTTAAAGCCTTGCTCGCAAAGAAATGTATTTATCTTTTGAACACATTCTTCATCTTGCCGACAGACTGTAACCGTAACATTATCAGCTTCCATAACACCTTCATGTTCATTTAAATCTATGCTCACAGACAGTGGTTTTATTCCAAATTCAGTATTAATTTCCTCGAAAATACTATTTTCAGTTTCCTTTTCCGTCAAATCGTAAAACGCTGCCTTAGTTGAATCACTTTTTTCGTCAGCTTCGGTCATTTTATTAAGCCGTAAGCCTTCAAAAATATCATTCATGCCGCTGCAAAACGGTAAAAGAACCGTTATTGCTATACACAAGCTTGCAACAAGACTAACGGTTTTCCTAATATTATCGCCGCTCCTTCCCGTTGAGCAAATCCATTCGCATATAAACGCACAAATACCCACACACGCTATTGATTGAATGTATGATGAAAAAAATCCCGTCATTTTTTCTCCTTAAAGTGATACCGTCACCTTTATAAACATTGCAAGCATCACAACGAACGACACTGTGCAACCGAGAAGCAGTGCCAAAAGTATATTGATACTGCCGTTAAGCCCATCGAACAATCCGCTTGCCGCATTTTGATTTGCAGCTTTCGCCAATGCAGACAGTGCAAGAAAAAACAGTTTTGTACACATCACCGCACAAAGAGGTATTGCAACACTGTAAACAACAAACACAATCGCACCTGTTCCGGTTACAGATTTTATATAGTTCATGCTTGCAATTACTGTTTTCATGCTTTCACTTATCATTCCGCCTGCAATGGGGATTAACCTTGCAGCACTGAATCTTATTCCTTTAAGTGCAAGATTATCAGCACCTGAACTGAGAACCGTCTGAAGTGAAAGAATACCCGTAAATAAAGTAAACGAAAGTCCGATTATCCAAAGACAGCAGCTTTTTAAAAACGTGGCAATTCCGTTAAGATTACTTTTTTTACTAAGCGAATTGACGGCATGCAAAGTAACTATCGCCTTAACAAGCGGCAGAACAAGGGAGACAGACAGCAGCTCTGCCGTACTTATGAAAAAGGAGTTCACAACACTCCCCGCTCCCGCCGTAACAGAATTTCCGCTTGAAGCAAGAAGTGCGGCACTTACGGGAACAAATGCCATCATATAAGAACAGATTGAAACAATTGCCTTCTGTGTGGTTTCAAAGCATGAAAGTATAACTGCAAAGCTGCTTGCCGTGAGAATTGAACAGGAAATTATATCAAACACGCCCTCATAAGAGGCAAAGCTTTCCTTGAACGCAGAAAAAACTGCAGAAATCAATATAACCGCAACGCAAACTCCAAAGCTTGAAGCCAAGGACTTTAAACAGGATGAAATATTAAAAGTAAGCGTTTCGGCAATTTTTTCAAAGCTTAAATATTCCGCAAGGTTTTTAGCTTCCTCAGAAGCCTTTGCCAATGCATCCCCGTCTTCACAGTAAGCCTTCAAGGTAAGTAAAGCAACCAAAACAGCAGACGCAGAAATTCTATGAAATAAACGTCTTTGCATATTCAAACACCGTTTTTATAAGCGGCAGGCTGAAGGTTATAAGCGTACACTTGCCTGCCATTTCTATTTTTGAAGCCGTTGTACCCTCTCCCGCATCACGACAAAGCTCACTTGCTGTTGAGCACAAAAGACAAATGCCCGCACTTTTAAATAAAATCCCTGCAAAGCTTCCATACGCAACTGTTTTTTCAAGCTCTTTTACGTAATCGAAAACAGGCACAAGAATTCCAATGGAAAAAACTGTTATAAATACACTCAAAGCACAGGAAACATACATTGCGCAATCGCTGTTAAGTTTTTTTACAAGTACAACAATTATAAGACCGAAAACTGCAATTGATACAAGCTTTACAATATCCATATCACAAGCCGAATGTGCCCTTTACAAGGGAAAGGAGTTTGTCAATTTCGCCTACAAGCATTATCAGAACAATAATAATTCCGGCAATTGTGCAATAAGTACTTTGCTCGTCACGTCCGGATTTTGACAGTATACTGCTTGTAACACTTACAAGTATTCCTATACCTGCAATTTTCAGTATTATTCCCACATCCATAATTTTCCTCCGTCATTTATATAAATATCACCGCAGTAACAAGAGCACAGATTATTCCAAGCTTCTTATATAGCATTGTTTTTGCTTTACGGCTCTTTTCAAATTCTTCGCCGGCACATTCAAATTCATTTATAAACCTTCGGCAGACTTCCGCCTCATTTTTACAGCTTACACTTTTACCAAGCTGAGTAAAGAACCCTGTCAGCATGCATCTTTCTTCTTTTTCCAGAAGACTCAAGCTTTTTTCAATGCTGAACTCATCCGGATGTGCACTTTTCAACAATGGAAGAAGTCCGCATTTTTCAAGATTTTCATCATGAAACTGATAATATATGCGGCTTTTGACGGTACCGCCGTACTGTATTGAGCTTTGAATTGTATGCAGCAGCTTGATAATTGAGTTTCTAATTGACATAGCTTCTTTAACTTGCTGTGATTTCATATTTCCGTAAAGAGCAACACATGATGACAACAAAGCTATTCCGATATACTTTATCACTTGTCTTCTCCGTATACAAAAACCTCTGAATTCACTCTGCCGCCGTTTCTCGTAAGAGTGCAAACAGCGCCGAACACACCTTCGTCAAACATTCTTCTGATGTATTGCTTTCTTAAAGCATCTTGTGCCGATGCACAGTGATAAGACGCAACAAAAACAGTTCCGCTGTTTTTACTGAGGGTTATTTTCTCCGCTTCCTCATGTCCTGACAGCTCATCACAAACAATTACCTGCGGCGACAAAAGACGTACAGCTCTTTCAATTCCCGTAATTTTTCCCGTTCCCGATATAAAGTCAATACAGCAGCTTTCAAACAGCTGCGGCATGTATATTTCAAACCGCTCATCTATTACGCACACCCGAAGCATTTGCTCACCCGGATAAGTGCTCTTGAAGCTCGACAGCTTATGGGCGATATCCCTCAAAAAGGTTGTTTTTCCAACGCCGGGTGCAGATACAACAAGAATTCCTTTCCCCTCGGTCATTCCAATGTTTCTGAGATAATTAACAGCTTTTTCACTGCAATTATCAACATGCCTCGGAAGTCTTATGTTTAAGCTCGTAATTTCATCGGGACAGCCGTTCGTTCCAACTGAAGCTCCAAGACCTATTCGTATGCCTTCATGGGTAATAAAGAAACTGTTAATAGTATTTTCATGGGAATATACGCTTCCTTTACAGGCTTTGTATATTAAATCATCAATTTCCTCGGAGGTAACGGTAACGGGGACTTTGGTGTGTTTCTCAAGTCCGTTTTTTGTAAGCAGTACATTCATTCCGTCAATAACAGCGGTAGCAACTCCGTTTTTTCTGAGCCTTATTTCGCTTACCCTGTCAAGTGAATCTTTGGGAATGTGCGATATACAAAAATTTATTGACTGGGGCAATATTGACTGAATTTTATTTATTGGCGATATGTCTGAATGTATTATCATAAATTCCTCCGTTTTTCCGTTTTTATCATCTTACAAGACCGAAATTATAAAGCTCTGCTATCCTTTCCCATGTGGTAACATCAATTACCCCCGTGGGATTAAGTCCTACATTTCTCTGAAATGCAAGCACTGCGTTTTCTGTGTTTCCTCCGAAAACTCCGTCCTCAGTAACCGTGGGAATATTAGGATAGCGGTCACGTGAAATGGCATTTAGATACGTCTGCATAAGGCGAACTGCCTCTGAGCTGCTTCCTCTTCTCAACTCATACCCGGGGTATCCTTGATTTGGAAGTGACGGGGTTACTGAATTAATTATATCAATATACACCCGATACAATGCATCCCACACCATGGGCGTTACAACACCAGTAATACTAATTCCGAAGGTTCGCTGAAATGAGCGGACGGAATCCGCTGTTCGCTCTCCGAAAATTGAATCCTCTCCTACAGAAGGAACGGTAGGATAAAATACACTTATGTAATTTAGCAGCTTTTGAAGAAGAAGTACATAATCTCCCGTATCGCCGACGGATATTGTTACCGTCGGCACCTGCTCGTCGAAAACATCAGACTCGCCCTCGCCTATCACCTCTGCAAGCTTTCTCACCGAGGAATAGATATATGAAATTCTATACCATGTAGATTTCCCCACAACTCCGTCAACAGCAAGGTCAAATATTTCCTGAAAAGCACGGACCGCAGCATCAGTTGAATATCCAAACTCGCCATCGAGAGTCGGAATTACGGGAATTGCAGGATAGTTTTCTCGTATTCGTGTGAGATAACCCTGTACTCTCAAAACGTCATCCCCACTGCTGCCGAGCCTTAAAGGTGTTCCGGGATAGGACAGCTCGGCACTTCGTATGTCATCTGTAGTTGTAAGGTTTACATCGTCGCCGTAATAGTACCTAAGAATCTGCAAGGCATTATTCCCTTGCTGTGCCAGAGATACCGTACCCCACTGTGAAAGTCCGTTACAGGATACCGTTCTGCCGTCACAGAAGGTTGTAAACAGCGGATTTACATAGCCTTCTCTTGTTACATATGTATCGAATATTTCGTCAACAATACGGCTTATATTCTCATATATGTTTCGTCCGGGAACAAAGCTCTGGTCGTAGCTTGTTGTGCTTGTTATATCAAAATCGTACCCCTGGCTTCTGTACCACTCGGTGAAAAATCTATTGAGGGTGAGTGAAATTATTGCATAAATATTAGCTTTAAGCGATTCCTCAGGCCATGTGGGATATATCTCTGAGGAAGCTACGTTTTTAATATACTCATTGAAAGGTACGGTTACATTCTGTGCATTTGAAGCAGGTGTACCAAGATGCACCGTTACCGTTTGCGGAATATAAATATCCCTTGAAACAAGCGGCTCAGTTTGTGAAACGCCGGGACCCTGCATATTATGCGCATCAATTGACAACAGTTGATTCTGAGGAACGGTATATTCCGTTACGCCACGTGAAGAATTGATATAGTCTGCGCTTTTAGGTATAAGTGCGACGGGAAGCACGCTTTGCGTTTCACCAAATACCTGAACATTTCTAATTCTGACGGGAAAGAAGCCATCCGCCGTAACATATACATCCACTACCGAATAAGGTATTTGTGTGTTATTGGGGTTTTCCGACATTCCTACATCAGGTGCTTCAAGCCTTATAAAGCCCGTGTTTCCCGATTTATCGGTTGTGAGAAAATAATTATAGTACCTGTCTGAAACCGACGAACCGCCTGCATCCTGAAATCCCTGATTGTTTGAAGCCGAAGCAACATACACCTTTGCACCCGATACGGGAGAGGCACTGTCGGCAAGCCTTGTTGTTATACTTAAATATCCCTGTGACATTTGTCCACCTCTTTTGCGTTTTGATAAAGTATATTTTGGAAATCCGAAAAATATAACAAAAATATTTTTTAAGCGTATGCCAATGTGCGACATATTTTTTATCGTACCGAATATATAATTCAATTGCGAGGTGAAGCAAATGAAAACCGTTTATGCAGATGTGGTTTTTATATCGAATTTCGCCGCAGATTACGCTCTGCTGTTTTTATCTGCCAAATATCTTAACATTAAAGCACAGAATATAAGAACCTTTTTTGCAGCATTGGCAGGCAGTATATTTTCTCTGTTTATTGCGGTATTTGTAAGCACAAGCATGCTGAGAACAGTTTTTTCCATGATGTTTTCCGTATTGCTTTGCAGAATACACATAGGAAAATCAAGCAAAAAGCAATTATTCAAATGCGTATACATATTTAATACCTTAAGTATGATACTCTGCGGTTGTGTACTTTGGATAAGCAGCATAACATCTCATAATTTTCTCAATGGAGGAATCAGCATGAAAGCATTACTTGCGGGAATTATTCTGATAACCCTTATTTTTTTGCTTATAGGCAAACGGATGAAAAGCAATCTCAGCATAAAAACAATTGACATACAAATGGAATACTGCGGCAAAAACAACAGATTTACCCTTTTATGCGACAGCGGAAACCTTTTGACCGATCCTTACAGTTCACTTCCCGTAATAATACTAAAAAACGACTTTTCCGATGAAACAAACGGTTATCAGAGCTTTATTAAAAACAAAACACGCTACATACCCATAACAACCGCATGCGGAAAAGGCATATTAAAGGCAATAAAGCCGGAAAAGCTTGAAATTATCGCCGATACGGGTGCTCATGAAATTGATGCCGTTGTTGCATTCAACACAAGCACCGCAGCAGACTTTGGCGGAACAGACGGAATAATCCCCTGCTGTCTTATTGAGAATTTATAGAAAGGTGAACAAATTGCAGACATTAAACAATTTATTCGACAAAGTTAAAACAATGATATACAACCGTAAAAACAGAAACGTCAGAAAGCCACTCAGTATATTTGACAGGTATCTGATATTCGGGGACAACGCAGTTTACTACATTGGCGGTAGTGAAGCTCTGCCTCCGCCTCTGTCAACCTATGAAGAAAACAAGATGTTAAGATATCTCGATATACCCGAAAAGTCCGAGCTTGCAAAGACGAAACTGATTGAACACAATCTCAGGCTTGTTGTATACATTGCAAAAAGATTTGAAAACACAAGGGTGGGAATTGAGGATCTTATTTCCATCGGCACAGTGGGACTCATGAAAGCAATAAACACCTTCAAGGGTGACAAAAACATAAAGCTTGCTACCTACGCTTCAAGGTGTATTGAAAACGAAATTCTGATGTACATACGCAAAAACTCACATTACAAAAACGATATTTCACTTGAAGAACCACTCAACGTTGACTGGGACGGAAACGAGTTGCTTTTATCAGATGTATTGGGAACGGAAGAAGACTCCGTTTTATCGGGAATTGAAAAGCAGGAGGAGAGAAACATCATTGCAAATGCCGTTTCCTCCCTTGAAAAGCGTGACAGAGAAATCATAGAAATGAGGTTCGGCTTACTTACGGACGGTAAGGAAATGACGCAGAAGGAGGTTGCAGATTCCTTAGGCATTTCACAATCCTATATATCACGGCTTGAAAAGAAGATTATTTCTAAATTAAAAGAAAAGATTTGCAGATACTATTAAGTTAAAAGACTTGACATTCCTGCATTTTGTGTTATAATTGCAGACAAGAGGTGGTAACAATGAGAAAATATCTATTACCGGAAAACATGAATTTCTACAAAGCAAATCTTCACTGTCACAGTACGTGGTCAGACGGAAAGCACACTCCTGCAGAGCTTAAAGAGTTATACAAAACACACGGTTACAGTGTTCTTGCCATCACTGACCACGAAGGATTATTCTACCACAGAGAGCTTGACGACGAGGATTTCATCACAATTGCAGGCACAGAGCTTGCTTTTTACAAGCTTAAAAACGACCCCTACATTACAGCACACCTCTGCTTTTACAAAAAGGACAACACCGAGATTTACCAACCGGGTGCAAATCCGACATTTGTACATCCAAGTTTCAACTGGACAAACACCCCCGAAATGAAGGCATGTTTACGTCCCAAGGGCGAGCCCTTCAGCATGCTTTACACACCCGAAAACATAAATCATGTTATAAAAGTCATGAAGGATGAAGGCTTTATAGTCACACTCAACCACACCACCTGGTCGATGCAGTACCAATGCGACTATCTCAGCTACGACGGACTTGACAATCTTGAAATATACAACCATGCCTGCTACGTTTCAGGACACGACGAGCACAACGGCCATGCATACGACGACATGCTTAGAAACCGCCACTACAGGCTGAATGTTACCTGTTGCGACGACAATCACAGGCACATTACTACCGAAAACAACGGCATGTTCGGCGGCTTTACAATGTTTAAAGCACCGTCACTCACATACCAAAACATTATGGAAGCATTTGAAAACGGCGTTTTCTATTCATCGGAAGGTCCCGAGATCACAGAGCTTTACTTTGAGGACGGAAGAATAAACATCAAATGCTCCTCTCCCCTGCAGCTTATCAGATTAGTATCGGGAGAACAGCACGTCCAGGCAAAACACATGAAGTACAGCGAGCCGATATACGAAGCAAGCTTTGAAATCCGTCCGGACGTGGGATACATCAGGCTTGAATGTGTAGATTTAACAGGAAAACGTGCGTATACAAATGCATATTTTGTGGAAGACTTAATTTAGAATTTCAATCAACAACAGTGTCGCAAACTGAAATTCCGCCGCTTTTTTTTAAAAATATTGAAAAAGCACTTGACAAACGTGTTTTATTGTGCTATAATGCTATAGCAACGTCAGGAGACGGTCAATCTCGAACACGTCGTCTGTGTATGCCGGAGTGGCGGAACTGGCAGACGCCCGGGACTTAAAATCCCGTGGGACTTAAATCCCGTACCGGTTCGAGCCCGGTTTCCGGCACCAATATATCGCGGAGTAGAGCAGCCCGGTAGCTCGTTGGGCTCATAACCCGAAGGTCGTAGGTTCAAATCCTGCCTCCGCAACCAGAACGAAGCCTTGGTATTACAAGTACCAAGGCTGTTTTTATATCTTTTTTGCTCTCGTTTTGATTCCTGTTTAGTCGGATTTATACCAATCTTTTTGGGCGGCATTTGGGCGGTGCGAAATACTTTTATAGGCGCATATATAAAAATGAGCAGGACGGAAAACCTGCCCAATCGTTGCCTATTTTATTCAGTTTTGTGTATTATGCAAGTACAATGTCATCCAATGAAAGTTCAAGATTATTAATCTCAATCCAATCTGTGCACACATCAATTAATACACTGTTTTTTGCTTCATAGTAGATTTCAATTAGTCCTTCTTCTTGTAGATATTTGAAATATCCATGTTTGAAAGGGTAACTATCTGCTACAATGCATTGTTCCTCAGAAAGCATTTCGCGAAACCTTTTCCAAATTATATTCTGGTAACGATAAACACAAGGTGCTTCAATGAAGCCACTGTCCACGCTCATTCTAATAGATGCGTCTTCTTCTGTTAGAGCATAAAAGCATTTCTCTTTTACACTGAAATAGTAGTTCATGTATTGAATGGAGTCGTTATAAAACTGATTATTAATGATTTTAAGAATGATTGGATTTTCCATATGAAAATCCTCCTTTCGAAATGAGATATTATCCGTTTTAGCACTCGAAAAGGAATCTGTAGAAAACAGATTAATCATTCGCAATGATACTATCGATGATTATGATTTGCAACGACAGAGATTATAGTATCATGTAATTCTTAACAATAAGGTGTATCAACTATAAAATTCCTGTAAATTATACTCTTATAGATATATATTATCTCCGTAATCAAGTTGACTACGGAGGTTTTTATTTTATGGACAAACACAAGGAAAATGGCGTTTTACTTGTCCAAAGTCGAGTGTTAAAATATAACAATAAGGAGGTGGACATTTTGCCGAAAGAAGCAGAATTGTATAATTCCGTATATAAAGAAATCAGTGAAATTATTGGTCTTGATGCAACGCTTAAAATTTACTTGCGTTTTAAAGGACAACAGGTGTCTTTTCCTGTCCGCCTTTATAATCCCCACCTTATTCAGCAGAATGTTATTAAGGAATATGATGGGACAAATATAAAAGAACTTGCTAAAAAGTACGATTATTCCGAAAAGACTATCAGGAGAATGATTAGGGATAGTGTGGAAGATTGTGAAGACAATGATGACTTGTCTGATTATTAATATACTATAATTTACTTTAATATAGATTGATTTGGAAAGGTTGATTCAATTGAAAATATTTAAGATTTTTTTACCTATGGCAGTGTTTATTGTTATATTAAGCATTTTTTCATTGTCATGCTATGCTGAAACAAATGAAGATTCTACAACTGTTGAATACAGGTATCGTGAAAAAGAATCAACATCTTCTACTACTGAATTATTAGATCCTTGGATTCTAAAAAGTACGAAAACGGAGTATAAACACAGCAATTACCGTACGATCCGAATTCGAGCAAGTGTTGCGGGTTCAGAAACTTCAGCCGGATACACATCTTCGCAAGCTGATTATTGGATATTGAATAATTCTTCTAAATATTGTTTTCATACGTCTAAACGTTTGGTTTCCGAGTATTTTAGAAAAACAGGTTATAGTACCGGGGCAGAATATATTTACGTATCGGATTCGCAAAGTGTAGATTATACTAAATATTCAAATACGGGTAACAAATATTGGGAATTTGAGTATTGCACAACCAAGACTCCTTATGTTATATACTACTATTATAGGTGGGGAGAATGGAGTGAATGGAGCGAGAATCCCATTGAAGCAACTGAAGATAGAGAAGTCGAAACAAGAACAGTATCCCCTTTTACTGTTCAATATGACGCCAACGGAGGAAATGGAGCACCTTCCTCACAGACAAAGACATACGGTGAAGATTTAACACTCAGCAGCACTGTTCCCGCAAGAACGGGATATACATTCCTCGGCTGGTCAACATCTTCAACTGCTACAAGTGCAGAGTATCAACCGGGCGGAGAATATTCGTCAGAGATGAGTGTAACACTGTATGCGGTATGGCAAGCAAATACATATTCCGTGTCTTATGACGCCAACGGAGGAAGTGGAGCTCCTTCCTCACAGACAAAGATATACGGTGAAGATTTAACACTTTGTAGTACAGTACCTACAAGAGCTGGATATACATTTCTTGGTTGGTCAACAATCAAGAATGGTGAGGTTGAATACTATTCCGGTGAGGTGTATACTTCTAATGTGTCCGTCGTTCTATATGCGGTTTGGGTTGGTAATACCATTACACTTACATTTGACGCTAATGGAGGAACCGACGCACCTGAAGCTATTACAAAAAGCTTGGGATCAAGCATCACAATAGGTGAATCTGTTCCGGTAAGAGAAGGTTTTACATTTCTTGGTTGGTCAACTGATCCGTCCGGAAGCACCTATTCTACATATGATAATGGATATGAAATGTTATCAAATTGGCGTATAAGTGATGGCGGTATAGGATTTTACACACCTACACAATGGTCATCCTATGATGGAACGAAAGACTTAACTTTGTACGCAATTTGGAGAATAGATAATTCATCAAATTTAGGAAATAAATGTGGTGATAATTTATACTGGACTTATGATGCTGATACAAAGCATTTGTCAATAACCGGTTATGGTGCGATGTACAATTTCAGCAATTCTTCTTATCTTGACTCCGCGCCTCCATGGAACATATATCAAGTAAACACAGTTTCTCTTCCGGAGGGAATTACATCAATTGGAAATTGTGCTTTTGCTTATTCAAATATAGATGAAATAAATTTCCCCAATAGCCTTGTAAGTATAGGTTTTGGTGCTTTTATGGGAAATTCGGGATTGAAAACTCTTGTAATTCCGTCTACAATTAAACAAATATGTCATAGTGCATTTTATAACTGCAATTATCTCACCAATGTCACAATAGAGTGTGACGGATTGTTAGACATTGATATGTTTAATGGTTGTGACCGTATAAATGATATTGTAATAACCGGCAATATAACACGAATATTATCAGGCGCTTTTTCGGACTGTAATTCAGGATTGGCAATGTATTTTGATTTGCCGGGCAGTTTGACATGGATTACTGCTTCCGCTATAAAAAATAAACCTGGTATGAACATTAATTATGATGGTACGCAAAGTCAATGGAACACATTGGTAGGTTCAAACTTTGGAGATACTACTGTATATTGCAAGAGGTATGAAATATCATTCGATGCAACTGAAGGCGAGAATGCTCCAAATGCACAAATTGGAATTAAAGGAACTCGTGTCATAATTTCCGGCAATATTCCAAGTCGAAATCAATACGTTTTTATGGGATGGAAGAACGAAGGTTCAGACTCAACTGTATATATGCCTTATGATGAATATGTAGGGAATGAAGATACCACATTGTCTGCTATTTGGGTATATGAGGAGTGTAAAAACGGACATACAAAAGTTATAGATAATGCCGTTGCACCAAGTTGTACATCAATAGGATTAACTGAAGGAGCACATTGCTCAACATGCAATGAAGTTCTTGTGGCACAAGAAACTGTTTCCATGCTGCCGCATTCATATGATCCTTTTGTGAAAGTAGATGAAGATTTGCATCAGCGTATGTGTATCTGTGGCGACATTGAAACCGCAAACCATAATTGGGATGACGGAACCATAACAACCGCACCTACACATACAGCCTTTGGTGTGCTTACATATACCTGTGAGGAGTGTTCCGGCACAAAGACAGAGGAAATTGCAAAAACAACCGAACACTCATACGGTCTGTGGATAAAAGCAGATGCAGATAACCATCAGCGCACTTGTATCTGCGGCGACATTGAAACCGCAAACCATAATTGGGATGACGGAACCATAACAACCGCACCTACACATACAGCCTTTGGTGTGCTTACATATACCTGTGAGGAGTGTT
>JAZNIM010000022.1:0-14216 GCA_045577475.1 Eubacteriales bacterium | reverse complement strand
GTTCTTTTTAAATTCAAAATTATATTTCACATAAAAACCCCCTTCACTGTTGTTGTCCAGTAAAAGGGGTACGTATCAATAGCGGGTGGTATTTCATTTTCGGGCATAGCCCTAAACGTTACTGGCTACGCACAAGTGCGTTTTAGATTGGCCTGCCAGCCACGCATCTATTACTTACTACCCATAAATGGGTTCCGTGGGTCAAACATCGCTAACTGGTCGCTTTCTTTATCTCTTTTTAATTGCTCTGATATATATTCTTTTATTGCTTTTGTGTTTTTCCCCACGGTATCAACGTAATATCCCTTACACCAAAATTCGCGGTTTCGGTACGCAAATTTCATATTTCCCCACTTTTGGAATATTAGCAATGCACTCTTGCCTTTCAAATATCCCATAAATCCCGAATAGCTCATTTTGGGCGGGATGCTTACCAACATATGTATATGGTCTGGACAAACCTCACCTTCTATTATTTCCACGCCCTTCCATTGGCATAATTGGCGGAGTATTTCTCTTATTTCCATTCGTTTTTCTTCGAAAAACACCTTTCTCCTATATTTCGGCGCAAACACAATATGGTACTTGCAATCCCATTTTGTATGTGCTAAACTATTTGTGTCTATGTTTACTTTTTTCATAGATAAATCCTCCTAATGTTTTTTAGTTTTGACTGGCAGGTCTTTACTATTATATCACATTAGGAGGATTTTCTTTTCATCGGTTAACCTTTATCGAACCACGCGACTATCGCGTGGTTTTCATTATACAAAAGACGGCTGTCCCGTAAAAGGGATAGCCGTTTAGCTTTAGTTGCTTGAATTTGCCATGTACTCTTCAAGACAAACACCGCTGTCCATAATCTTGCGGGCATGGTATCTGCCAACATACCTGAAATGCCAGGGTTCAAACATAACACCTGTTATGTCCGTCTTGTTTTTTGGATAACGAATTATAAAACCGAAATCTGCACAGTTTGCATACAGCCACCTGTAAGCAGGCTCTGCGGCAAAGGCTTCGCCGGCGGCGGGAAGGTTGTGCATGTCAATACATAAGCCGCTCTGGTGCTCACTTGTGCCGGGAAGGGAAGTTCCGAGCTTTACCTTTGCCCTTGCCTCGGCTTCCGAAAGAGTAGGTAAAAGTGCCTCAACTCTTGACTCAAAAAGCTGTGACTGGTACTCGTAGCTTCTGTAGCCGCTGGTTACGGTGACGTCGGTAAAGCCGTTTGCACGCATCTCAATGAATAAGGCTTCAAGTGCCTTTGCGGCATAAAGACGCATTTTCTGCTTGTCCCTGTCCTTGCGTGTAGCGGATATTTCCTGTAAATCCTCGGGAATGTAGTCTTTAGGCAGGGGATTGTCCTCGTTTATAAGGATAAGGTACTCGTCCCTGTTTTCGGGATTCATGTACATTTCATACTGTGATAAATCCGAGATAAATTCAGGCTTTGACACCGCTTTCTGCTCGCCGATTATGTCGTATGACAGACTCTGTGTTCCGCTGTCGGCTGTGTGCTTGGGGGAAAAGCCTTTTTCAAAAATCAGATTGTAGCCCTGCAAACCGCCCTTGCTGTTGAACTCGGCATTTATGCCCTCGAAAAATGAGGTGAAAAAGGAAACGGGTACAAACATTTGCTGATTCTCAAAGTACGTGGGATTTGATAAAAAGGATTGAACCGAGCCGCAACGTACATCGTTTGTTCCGATACTGAAGGAAGCAATATCCTCTCCACCACTATCAGAAAGAGTCATGGTGCTTTTGGCGTTTCCGTGCATTGAAAAATCAAGCAGCGGTGCAAGGTGTGTAAGAGAAATGTAGTATTCGCCGTTGCGGTGGAAATAGTTTTCCTTGTCAA
This sequence comes from Eubacteriales bacterium, assembly GCA_045577475.1. GTDB lineage: Bacteria > Bacillota > Clostridia > Oscillospirales > CAG-382 > UMGS1387. The sequence continues at coordinate 12,361 of JAZNIM010000022.1, read as the reverse complement.
GCTTTTTTGCTTCTTCTCCCATGAGGGTGATTTTGAGGGGCTGTGCCGAGGAAGCATCGGTTTTAGAAAAATCAACAAAGATGTAACCGAAGATTATAATAAGACTGATAATCAGTCCGATTACCGCAAAAGTGAAAACGGCTTTGGCTTTGTCAATCTGCTGTTTTCTTTTTTTTGCCTTCAATGCAGCAATTCTTCTTCGCTTTTGTTCGATTGCTGCTCTTTCCTGTGGCGTGAGCTGCCTTTGGGTTGCTCTTGACGGGGAAGGGCGACGGGGTTGTCTGTTGTTATTGTTATTCATAATTATTTTTCCTGATTTTAAGTATATTTTTTTATATTATAGCATACTTATAATAAATAATAAAGAACTTTCTTTAAATTTAGGAGGAAAAATGAAAAATATTTATTCAAAATATAAGAATAATCTTCCCGAAGAACGCCCCATTCCCGAACCCGAGGAACAGCTTTTCAACAATCCCGATGAGGAAAATTCTTTGACCTTCTCATCAAAAGTCAAACTTTTTGCTAAAAGTCAAAAAAATCAAAATAGCGAGAAATAATTAAAATTAGTGAGAAAATCGGAGAAAACACTATTAAATATCTCTAAAATGACACAAGTTTGACTTTTATTGACTTTGACTTTCTTTGACCATCGGTGTATAATACAGTCGCAAGGTCAGGAAAGGTCAAACCGTGAAAGGAGATAATAAATATGGGGAACCCGATGAGCGAACAGATAGCGAGAATAATAGAGAAGATGCTTGAAGAAAACGGAGGCGAGCTTGAGCTTCAGAGAAACAAGCTTGCAGGAAGCGTGGGATGCGTACCCAGCCAGATAAACTATGTAATCTCCTCACGGTTCAATACCGACCGAGGGTATATAGTTGAGAGCAGGCGTGGCGGCGGCGGCTACATAAAGATATCAAAAATCAGCTTTGACGGAAAAACCGCAATACTGATGCACGCCCTCAATGCCATCGGCGAGAGCATTGACATGCAGAGTGCAAGAGGAATATTACTTGCACTGTACGACAATTCCTTGATGAGTGAAAGAGAGTTTCGTATAATGCTAAGTGCGGTAAGCGACAGTGCACTTTCAAAGATTGTTTCGGGCACAGGCAGAGATGCGGTGAGAGCTGACATCATGAAAAGCCTTGTACTGACTTTAAAGTAATGACGAAAGGAAGAATGAAAAATGCTTTGTCAGATTTGTAAAAAGAATACGGCAACAATACACTATAAATCAAGCATAAACGGACAGGTGAACGAAAAGTACCTGTGTAACGAATGTGCATCCAAATCCGGAATAGGAGAAAAGGCAAAGTCCCAGGACATGTTCCATACAATAGATATGGTTGACAGCTTTTTCGATAATACACCCGACACACTGCTTGGCGGACTTTTCGGCGAAATGCTGGGCACAAAGCAAAGCACAAGACCTGTCGGGACGGTGTGCGAAAAGTGCGGCATGAGATACAACGACTTTGTACACGGAGGAAAAATCGGCTGTGAAAAGTGCTATGATACCTTTGACGCACTGTTAAAGCCAACGCTTAAAAGAATACACGGAAATACGGGTTACTGCGGTAAAACTCCCGTGGGCTATGAGAAAAAGGAAAGTACCCTTGAAAGAATAGCGGCACTTCGGGAAAGATTGAATAATGCCGTTGAAGCACAGGAATACGAAAAGGCAGCACAGTACAGAGATGAAATCAAGGCTCTTGAAAACGAGGGCAATAACAAAGACGGGCAGGTGAAGGACAATGACTAAGTGGTACGACGAAATTAAAAATACTGACGACGTTGTTGTCAGCACAAGAGTAAGGCTTGCAAGAAATCTGTCGGAATACGCTTTTCCAAACCGACTGGACAGCGAAAGCTCCAAAAAGGCGGCGGAGCAAATTAAAAACAGCCTTGAAAAGAACTATCCCGAAAAGCTCAAGGTCACCTCCATGAAGGGAAACGATGAAAAGAACTGCCTTGTGGAGGAGCACATAATAAGCCCCGATTTTTCGGTTGACAGCGACCTTGAAAGACTTCTCATAACCGACGAAAAGGGTAACCTTTCGGTGATGGTAAATGAGGAAGACCATATCAGAATTCAGGCTTTATTCGCAGGCTTTAAGCTTGAGGAAGCCTTCAAAAAGGCAAATGAAGCAGATGATGCAATAGCAAAGGGCTGTAAAATCGCCTTTGATGAAGAAAGAGGCTTTCTTACAAGCTGTCCTACAAACCTCGGTACGGGACTTCGTGTTTCGGTGATGCTTCACCTGCCTGCAATGGGTGCCTTCGGATTTATCAAGAACACCGTTGCAACCCTGAATAAAATCGGTCTTACGGTAAGGGGCATTTACGGCGAGGGAAGCGATGCACAGGGAAACATGTATCAGCTTTCAAACGAGGTGACACTTGGAATCAGTGAGGAGGACACCCTTGAAAAGCTGAAGGGTGCGGTAAATCACGTGGTGGAAAGAGAAAGAGAGCTAAGAAAGAAAATGCTTGAAGGGCAAAGCTCCTCTGAGCTTCTTGACTCACTTTGGCGTTCCTACGGCACGCTGAGATATGCCAGAAAAATTGACACCGCCGAGAGTGCAAAGCTCATTTCCAACGTACGCCTTGCGGCAAGCTGCGGAATAATTTCGGAAGTAAAGGACAAAAATCTCATTAAGCTTCTTTTTGAGGTTATGCCCTCCCATATCGTAAACCGTTTCCCCGAGGCAGTAAACGCCGTGATGCGTGACAAATACAGAGCCGACATAATAAGACAGTTTTTTGAATGATGCCATGATAAAATGGAAATAAGGATGTGATATAAATGGCAGGAAGATTTACAGAAAATGCACAGAGTGCTTTGAATGCAGCTCCCAATCTTGCATCAAAGCTGGGACATAACTATATAGGAAGCGAACATATTCTGTTGGGAATTCTTTATAAAGGCAATTCCATCGCTTCAAGGCTTCTTGAGTCAAAGGGAGTAACCTTCAAGAATTTTCAGGATGCCGTAATTAAGGCCACGGGTGTTGGCGACAGCGGTTCGGTTACTGAGTTTCAGCTTACCCCCAGAACCAAGCACATAATCGAGGAGTCGGGTGAAATTGCACGCTCTCTCGGTCAGAGCTTTATAGGAACAGAGCATCTTCTTATGAGTATTCTTACGGAAAAGGATTCGGTTGCCGTAAAGCTGCTTGAAGCACTGGGTGCTGAGCCTGACAAGATGTATGAGGACCTTACACAGGGACTCGGCGGTAAGGCTGACGGTCAAAGAGCGGAAAGCGGTTTCGGACACTACGGTGAAAAGGGAGAAAAGCAGGGCGAGGGAGTTCTTGAAAAATACGGAAGCGACCTTACGGCGAAAGCAAAAGCAGGCAAGATTGACCCTGTTATCGGCAGGGACGAGGAAATGCAGAGGGTTGTGCAGATTCTTTCAAGACGTACCAAGAATAACCCCTGTCTTATCGGTGAGCCGGGTGTAGGTAAAACGGCGGTGGTGGAAGGACTTGCCTTGAAAATTGCAAGCGGCAATGTTCCCGAGAGCATAAAGGGCAAAAAGCTTGTAACCCTTGATATATCGGGCATGCTTGCAGGTGCAAAGTACAGGGGCGAGTTTGAGGAAAGAATAAAGTCGGTAATGGATACCGTTAAAAAGAACCCCGATACAATCCTGTTTATTGACGAAATTCATACAATCATCGGAGCAGGTGCGGCAGAGGGAGCTATTGATGCTGCAAACATCCTAAAGCCTGCACTTGCAAGGGGAGAGATACAGGTAATCGGAGCAACAACCCTTGATGAGTACAGAAAGTATATTGAAAAGGATGCCGCACTTGAAAGACGCTTCCAGTCGGTAACGGTGGGCGAGCCGTCAAAGGAGGATGCAATTCTCATCCTTAAAGGACTTCGTGAAAAGTACGAGGAGCACCACAAAATTACCATAACCGATGAAGCAATCGAGGCTGCGGTAAATATGAGTGCAAGATACATCAGCGACAGATACCTTCCCGATAAGGCTATAGATTTGATTGACGAGGCGGCTTCAAAAAAGAGAATTTCCGAAATTACTCTGCCCGCTGATTTTAATGACCTAGAGGAAGAAATAAAGAAGCTGGGCGAGGAAAAGGAAAAAGCGGTACAGGCACAGGAATTTGAAAAGGCGGCAGAGCTGAGAAATAAAGAAAAAGAGCTTGTAAGTCAGCTTGAAGAAAAGAAAAAGAGCTGGACTGACGGAAAAACAGGGGAAAATAAGCCGTCAATCGGCGAGGAAGAAATTGCAGAGATTGTCACAAGCTGGACTCATATTCCCGTAAAGAAGCTTGAAAGCGAGGAAAGCGAACGACTTCTGAAGCTTGATAAAATACTGAAAAAGAGAGTAATCGGACAGGATGAAGCGGTAAGCGTTGTATCACGTGCAATCCGCAGAGGACGTACGGGACTCAAGGACCCCAAGCGTCCGCAAGGCTCATTTATATTCTGCGGACAGACGGGCGTTGGTAAAACTGAGCTGTCAAAGGCACTTGCCGAGGCTGTGTTCGGCGACGAAAACGCAATAATCCGAGTTGACATGTCGGAGTACATGGAAAAGCACTCGGTGTCAAAGCTCATCGGCTCACCTCCCGGTTATGTAGGCTTTGAGGAGTCGGGACAGCTTACCGAGAAAATACGCCGTAACCCGTATTCGGTAGTGCTGTTTGATGAAATAGAAAAGGCACATCCCGACGTGTTCAACCTTCTTTTGCAGGTGCTTGAGGACGGTATTCTTACCGACTCCCACGGAAGAACGGTGGACTTTAAAAATACCTGTATCATCATGACCTCAAACTTAGGTTCGGGAAGCCTTGCAGAACCCAAATCTCTCGGCTTTATCAATGATGAAAAGAAGGAAGCCGAGCAGGTCAAAACGGAAAAAGCGGTTATGGAGGCTCTTAAAGGTCACTTCAGACCCGAATTTTTAAACAGAGTTGACGAGATTGTGGTATTCCGCAGACTTACGGATGAGAGCATAAAGCAGATAGCACATCTCATGCTGTCACAGATTAATGAGAGAATCAAAAATCTTGGCGTGAACCTGACGTTTACCGATGAGGTGGTAGAGCATCTTGCAAAAGCAGGCTTCGACCCCGTATACGGTGCAAGACCTTTAAGACGTGCAATGCAAAGGCAGATAGAGGACAGCCTGTCCTTGGAGCTTCTTGAAGGAAACATCAATAAGGGCGATAATGTACAGGCGGTGCTTGAGGACGGCAAGGTTTGCTATAAGAAGGCTGAAAAGGCACAGGAAAAGGCGGAATAATTTAAGAAAAGCACGGACGTAAAAATCCGTGCTTTTTATGTTGACAAACATTTATAATTATGCTACAATAATTATGCCAAACAAACTGAATATACGGTAAATGGGTGTACTATCTTTATTTTTAGGGATAATAGTATGCTTTTTTGACCATACTCGTATTGGTTACGGTAAAACCGTAAACTCCATTTATGAGTATGCATATAAAGCTATAAGTATATCCATGCTGTATAAAGTTTGTTTGGCGACAATCGGAGTTTGCGTTTTTCGGTGCGTTAGCTTCGGTTGGCGCACTTTTTTTATTTTGGAGGAAAAGAATATGAAAAAGGTTGTAATTATTTTATCTGTATTGACTTTATTTCTTACCATTTCAGCTTCTGCTGTGATTGTGAAATTCGGTGAATGCGGAGATAATCTCTCATATGAACTTGATGACAGCGGAACATTAACAATCAGCGGCACAGGCGATATGTATGATTGGGTGTATTTGAGATATGATGCCCCATGGAAATCGGTAAGTTCAAAAATAATAAAGGTGATCATTAATCAAGGAGTAACACGTATCGGCAATAGTGCTTTTGAAAGTTGCGGGAATATTAAAACAATAACCTTGCCCGAAGGTATTACAAGTATAGGTGATTCTGCTTTTGAAAACTGCGACAGTATTGCCGAAATAACAATTCCCGAAAGTATTACTGTTATCGAAGAAAATGCTTTCAAGGGTTGTGAAAATCTTTTTAGTGTTTCTTTGCCAAACGGTTTGAAAAATCTTGGTAAAAGTGCTTTTGAAGAGTGTACTTCTCTTACAAGTATAAATTATCCGAGTAGTTTAACAACTATTGAAGAAGATGTGTTTTATGGTTGCTGCAGCCTTACTTCTTTTGCCATTCCCGACAGTGTAACAAGTATCGGTAGTAGTGCTTTTGAAAATTGTATTCAATTAACAAGGGTGAAGCTGCCGGGAAATCTGAAAAGTATAGGTGAATCAGCTTTTGCTCGTTGTAATGCTCTTGAAGACATGGAAATACCGAAAAGCGTAACTGAAATAGGCGAACGTGCTTTTTTGTCAACCGGATTTAAATCCGTTGATTTACCCGATAACATAACAGAAATAAGCTCCAAGATGTTTTTTAAATGCAGTAATCTCATAAACATAACTATTCCAGAAGGAGTAACCAAGATAGGCGATTATGCTTTTGCCGAATGCCATAGTCTTTCATTCATAATTATACCTTCAAGTGTTGCATCTGTTGGTGATAGTGCATTTAACCACAATTATGACTTTGAAGTGTATTATACTAGTTCGGAAGAAGAATGGGAAAATATAACTGTCGGTGATTTAAATTACCATTTTAATAATGCAAAAATTCACTATAATTATAATATACCCGAACACATAAGTGACGACAACACGGACGAACAGGAGCAGAAAGTTTTAGTCGGAGGTACAGCAGATTGCATAGTATTTGTTGATACAACCGAAGTTACGAACAAAGTCAACACAAATGGCGAAAAGTCAAATTTCCAACACCAAGACGAAAATGATTCCTTAAAGAGTGATGAATCTGACGGCGGTGATAATAAAGTTGTTTTACTGCTTATTTTGTTTGTTGTTGTGCTTAGTGTGTCTCTTGTTGCAGTAATATTTTTCAATAAGCGAAAAAGATAAATATTTTTATAGGCGGTAGTTTGATACTGCGTGTTGTTGTCGGTTCGTTTATTGCACGGGGTTCTGTATGGCTTCCTTATGGATTCGGAGAAATAATTGATAAGCTGACAGACATCGAAAGAAATACTAAAGACAAACATAACGTAACAAAAGTAGGAGTATATACCGACAATGAAAGTTCAAAAAATATTGAAAAGCTTCGTAAAAAAGGTGTTATTACTGAAGAATATGATGATTTTGCAAAATTTAAAGCCGTAATTTGAACATAAATGTAAATACCGCCCGAGCTTTTCAGCAAAGGCGGTATTTTTCATACCTCTTTTAATACTCTCTCCAATAAATCCTCAAATGCCCTCACAAATCTCTCATCATCCTCCCGTGTCCGCTTCTTGGGACCTTTAAGATGATGCTTTGAGGTTTTTCTTCTTTCCTCAAACGCCATGTGACGAACTGCTAAAAGAGAATCAATGTTGTCCTTTGTGTAGTATAACCCGTTCTGATTCATGCAGTAAGAGCCTTTTGCAAGTGCCATTGATGCAACACCGTAGTCCTGTGTTATAACAATGTCGCCTATTTTGCACCTGTTTACGAGAACTAAGTCGGCACTGTCCCGTCCTTTGTCGCATATGACACACTCTGCATAATCCGATATGATAACGTGGCTTGTGTCGCAAATGCAGGTAACGGGAATATCACGCTTTTTACATATGTCAATTGTAATTTTTGTTACGGGACAAGCGTCCGCATCTATAATTACCGTCATAATCATACCTCGCTTTGTTGGTATGATACCACTTTTTGCATGAAAAGTCAAATAATCTTTATGACAAGCGCAGACATGTCATCCTCACCTGAGTGCCGCTCCTTTGCACGTTCAATAAGCATGGAACAGAGCAAGGCAGGCTCGTCCTTGGTGTCAAGACGTATAAGCTCACTAAGCCACTTTTCGTCGCTGTCAGAGCCGATGACGCCGTCGGACAGCATTATTATAACGTCCCCCTTTTCAAGGGAAAATGAGGTGCTTTCGGCACTGAAGGAGTGAATAATTCCGACAGGCGGAGTTTCGGAACGGATTTTGTACAGCTTCATACCTCTGAGAATAAAGCTTGAAGCCGCACCTGCCTTTATAAAGCAGGCAGAGGAATTTAGCTTGTCAATTTCAAGTAAGTCAACGCTTGAAAAGGTTTCGTCGTTTTTGGAAATGAGCAGGTTGTTCAACAGCTCAAGACACACGTTCTTTTTCGTGCCTGCACATAATAGCTTTTCAAGAAAAACACAGGTGAGCCTTGAGGTCGCCGCCGCCGTCTTTCCGCTTCCCATGCCGTCGGAAATAAGGCTGTAAAAGTAGCCTGCATTGCTGTCAAAAAATGATACCGTATCACCGCAGACCTCCTCGTTCTTTTTTGCGGCACAGCATTTTGCGTACTCGCAGGAAATGATTTCACGCCGTGACAGCTTCATAACCATATCGGCACTGTCGGAAATGTCAAAGGAAGGCTCGGAAAGTGCAATTTTGCACTGCTTTGACAGGTACATGCTTAAATCTGCACTTGAACAGGGGATTTTGTCTGCACGTATGCCGTGAACGCATATTTGCTTTGTCCGTGAGCCAAGGCAGGAAACATAGGTAAAATCCACGCCGATTTTTCTAAGACTCTCTCCGATTGCCTTTTCAAGACGAATGTCGTGTACATTTTTTGCCCACTCCTCCTTTTCGGTGGTGCGTATGAGATGACTCATGGAATTGTAAAGACAGGCAACGGTACCTGTTCGGTTTGCCTTCATGGTGAGAAAACGAAGCTCTGAGTAGTGGCGGTTTATGTAGTCGCAAAGCTCACCGCTTCTTATGCATTTGTGAAGCAGTAGCACCGATAGCTTTTCCTCTTTAAGAACGTCGCCTCTCAGGGACTCAATTACGTCCTCACGCACCTTTTCAAAGTTGCACTCCCTTTTGGCATAGCACATGCTGTTCATTGAGCATTTTGAGCATACCTCGCTAAAAGCATTGTCAAAAATATCTCCCGTTTCCGCATAAGAGGGACTTTTTAGGTGCTCGGCAAATTTGTAAAGTATGCTTGACAGTCCCGAAAGTGAGTCGGAAACCGCACCGAAGGAGGTGTCCTTTTTTGGGTCACAAGCCTGTTTTTGTCGAATTGGAATTTTTTCTTGTATCGGACAAAGCAGCTTTGGGGTATTCATGCCGATAATCATAAATAATAGACTTGCAGAAAATACAAAGGGGAAAAAGTCTGACAAACAGGAAAAGCCGAACAGATACAGGGCACAGAAAAAGGCACAGGCTGTAAAGGAAATACAGCTTACCGTAAATGATTTTGCAAACAAGTATCCGCATACAAGACCTGCAACTCCAAGGGGAGCACAGTATAACGGGTCAGAACTGAGAAAACCGAAAATAAAGCCTGCAACACAGCCGTAAACAGGTCCTTTTGCCTTTGAAAAGAACAATACCAGCACCGAAGCATATATTAGTGACAGATTTATGCCAAAGGGAGAAAACAGGGTGAATGCGGGAATGGTACAGGCAAAAACGGCATAAAGGGATAAAATGTAAATGCCGTCGTACTTGCCCGATTGAAGGCTTTTGAAAAATGCGTGAAACAGATATACTCCGCAGCAGCTTACCGTGAGAAAGAAGATTCCTTCAAAGATGTCAGCACCGCTTATTCTGCCGCCGGCGTTGCCTGCAAGCCATAGGAAAATCGAAAAAAAGGCACAGACTGCGATTTTATAGTGAAGCTTTTCGTTGTATTTTCCCGCCGTGAAGGTTTTGCGAAGCAAGAATATCAGAAGATATACCGTCATCCTTACGGGGATAAGGCTTCCCGTAAACACACAGGAAGCCAAAGCACCTGCAAAGCTGAAAATTCCCTGACCCGAATCGGTAAATGAGCAAAGAAGGCTAAGACCAAAGGGAAAATTTCCTCCTCCAAGCCTTGAAAGCCCAAGGGTAAGTGAAATAAATACATTGAATACCGCATTTTTTATGTATGCCTTCTTGCCGCCGAGAGTCTTTTTGATGTCATTCTCATAGGGGCATAGACTGCTTGTTATGACGTTGCCAAGGCTTGACAGCTTTGTCATGGTGCTTTTTTTTGCTTTTCCCAGATAATAGTCAATGCTTTTTAGCGACAATTGCCTTTTTTTGCTTGTTCTTTTGTTTTGAAAATCCATTTTTGTCGTCCTTTCACACCGTAAATCTTTACTTAATGGTAGCAGATAAGGTATAAAATATTTGTCGAAGCATATAAGGCGTGGGAAAAAACTTTGATTTTCAAAGCAAAAGCAGGGCTTGTTCACAAAATGTTTTCAATTAAATTGAAATAATTGTTGCAAATGAAAATCTTTTGTGTTATAATAGCACAGTACGAAAAATGTTTTGTTGGTAAGGAGTGAAAATAATGAAGCAGGGAATCCATCCTGAGTACGTAGAAGCAACAGTAAAGTGTGCTTGCGGCGAGACCTTTACAACTCGTTCAACAAAGTCCGAGCTTCGTGTTGACATCTGCTCAAAGTGCCATCCTTTCTTTACAGGTAAGCAGAAGTTTGTAGACGCAGGCGGACGTGTTGATAAGTTTAAGAAGAAGTTCAATCTTGGTTGATTGAATAGCAGAGCAAATAATTAAAGACGGTTTTTAAGCCGTCTTTTTTGCTTGTATTGAGTTTTTGTCATACACATTTCGACATAATACTCGTAATGCATGTGGTACAATACAAAAAAACAAAAGAAAAGCGGTGATTTTATGTTGTACGACAAAGACAAAACGAACCTTGTAATAAATGAAAAGCAACGGCAAAGCAGCAGTGGGTATTGTGATCTTGTGTATGATATTGAGAGCTATATAATTGATCTTGTATACTCAGACTGCGGCAGTACGGAAAAGAGTGATGCCGAGCTTCAGGAAAAGAAGGGAAGAAGGCTGCTTCGGGATATTATTCTCAGTGAAAAAGAGCAGGAGCGGATTTATTCTTCACTGGCAAATGTGCTGTATGAGCTTGGAATACCACGTCATGTAAAGGGCTTCAGAATGATTGCGGAATGTACAATTGAGGCGGTAAAGGAAGAGGTGAACGGCAGACCCTTTTACCTTATGAACATTTATCCGCTTCTTGCACAAAAATATGCAACTACCGCCAACAACGTGGAAAAGCTTTGCAGATATGCATGTAACTACGTGGATGTTTCGGCATTTTCAATAGCGAAATATTCCGGGCTGGAGGCTCTGTTAAAAAGAAACGGCGAAAATATCATGCTGAAGGAAATGGTAGATGCACTTGTAAAGTACATTATAAAAAGCTGTAGGCTTAAAGTAAGAAAAAGGTAGGATGTGATAAGTTGCAGGTGAATAAAAAGACGGCGGCAATAAAAAACACCGCCACTGTGGCAATGCTTGTTGCTGTGTTTACGGTGTGTGCATATGTACATATTCCCTTTGCTGTACCATTTACCCTTGGAACATTTGCACTGTCCTTGTGCCTTGTGCTTACAGGCAGCAAAAAAACAGTGAGGATGCTTACGGTGTATACTTTGCTTGGCTGCGGGGGACTTCCCGTGTTCAGCTCCTTCAGAGGCGGCATTTCGGCACTTTTAGAGCCTTCGGGAGGCTTTATATTGGGTTATTTTGCAATGACGGCTTTGTTCGCTTTGTTAAAAAAAGCGTTGCCCGATTTTAAGCTCAAGGATGAAGCGTGTCTTACGGCTTCACTTTTACCCCTTTATGCCTGCGGAAGCTTATGGTATAATTTTGTATATCTTCATGGCTCATGGCAAAGCCTTGCACCGTCCTTTGCGGCTTGTACCCTGCCTTTTGTTTTGCCCGATGTAGTAAAGGTGCTTTTCGGAGCATTGGCGGCAAAACGGCTTAAAAAGTACATAAAGATATAAAATTGAGGCTGTATCGTACTTTGGATACAGTCTCTCTTTTTGCGTAAAGATAGTTTTATGTCGGGCAGGTGTTTCGGCACTGCGGTGCCGAGTTTCTTTTGACCCGCCACAAAAGAAACCAAACACGCTCCGCTCATCGGGAAACTTTTTACTTTTCTCTTTGCTTACTTTCTCTTTTTCGGAAAAGAGAAAGTAAGTCCCTACGCCGGAGGCTCTATTACAGCAGGAAGCTGAGGATGCCGCCCGAACGCCTCGGCGAGTCGCTCGCTGCGCTCGATGGGCAGTAGTGCGGGGATAGCCGTTCTGCACTGCAGTTGTTTTTCTGCTAAGAATAGCATATTTTCTTTACCAAAACAGCAACGCACAAAGTACCACTATGCTCATAGTGTCCTAAGCAGTAACATTAAATTCAACGCAGTACCTGCAAAACGCATTACAACCCATCGAGCGTAAGCGAGCGACTTGCCGAGGTCAACGGGCGGCATCCTCAGCCTCCTGCTGTCAG
>JAZNIM010000021.1:0-4509 GCA_045577475.1 Eubacteriales bacterium | reverse complement strand
GATTTTTCGGATTTGCTCTCGTCGGTGTCTGACGGAGTGAAGATTTACGATGATGTTATTGCAGAGCTGGATGCAGCATTAATTAAGCCCTTTGCGGGATTTTAATCGATTCAAACAATTACGGAAGGGAGCAAAAGCATGAAAATAAGATTTGACGGCGAAACAACCAAAAAGAATACGGCTTTCTTTATAATTGTCAGCGTGGTGTGCTTTCTTCTTGCATCCTCGGTAATTCCCTTCTTTACGGTTTTCGGAACAATGCCGTGCCCCGATTTGCTGTTGTGTCTTTGCTGTGTTCTGCCAAGGTTTTGTGCTTTTAAAAAAAGCTGTGTATATGCGGTGGCTTTGGGATTTTTATCGGATTTATTTATAAACACACCGCACCTTTTGTCGCCCGTTATTTATCTTGCGGCGGCGGTTTTAATCCCGTATTTCTACGGGCACATAAAAAAAACGGGAACAGTTTCGGCGGCAGTTTGCTCGCTTCCCATACTTTTGCTTCGGGCAATCCTTGGGACGGTGGTTGTGCTTGTTATCAGACAGGAGGCAACCCTTGGAACGGTGCTGAAAAACATAGCGTTTCCCGAACTCATTGTTAATTTCGCCTTTGTTCTGATTCTGGGTTTTATTCTCAGAGTTTTAACGAAACACTTCGGTATACAGAACGAAGACGGCTTATTTTAAAAACATAATATAATAACAGTTTAAAGAACCATTTGTAGAGTAGGAGAATTAAAATGGAACAACTTGTTAATGCTGTTGTCGGACAGTCGGGAGGACCGACCTGCGCAATCAACGCAACTCTTGCAGGAGTTATCAAGGGTTGTCTTGACTGTGGAAAAATCGACACGCTGTACGGCATGAAAAACGGAATTGAAGGCTTTGAAAAAGAGGATTTGATTGCTCTCAACCCTTATTTTGCAAAGCACGGCGAGCGTCAGCTTGATTTGTTAAGCTCAACCCCTGCGGCAGCACTTGGCTCTTGCAGAAAGAAAATCAAGGACGATGAAGAAATTGAACTGATTTACGGTATTCTTGAAAAGTACTGTATACGCTATTTCTTTTACATAGGCGGAAACGACAGCATGGATACGGTTTACAAGCTGTCGGATTATGCAAAAAGAAACGCAGACAAAGGGCTGTACGAGGTAAAGTTTATCGGTATTCCCAAAACCATAGACAACGACCTTGGCATTACAGACCACACCCCAGGCTATGGCTCGGCGGCAAAGTTTGTGGCAACGACAATGCAGGAGATAAGCCGTGATTGTGCGGTATATACCAAAAAAGCCGTTACAATTGTTGAAATCATGGGGCGTGATGCAGGCTGGCTTACGGCTTCAAGTGCCCTTTCAAAGTATCTTACGGGAGCAGGTCCTGACCTTATATATCTTCCCGAAAAGGTTTTTGATGAAAATTCCTTTATCAAGGATATTAACAAGAAATTTGCCGGCGGCACAAAGCCTTACATAATAGTGGCAGTTTCCGAAGGTATAAAATACGCTGACGGCAGTTATGTGGGCGAAAAGCATGTCAAGGTCAATGACGACCCCTTCGGACACAAGGTGTTGACGGGTGCGGGAAAGGCACTTGAAAATATGGTGCTTGACAAAATCGGCTGCAAATGCCGTTCTGTAGAGCTTAACGTATTGCAAAGATGCGCTTCTCATGTTGCTTCAAAATGCGATATTACAGAGTCACGCAGAATAGGTGAGTCGGGTGTAAGGCATGCTCTTGTGGGTGAAACGGGAAAAATGATGTGCTTCAGACGTGTCAAGAACGAAGAAGCTTACCGTGTTGAAATTTTTGCCGAGAGCATTGAGAACATTGCAAACGCCGTAAAATCCATTCCTCAGAAGTTTTTGTCCTCTGACGGCAGCGGCGTCAATGACAAGTGCATCGACTACATGCTTCCGTTAATCAAGGGAGAGGCTGAGGTTGTTTATGAGGACGGATTGCCGGTTCACTTTGAATTTTGATTGGTAATAAAAAAACTGTGCAAAGTGATAGATATTTTGCATTGTGAATGTGCAGTATAACCAAAAAAATATCTTTTACTTGACATTCAGCCTCAATTGGTGTACAATTAGATAGATAAAATAGGATTTAAATATGAGGTGCGGCTTCATTTGTTTTAGCTGTGCCAAAATCACAATTTCGGGAGGAACCACAGAGCATGAAATCTAAAAGACTTCTTTCTATTTTACTTGCAGCAGTAATGCTTTTCTCAACTGTTGTTATGTCCGGCTGTTCCGGTACCAACAGCGAAGAGGATGCTGTAAATTCTACAAGCACAAGAACCATCACAACACTCAGTATGTACATACTTACCGACGAAGCAACCACCAAAGAGGCTGCCGACAAGGTTCAGATGGAGATAAACCGCATTCTTCTTCCCGAGTACAAGACCATGCTTAAGATTAACTACGTTACCGAGGATGAGTACTGGGATACAATCGATGCAGTTATGGAAGAAACAGACCCTGCCAATGATGTGCTTGAAGACGGAACAATAGATCCGGAATCTCTTATTCCCGCTACTATCAAAGGCACAGACGGTCTTTCCTTCAACAAGCTTATCGACTTTATGTTTGATGAAAGCACAACAGAGCTTGAGCTTACAAAGCCTCAGCTTGACATTTTTGTTGTAAATGATTACGACAAGTATCTTGAGCTTATTGACAATGAAAAGCTTGTAAACCTCAATGCTTATCTTGATTACGACAGCAAGATTCTTACAAAGTACATTTATCCCACATTCCTCTCAGCAGCGAGAGTTGGTAAGGATGTTTACGGTATTCCCACAAACACCGTTCTTTCCGGTGAATACACCTACTTTGTATTCAACAAGGATTTGCTTGACAAGTACGGCTTCAATGTTAAGGACCTTAACACTTATGCAGGCAACAAGTTCAAGGAATACATGGGTGTTATCAAGGCTAATGAACCCGGTGTATGGCCTGTAAACGGTACTTGCGATATTGCGGGTGCTGAAATGTATGACAACGCATTTATTACAATCAGCAGTGAATTTAATGCAGTAGGTTCAAGCAGCAATGCTTCCTTCATGGAATCCCGTTACATGGATCACCTTGCAGCAATAAAGGAATATGCGGTTCTCGGCTACTATCCTGCACAGCCTGTTGAGGGTGCAAAGTATGCGGTAGAAATCCAGACCTCAGATAAGCTTGAAGAAGTTAAGGAGTGGACCGCAGAAGACGGAACAACATATGTGAGATATCTTTATGATATTCCCAGAATTACAGTTGATGACGCATTTACAAGCGTTATGTGCGTAAGCTCTTCTTCTCCCAACCCTGACAGAGCTATGGAGATTATCACGCTTCTCCAGACAGACTCCGAGCTTGCAAACCTCCTTCAGTACGGTGTTGAAGGTGTCAACTACAATTACAATGAATTTGAAGACAGCATTGCCATGACAGGTAATACATACGTTATGGATAACCTCATTACAGGTAATACATATATCAAGTATCCTCCCGAAAATGACCACGAATACGTTGAAAATGCAAAGAAAGCAAATCTTTCAACAGCTCCCAGTGCACTTTTAGGATTCGTTCCTAAGTTTGAAAGCAAAACAGAACAGAGCGACTTTGAGTGCGTAAAGGCTGTTCTTCAGACTGCACAGCAGGCGGTGCTTGACGGAAAAGACCTTGCTGAAGTAAGAAACATTATCAACAAAGAGCTTGTTCTTCTTGGCTATGGATATGCAGGTATTACAGAGCTTGCAGGTATCTTCGGTAAGATGCAGTCCTTGCAGGCACAGCAGTCAAAGGTTATTTCAAAGAACTTCGATGTTTCAGACGATGTACTTACTTACAACGAGGTTTACGGTATCGTTCTCGAAGAAGTGGTAATTGAAGAAGAACCTGCAGAAGGCGAAGTTGCAGAAGGTGAAGCTGTTGAGGGCGAGGTTGCCGAAGGTGAGGTTGCTGAAGGCGAAGTTGCTGAAGGCGAAGCTGCTGCGGCAGAAGCAGAGGCTGCTAAGTAAATCTCAACGAGCAATAAACTGAAAAAATACATTGGGCTGTATTGATTGCAATACAGCTCTTTTTGTGTCTTTTTTACATGCTTGATGATGGTTATACATCGGCAGTATGTGACAAAATGGATTTGCAGATAGATATTCGCTTGAATAACACAGTTAGCGTTGCAACACAAACGGCTTGCAGACAGATGGACGCGGTGTGAGCCTTATTTGCTTGATTGTTGAAGGCTTTTGCTGAGGTGGTACTTGGGGTATGCCGAAATGTAACGTAGCCTTAAATGACACAAATGGGTACTTGTGGAGGATGTGAATGCTGATACTTTGATTGGGTAATGTGCATAGGTTGTTTTGAAATTGAATAACGATTTGAATTGAAATGAAAAAGCACTCGCTATATTTGAAGCGAGTGCTTTTTCTGTTAAGTGTTAATAATGCTTGAAGTCTTCGGGATTATTCGTTACCACCTGTGGTATCATCGTTACCGCCAGTGGTATCATCGT
>JAZNIM010000020.1:0-5661 GCA_045577475.1 Eubacteriales bacterium | reverse complement strand
GTTTAGAGCATCCGAGTCAAGCTTTAAATTATTTCTGTTCTTCATTTTTCTCCAATTTTGTATTATTTAGTGAATTTACTATTGATTTGTATATTTTAAGAGTTTCATAAGTACGTTCGGTTTTGTGAATAAGATAGTTTTCGCACACAAAGGCGAATTCTCCGGTAAAGCTGACATCAAGGTCAAATGACAAAATTTTTTTGACATCGCTCATGCACACGAAAACCATGGCTTTAAGTACTTCATCCGATATAGTGCAACTGTAAGGCACATGTCCGATAACACGTCGTGTATTCTCATTACATTTTTCACACAGCAAAGCGCCCTCCTCAAAGCTAAACAGGTTGCTTCCGCTGAAATAAGTTGTGTTGCCACACTGATAGCAACTGGCAAAATCGGGCATCATACCAAGCACGCACATGAGCTTTAATTCAAATGCAGCCTTGATTTTCCAGAACGGTATCTCCGGTTTATGCGATAAAGCGTATGATACATTCAACATCAGACGCAAGGCTTCGGTTTCATCGTTGTTTTCCATAGTAACATGATTAATAACTTCTGAAAAATAACTGGCAAGTGCGAGTCTGTCTGCGCTTGTGCGCATTCTGTAAAACGATTCCTTTGTAAGAGCGGTTTTAACAAGACGTCTGCCGTTACGAATAATAAAATCAAACTCGGAAAACACAAGTAATTGACATCCGGGACCGTTTTTGCTATTGATGTTTTTTACGCCTTTGGCATATGAATATACTTTTCCGTGCTCGGCAGTGAGAATTGTGAGAAGCTTTCCCGTTTCGCCATAGGGAGCTTCACGTATTATCAAGCCGTCTGCGGTAAATTCCTGCATCATTCGTCCTTCTTAAAGCCGAGACGAGCCATGTTAAGCTCGGAATCTCTCCAATTTTCCTTAACCTTTACCCATAAATCAAGAAATACCTTTTTTCCGGTCATGCCTTCAATGTCCTCACGTGCAAATGTCGCAGCTTTTTTAAGAGTTTCGCCGTTTTTACCGATAATTATCTTTTTATGAGCTTCTTTTTCACAATAAATTTCAGCTCTGATTTTGATAAGCTTGTCGCCTTCCTCGTAATCCTCTATGGTAACAGCTGTTCCGTGGGGAATTTCTTCATCAAGAAGTCTTAAAAGCTTTTCGCGGATTATCTCAGAGCTAATGGTTCTTACGGTCTGGTCTGTAATCATATCTTCGGGGTAGAACCAAGGCTCATTTTTAAGAAACGGCTTAATTTCATTCATTACAATATCAATGTTTTCGTTGTTAAGAGCGCTTGTGGGAATAAGGGCTATAAAATCGTGCATTTCACTGAACTTTGCCATTGTGACAAGCAGTTTATCTTTCTTTGTGACATCTGTTTTGTTAAGAACAAGGATTGCCGGCAGCTTTGATTTCTTGATTCTCTCAACAATTTCCTTGTCCTGAGGATGAATGCTGTCAGACACTTCCACTACAAATACAACGACATCCGCATCCGGGATTGCACTTTCTGCGGCACTTACCATGTACTCGCCGAGCTTGTTCTTGGGCTTGTGAAGACCCGGGGTGTCGGCGAAAACATACTGCTCACATCCATTGGTGTGGATACCCACAATTCTGTTTCTTGTTGTCTGTGGTTTTTTTGAAACAGCAGCAACCTTTTCGCCTACAATCGCATTAAGAAGTGTGCTTTTTCCAACATTGGGACGTCCGATAAGGCTGATAAATACGGTTTTCTGTTCTTTTATCGGAACTGTTGTCCCATGAACGCCGCTTTCGATGACTGCTCTTGAAAGACCTATATCCGAAAGAATTTCTTCTGCACTTTCCTTCATGTACTCGTCGTCCTCTTCACTCACCTCATGATCAAAGCCGAGTAGGTGAAGAACTGAGTGAACAGCAAGGAATGAAGCTTCTCTTTCAAGCGAGTGTCCGTATTCTTCAGCCTGTTCAACTGCCTTTTCAAGGGAAATGACAATATCTCCAAGTGCACAAGGTTCATCGGATTCATCGTCATATTCAATTTCTCCGTCCTCAAACATAGGGAAGGAAAGCACGTCAGTAGGAGCATCTTTACCGCGGTATTCCTTGTTGAGTGCATGGATTTTTTCGTTGTCCGTGAAGGTTACGGATATTTCAACGGGAAAGTCAATTTCCTGATAATCAAGAGCAGCAATAATTGCCTTTTTTACTGTGGAACGCAGAGCTGAAGTAAGCTCAACCTTTTCTTGCTCGTTTTTAGAATATATTGTATGTTTCAAATTAGTTTCCTCCGTTTTCGGTAGAGTCGGGCGTTTCTTCAACCGCCAAATTGTTCTTTTTTTCGAGATAAGCGCGTTTTCTTGCATCAAATTTGTCGTATGCATTTATGATTTTCTGAACAAGTGCGTGTCGAACAATATCTTTGTCTGACAGCCTGAAAACACTGATACCATTTATTCCTTCAAGAATACCTGCAGCCTGTTCAAGACCGCTTTTAACTCCGCCGGGAAGGTCAATTTGTGTAATATCACCGGTAACAACAATTTTTGAACCAAAGCCAAGTCGGGTTAAAAACATTTTCATTTGCTCGGGAGTTGTGTTTTGTGCTTCATCGAGAATAATAAACGAGTCATCAAGTGTTCTTCCTCGCATATAAGCAAGAGGTGCAATTTCAATAACTCCTTTTTCAAGATTTCTTGCAAAACCTTCTGCTCCGAGAAGCTCATGGAGTGCATCATACAGCGGTCTGAGGTAAGGGTCTATTTTACTTTGCAGGTCGCCGGGCAAAAAGCCAAGACGCTCTCCGGCTTCTACGGCAGGGCGGGTGAGTATAATCCTGTTAACCTGCTTGAGCCTTAACGCATTGACCGCCATTGCAACGGCAAGAAAGGTTTTTCCTGTGCCTGCAGGACCTATGCCGAGGGTTACGGTGTTATCCTCAATGGCATTAACATAATTGCGCTGTCCTACTGTTTTTGCTTTAATCGGTTTTCCTCTGCTTGAAATACAGATACAATCATTATCATAACTGTATAAATCCGCTTCTTCACCAACGCTAACCATATCAATTACGTAACGAACATTCTGTTCGCTGAGCGGCTCATCATTTCTGCACATTTCAAGCAATTTTCTTATTGCCGTTTCTGCATTGCTGACGTCTTTTTCATTGCCCGTAATACAAATACCACTTGATTTTGAAGTAATAATTACATCGAATTTTTCTTCAATAATGCCCGTGTTAGCATCAAAGTTACCGAACAGCAAGGATTGCTTTTCCGGTGAAACACCTGTTAGAATAGACTGAAATGCCATAATTTACCTCGCTTCATAAATATACATTATAATTATACAACATTTTTTCATTTTTTTCAATACCTAATTGAATATATTATGCTAAAGAGCAGTATTTTTTATAAATCATTTCACACTATAATCACATATCATGTAAATAGCAGAACTATAAGGAGGCATATTAATGAAAAAGATTAGTACAGATGCAAAAATTGCGGTCATCGGCGGTGATGGCAGGATGCTGTATTGTGCAAAAAAAATAGCGGAAAAAGGATATGAAACTGCTATATTTGGATTTGATTCTTATGATAAGAATGTTGAAGAATGCACAAGATGTAAAAACATAGATGATGCTGTTTTGAAAAGCAGCATCGTAATTCTTCCTATGCCTGTATCTACTGATTCAATAACATTAAATGCTCCATTTTCCGATGCATCCATCACGCTGCCTTCGTTGTTTTCGGTCATTCCCGATGATACTGTGGTGTTCGGTGCTAATGTATCTGAGCAGACCGCAAAGCTTGCAAAAAAGTTCGGCATCGAAATAATAGACTATTTTCAGCGAGAAGAATTGAAAATTGCAAATGCCGTCTTGACGGCTGAAAGTGCAATAGAAATTGCAATGAAAGAAACGGATGCTTCAATTACCGATGAACCGGTGCTTGTTGTAGGCTACGGCAGAATAGGTAAAGCCCTGTGCAGAGCATTAAAGGCACTCGGCTGCGAGGTATTTGCATCAGCGAGAAAAGACTCTGATAAGGCGTGGATAAGGGCGTTTGGATATTCTCCCGTTGATACGGGAAAAATTGATGAATATATCGGCAAGTGCAAAATAATTTTTAATACCGTGCCGTATATGGTTCTGGGTGAAAACGAACTCAGCAAGGTCAATAAAGAAAGTCTTATAATTGATCTTGCTTCAAAACCCGGCGGGGTGGATTTTGAAAAGGCAAAAGGGGAAAAGCTGAGAGTGATCTGGGCACTGGCTCTTCCCGGAAAAATGATGAAGGAAAGTGCGGGAAAAATAATTTCTGATACCATATTCAATATATTAGAAGAGGAGAATCTGACGGAATGATTGGTTTTGCCATGTGCGGCTCTTTTTGTAATTTCAAGGCTTGCTTTGAGGAGCTTGAAAGGCTTGTTAAAAGCGGTGAGGATGTATTGCCGATAATGTCGTACAATGTTATAAGTACAGATACAAGATTCGGTAAAGCACGTGATTTCATAGAAAAAGCAGAACGCTTATGCGGCAAAAATGTTGTAAGAACTCTGGAGGATGCTGAACCACTCGGACCAAAAATCCCCCTTGAATGCTTGTGCATTTGTCCCTGCACGGGAAACACACTTGCAAAGCTTTCCTGCGGAATATGTGATACACCCGTAACACTTGCTGCCAAAGCACATCTCAGAAATGACAGACCTCTTGTTATAGCACTTGCTTCAAATGACGGTCTTTGCGGTAATGCAGAAAACTTCGGCAGAATGTTGGCAAGAAGAAATGTGTATTTTGTTCCTTTAAGACAGGACGATGCCATGAAAAAGCCGAGAAGTCTTGTTTGTGAATTTTCCCTTTTGCAGGACACACTTGAAAGAGCAAAAAAAGGAATTCAGATGCAACCGATATTGTTGTAATTTTGTTTCAAAAATTGTAAAATAAAGGAAACAATTTATAATTGAATTAAAATTTTAAAGGTAGTATGATATTTAAGGCTATTACTTAAAAGGGAAGGTGTAAAAATGATTAGTTCTTCCATAAAAAAATTATGCACATATGCACTTGAAAAGAATCTCATTAATAAATATGACTATCGTTTCTGTATTAACAGAATTCTTGAAGCTCTCGGTCTTGAGGAATATTCGGATGACGGAGTGGATTATAAAAATGTCGACCTTGAGTCCACACTCAGAGAAATACTTGACTATGCAGTCGAAAACGGAATAATTGATGACGGAATTACATCACGTGATTTATTTGATACCAAGCTTATGGGACTTTTAACTCCAAATCCTTCTGTCGTTATAGAAAAGTTTTTTGACCTATATAATCAGTCACCTGTTAAAGCGACAGAATTCTACTATGATTTCAGCCGTAATACTGACTATATCAGAACCTACAGGGTCAAAAAGGATATGAAATGGGTTACTGAAAGCGAGTATGGCGGAATTGATATTACAATCAATCTTTCAAAGCCCGAAAAAGACCCTAAAGCAATTGCCGCTGCGAAAACCGCTAAGCAGTCAGGGTATCCAAAGTGTAACCTTTGCGTTGAAAATGAAGGGTATGCGGGTACTTTGAATTCTCCCGCAAGGCAAAATCATAGAATTATTCCCATCACGATTAATAACAGCGACTGGTTTATGCAGTATTCTCCTTATGTTTATTATAATGAGCA
>JAZNIM010000019.1:0-9000 GCA_045577475.1 Eubacteriales bacterium | reverse complement strand
GACGGCATAAAGTTTGCGTTTATGACCTGCTATGACGTGTACTTCAATGAGCAGATTGAGTTTATCGCAAAAGCAAAGCCCGATATTATTCTTATTCCCGGTTATCAGCGCGGCGAAAGATGGGATATAATCAGAGCACAGGCAAAGCTTACGGCATTCCGCTGTAATGCCTTTGTTGCAAGAAGCTCTTACTCTATGGACAGCGACGAAAAAGGCGGTTGCTCAATGATTGTGTCTCCTGAAGGTATCATACTTAAAGAAATGGGTAAGGATGTTGGCAGCATAAGTGCCACAGTAGACCCAAAGAAAAAGTATATGCGTCAGGCAGGATTTGGTGAAAAGCTGGTAAGAAACGATGATTTTATAGCCGACGGACTTTGTCCCGAGGCTTTTGAATAAAAGAAATTTTGAATTTTAGGAGTCAAAAAATGTACTTAATCTCACCTCACATTAAACAGTATAAAGCAAACCTCCACAGCCACAGCAACCTTTCCGACGGGGTTAAAACACCCAAGGAATTAAAGGATATGTATAAGGCTCACGGCTACAGTATCTTAGCGGTAACAGATCATGAAGTGCCCAAAAACCACTCTGCGCTGAATGATGATGATTTTCTCATGATTACAGGCTATGAAGCATATGTACGCACCGATAAAAACTACGTATATGATGTGTATGCCAAGGAAATACATATGAACCTCTTTGCACGTAAGCCTGAAAATGAAACGTATATCTGCTATAATCCCAAGGGTTGTAAGTATATTCCAAAGGAAGATTTGCAGCACTATAAATTTGCCGGCTCACAAAGACAGAGAGAATATACAGTTGAGTATATCAATGAGTTTATAAAGACGGCAAAGGAAAACGGATATATCGTTTCCTACAATCACCCATGGTGGTCAATGGAGGCGGAAAGCGACGTAATGCAATATGAAGGCTTTTTCAGCATGGAAATGTGTAATTACGGAAGCTATGTTACAAGCAGAATTGAGTATAATGCTGCACTTTACGATAAGCTCATTCTGGCCGGAAAACGTCTTGCCTGCCACGGCAGTGACGATAATCATAACCGTCACCCTGAGGATTCGCCCGAGTTCGATTCCTTTGGTGCTTTTACCATGATAATGCCGCAGAGCTTTACCTATAATGGCGTTATTGAAGCCATGGAAAAGGGAAGCATGTACTCATCCATGGGACCTGTGTTCAAGGAGGTTTCAATGGAGGGAAATAAGCTTCATGTTGAATGCTCTCCCGTTCAGAGAATTACAGTATTTACTGGTAATAAGTCACCTTTACGTAAACTGTGTAACCGAGATGATACAACAACTTGTGCGGATTTTGAAATCGACGACAGAGCAAAATTTGTCCGTGTTTCCATAAGCGATAAATACGGAAACGCAGCTGATACAAGAGGTTTTTTCAGGGATGAACTGGATTTTTAATAATCAGTATATACGCCGTACATGACAGTGCGGCGTTTTTCCGTTCAATTTTGATATTTTCGTATCAAAATAGAATTAATCGTTGTGTTTTTTAAGAATATTGAAAAAATTGTGTTGACGGAATTTGTACAAGGTGATAAAATCTTAGTAAAAAAAGGAGGTATTTTTATGAAAAAAATACTGTTTATTGTAACTGCGGTAATCTTAACGTCTGTAATGGCATTTTCCTGCTTTGCAGTACCCGCAGTAACGGTAAAGCTTGACGGTGAAACACTGAACTTTGAGCAGCCGCCGGTAATAATCGAAGGCAGAACTCTCGTACCTCTCAGAGCAATCTTTGAGGCACTCGGTGCATCCGTTGAATGGGACGATGCTACGAAGACTGTTACTTCCGCTAAGGGGAATGTAACAATCAAGCTTACAATAGGTTCAAACGTTCTTTATAAAAATGGTGAAGCCGTTGAACTCGATGTTCCCGCACAGATTGTGGGAGAAGGCTATACAATGGTTCCCGCACGTGCAATTGCCGAAAGCTACGGCGTAATTGTTGATTGGGATGACTCCACGAAAACCGTGCTTCTTACATCAGCCGAGGGAAAGACGCAAGAAAATGCAAATCCCTATGCCGACGTCAAAGGAATTGTATATGACTTCAACGAAGGTGCTGAAGGCTGGCAGGCATATGCTAAGGCAGCAACGGGAACAGTTGAAAACGGCATACTCAAGGTTGTAAGCTCAGAAGGCGTTAACGACCCTCAGATTATTAAAAACAAGGTGGATGCCGATACAACAAAGTACGACAGACTCATCATCCGTTTTAAGTATGATAACTACGGTAAGGAAGATACCAAGTGTAATATTTACTTTGCTACTGATGTTACAGGCGGATTTAATGAAGCTAAGAATATCAAGGCGTTCTACAACGAAAGCTATGTTGATGCTGAAGGATATACATGGGCAGAGTTTGCACTTTTCAGAAATGAAAACTGGAAGGGCATTTGTACATCAATCCGTTTTGACCCTGCAAGCGGCGGTAACGGAACTTATCTCATAGATAAGATTATCCTTGCTGAAAAGACAGGAACTGTTGCCGAGCTTCCTGTACAGCCAAAGCCTGAGGTTGAAGTTAAGAATGAGGAAAAGAAGCCTGAGGCGGACAGTACTGCATCTTCGGCGCAAAGCATAGTTTACGATTTCAACGGCGGAAACGACGGCTGGAAGGGCTATGAAAAGGCTTGTAAGAGCGTTGTTGAAGACGGACACTTAAAGGTTACAAGCGTTGAAGGAGTAAATGACCCGCAGGTTGCAATAACGGGACTTAGTGTTGATACTTCAAAGTATTCCAACCTTACAATACGCTTTAAGTATTATAACTACGGTAAAGAAGACACAAAATGTAATATTTACTTTGCAACCGACGTAACAGGCGGCTATAACGAAGAGAAGAACATCAGGGCATTCTATAATGAATGTCAGGTTGACAGCGAAGGCTATACAATAGCTGAATTTGCACTTTTCAGAAACGAAAACTGGAAAGGTACGTGTACCGCAATCCGATTTGACCCTGCAAGCGGCGGTAACGGTGAATATCTTATTGATAAAATTACCTTGTCAGGAAACGGTGCTTCAGGTTCAGTGGATGTAACTCCTTCAACTCCTGCACAGCCGGAAACTCCCTCGACAGCTCCGTATGTTCCTGCTGTAAAGATCGAAACACTTGAGGACTGCAAGGCGGCAACGGGTACTGTCTTTGAGTTTGATGGCGGTGATGAAGGCTGGAAGGCTCATACAAAAATGGTAACGCCCGTGGTTGCGGACGGCACTCTCAAGCTTACAAGCCTTCCCGATGCCAATGACCCGCAGGTCACAAAAACGGGACTTGCCGTTTCAACCGATGCCTGTAAGACTATTCTTATAAAGTATAAGTGGACTGCAACAGGCTCTGCAACCTTCTCTGATTTGTATTTTGCAACAGATAAGGACGGAAAGCTCTCGGAAAGCAAAAAGCTAAAAGGCAGCTTTGACTGCTATATTAAAGACACCGACGGCTATAGCTGGGCAGTGTTTGATATGACACAGAATGAAAACTGGTCAGGTACATGCACTGTGGTAAGATTCGACCCAATCGGTGCAGGAAACGGCGAATTTATTATTGATAAAATCGTGTTTGTAACATCACAAGCGGAGGGAACAGACGTGACAGGAAAGAAAAGACTTATGCTTGTAGGCGACAGTATTGCATTTGAATACGGTCCCCATCTTATGAAGATGATAAGCGAAGAATATGTAATGTACGAAAAAGAAGGCAGAGAAATTGCTGCCGAGAACCTTGATGTTGCTGTAGGCGGAAATGCAGGCGACAGCAAGAATGTTGTAAAATTTGTGAAGCAGATGGACAGCGAAGGAAGATTTAACTTTGATTTGTTCCTTTTCAACTGCGGTCTTCACGATTTAAAGAGAAATAAGCCTGACAGAGCTTTGCAGGTGAGCATCACAGACTATGAAAGCAATCTTCGTGAAGTAGTTGCCATTTGCAAAAAGAATAATGTTCCCGTTGTATTCGTAAATATCACGCCCATTCTCGATACAAGATACGGTGAGGATGCAGAGTTTATCAGAAAGAACGAGGATGTTATTGCCTATAATGCAGTAGCAGAAAAGGTAATGAAGGAAAATGATGTTCCCGTAATCGACCTTAACGGCTATACGCTTTCTCTCGGACAGCTTTCCACAACAATGCGTGACCATGCACACTATTATATTGACGTACAGCATAAGCAAGCACAGTATATTGCTGACTATATTATGAAATAAAATAAGTTAAAACATAAATACGGCTGCATCGGTGTTGTTCGGTGCAGCCATTTTCTTTGCATAATTTATAGGTTTTGCTTTCAGTTGTCTTGGCAGATTTCCATTTCGATGCGGAACTTTTTGTTGTTGCTGTCGGTGTTGTCTGTAATTGTTACACGTCCCCAGCCTGATTCGTTGTAATCCTCTTTTCCTTTAAGGAGCGGATAGGGGTGGTTTTCACCAGCAAGCATAAACTCCTTGCCTTCGCCGCCGATGACTTCAACATTGAACTGCTTGGGTTCAACAATTGTGCATACAAGCTTTGTCTTGCCGTTGTGCATGATTATCATATTACCCTCAACCTCAGGCTCACTGTAAGCGTGAAGGTGAAGCTGAGTAATGTAGCTCTTGTCCTTTAAAGCAATGGTATCTTCAACAACAAACTTGCCTTTTTGTCCGTCTTTGGGCAGGAAGCACATATCCCTTACATATGAATTTACTCTGTCCTCGTAGTTTTTTGTAAGATTTCCCGACAGTTCAATCTTTTCATCCGTTTCGATGTGAGAAGTAACAACGCCTCTTTGATATATGGTTTTTAGCTCCTGTTCTGTCTGAGGCTCACGGCTGTTGTCTATAACAATCTGACCGCCGTCATATTTTGGATTAGGATCTTTTCTCCACCATATTTCGACGTCCGTTCCCACTTTGTCAGGCTCGGATATTGTAACACAGTTGTGTGCCGTGGTTCTGAGTAAATAATTGTAATGATGCTCACAGCCGAACCAGTTGTAGTAACCGCTGTCGCCTGTCAACATGCCGTCACAGTATATTTCAAAGTGACCGCCGTCATAATGGTCGTGACCGCCTGTCCACATTTCACCGATTTTCATGACAACGCAAGTCTTGGTGTCCCTGTCGTTGTAAACGGTAACGCCTGCCGGATGACCGTAGTAAATTGCTTTAGCAGGTGCTTCACACTCTGCAACAGGAGTAAGTCTGTTCCAAATCATGTAAAGGGCAGGGGTAAATGTACCTTCGCCGTATGAGCCGTCTATGTAATAATCTCTGCCAAGCTTTTCAGGCATAAAATACTCACGTCTGTAGTTGTCAAAGTGGTAGTTTCGGTAAATTGACTTACCTGTCATTGCACCTGCAAAAAACATGGGAACGGTGAGAGGAGCAGTCATGGAGTAGGGGTATCTTGTTTCAACACATTTTGATTCATAAAAATCATCGCCAAGGCGCATAAGCTCACCATCGCCGCGAATAAGCTGAAGGAAGCTTTCTGCCGTGTCCTCAAAGTTTTCGTCAAAGACCTTGCCGCAGCCCATTGACATAAATAATAGCTGGCAGAATGCGGCATAGCAATATCTGTACGCACCGTAAGCAGGTCCCTGAAGCTGAAAACGTCCCTTGAAGAAATATTCGTATGTGGGAATGTATTCGTCTATAATTCTGCCTGCGCAGAAATCATAAATGTCAGGTCTTTCATCGTAAACTGCAATACCGAGAGCGAGAGTGTCACGTAAAAGCTGTGCCTCGGTGCCGTGACCTGCAATGGGAGTCTGCTTTGCGGGAGGATAACCCATTTCCAAGGTTTCTGACAGAATGGTTTCGCACTTGTTGATGAGATACTGCTTTTTCTCATCCGAAAGACAGTCATACAGCCAGTCATAAATCTGGGCAGTTAAAAACACCACGTGACCGCCGAAGCGAGCCTTCATAATGTCGTACTTGTCCTTGTCATAATTGTCCAAAACAAGTGTAATTGCGTCTATAACCTCGTTTGCAAGAGCCTTGTCGTCTTCAAGTACGGCTTGCAGTGCCTTGGCTTCAATGCACATACATATTCTCAAGTTGTAAAGTCCTGATTTTATAGCCTCGTCAAAGTCCGAAAGCCTCATTCCGATAAGCTCTTTCCAATGAATAAGAGCAAATTTTGACTCCTCAAGCTCAAGGTTTTCCTTTATTCTCGGTATGTCAGCCTTTCTGAACATGAGCCTTGGGTGTTCATTCGGCGGGATTATGTTTGGTTTATTAAAGGGTGAAGTAATCATAACAAAGCCTCCTTTAAATTACTGATTGCAGCAAAAGTAACTGAACGGTTATTTTATTCTAATACACAATGAAATTTTTGTCAAGTATTTTTAACAAATACAATGATAAAAAAACGAGCCGATAGATAATGAACCGACTCGTTTAAAGCATAGATTAATATTCAGCGTTACCTACTGTTCTGGGATAGGGGATTACGTCACGTATGTTGGAAACACCTGTGATGTACATAATAATTCTTTCAAAGCCGAGACCGTAGCCTGCATGCTTTGTGCCGCCGAACTTGCGAAGGTTTACATACCACCAGTAGTCTTCCTCGCTGAGGTTGCATTCAGCCATTCTTTCAAGAAGCACATCAAGTCTTTCTTCTCTCTGACTTCCGCCGATGATTTCGCCTACACCGGGAACAAGAAGGTCCATAGCCGCAACTGTCTTGCCGTCATCGTTCATTCTCATGTAGAACGCTTTGATTTCTTTGGGATAGTCAATAACGAAGATAGGCTTTTTGTATACTACTTCAGTAAGGTATCTCTCATGCTCTGTCTGAAGGTCGCAGCCCCATTCAACGGGATACTTGAATTCAACGTCAGCCTGCTTCAAAAGCTCAACAGCCTTTGTGTAGGTAACCTTTTCATAATCGCTTGCTGCAAGTGTTTCAAGTCTTTCAAGAAGACCCTTATCAACAAAGCTGTTAAAGAACTCAAGCTCCTGACGGCAGTTTGTCAGAACGTGGTTGATGATAAACTTAATCATATCCCATGCCAAAGCCATGTTGTCGTCAAGGTCGGCAAAAGCAATTTCAGGTTCAATCATCCAGAATTCAGCAGCATGTCTTGCGGTATTGGAGTTCTCGGCACGGAAGGTAGGACCGAAGGTGTAAATATTGCCGAATGCCATGGCATAGGTTTCGCCGTTAAGCTGACCTGAAACGGTAAGGTTTGCACTTTTACCGAAAAAGTCCTGAGACCAGTCAATAGAGCCGTCCTCATTCTTGGGAGGATTTGTCATATCAAGAGTAGTAACTCTGAACATTTCACCTGCACCTTCACAGTCGCTTGCTGTGATAAGAGGAGTGTGAACGTATACAAAGCCTCTCTGATTGAAGAATGTGTGAATTGCATAGGCAACCTCGCTTCTTACTCTGAATACGGCGGAGAAAAGATTGGTTCTTGGACGAAGATATGCCTGTTCTCTCAGGTATTCAACAGTGTGACGCTTTTTCTGAAGTGGATAGTCGGGAGTGGAAGTACCCTCAACCTCAACGCTTGTTGCTTTGATTTCAAAGGGCTGCTTGTTTTCGGGAGTAAGCTCAACAACACCTGTTACTACCAGTGCCGCACCAACATTCTGCTTTGCAATTTCGTCATAGTTATCTATTTTTTCTCTCTCAAAAACAACCTGAACACCCTTGAAGCAGCTTCCGTCATTAAGGTCAATAAAGCCAAAAGCCTTGCTGTCACGAATACTTCTTGCCCAGCCGCCGAGAGTAACGGTTTTACCGCCGAAGGAGGCGGTGTCATCGTAGAGATGCTTTATAAGTTCTCTTTTCATATTTTCTACCTCTTCATTAATCTTTAAATATCTAAAGGAAAGTTTAACACATTTATACTCTTTTGTCAAGTGATTTCAACAATATTTAAGTCTGTCGGAAAAGCAAAGAGGTGTATCTGTTCGCAATCCATTTTGATGTGATATTTTTCTGTAATTGACATTTCAGAAGTGATATGTCGTTAACGGCAATAATACGTTTATTTTTGGTTGACAACAATTTTGGGGAATGATATACTTGTGGCAGTTAGATGCTTTTATAACGAAGGGAGTCGTAAAAATGTATTTCAGAGAATATAATATTTTTAAATCAGAGGGAACAAATCACTACCGTATTCCGTCTATTATGGTAGATAATGACGGAAATGTAATTGCTTTCTGCAATAACAGAAAAAACTCAATAGAGGACCATGCCGAGGAAACTGACCTTGTTTGCTGCGTAAGGGATGCCGAAACGGGAAAATGGGAAGATGTCAAAACTATCTGCACCGAAGATAAAATCGCATGCACCATATGCAATGCCATTTATGACAAGCAGACGGGCGAGGGAATGTGCTTTGTAAGATATGAACTTGCATTTAAGGAATTCGGTGAAATCACACCTGAGGAAAAGGCAGAAAATGAAAGAAGACGTGCCGAATACGGCAAAAAGTGCGGTACCTTCATAATGTCAACAACAGATGCAGGAAAGACCTTTACCAAAAGACCTTTTGTGTGCCTGAATAATATTGATGTGGAATTTGAGGGAAGCAGATCAAGCGGACACGGCTCGGCACCGGGTGTTCAGCTTGTATCGGAAAAATATAAGGGCAGACTTCTTTTACCTACCAGAATTACAACTCAAAGATGCGTCAACGGATTTAAAGATTTGCAAAAATTCGCTTTTAATACCTCTGTATTCAGTGATGACCACGGCAAGACCTGGAATGCCTGCGGTACAGTTCAGGTTGGAACAGGCGAGGGAACACTTATGGAATGCTGTGACGGAAGCATATATTATAACTCAAGAGCATATTTTGCCGATACAAGGCGAAGAATTGCACATTCCTATAACGGCGGCGAAAGCTATACAGATTTTTCTGTTGATGAATTTCTTCTTGAAGAAGAAAAGTGCGGCTGTAATGCAGGTCTTTTGCATATCAGTGCCGATAAGATGAAAGAC
>JAZNIM010000018.1:0-12480 GCA_045577475.1 Eubacteriales bacterium | reverse complement strand
TCTTCCGATGAGCGGGCTGTTTTGATACTTTTCCAGAGGGAAAAGTATGACTCGACCTCCGCAGAGGTCGAAACTCCTGCGATACATAAAAGTAACTTTAAAAGACAGAAAGAAAGAAAAAAAAAAAAAAAAAAACAGAGCTGCAAAACCGCAACTCTGTAATTTCACCAATAACTATGCTAAATTAAATCAGCCCTCTGTTGTATCAAATAAATCTGAACCGTCGATGAGAACATCGCTGCCGTTAAGAATATCTGCATTTGTAAGAACTGTCATTTCAATTTCGGGTTTAACATACTTTTTCATAAAATTATCCGCCTTTCAATAACTGCGTTTCATTCCTTAACGTATATATTCTATCACACTCATTAAAAAATGTCAACCCATATTTTGAATTTACTGCAATATTGTTTAAAAAAATCGTTTTTGTACCATTGTCATAATTATTGATATGGCAAGAGTGCCGCCTCTTTCGATGCGGCACTCGTTTTGTTTGCTGATATTACTATACTTCTATTACTTCAACAACAAAGTTGTCAATGTAGTAGTTAATACCTAATTCGCCAACGGGATTTGCATAAACTGTAAACTGGCTCTTTTCTGTGTTCTTCATGTTTTCAACCTTATGGGTAAATTCATGATGTATCCAGCCGTCAGCCTTTGAGAAGCCCTTTGAAGGACATGGATGGTTTTCACCAAGATGTGCACCTTCATCGGCATATACAAAGTTTGAACTGAAGGTAGAGCCTGTTACGGTTTCGTCCTTGCCGTTATTACCTGCATACTTTATATCAAAGCTGATTTTGTAGGTAACGCCGTTCTGCATTTCAGCATATGGATATCTGAAGTATGTCCAGCGCTTGCCTTCCATTGCATCAACAAACCAAACCTTATTGGATGCATCATCGGGGTCAGCTGCAATTGTAATGGTTGCATTATCTGAGAAGAAAGGTTCTTCCTTGCCTTCTGCATCACCGTTAACGGAAATAACACCGAGCTTAGGCTTTAACGCTTCAGCCTCAGCCTTTGCCTTTTCCACCTCTTCTGCAGATTCAACAACACCCTTACCGCCTATAATTTCAACCGTGAAGTTATCAATGTAGTAAGCGATGGAAGTATCGTTTACAGGGTCAACATAAATTGCAACCTGATTTGTTTTTGCATCGGGCATTGTTGCTTCGGGAATGTGTACCGTTTCGCAGTGAATCCAGCCGTCAGAGGGAGTAAAATTTGTATGAGTAATAGGGTGGTCAAAGCCGTTAAGTGCATCGGGATGGTTATAAACTACATTGGTATGGAAAACAGAGCCTTCAAGCTTATCGTCATTTGCGTTGTTTCCTGCATACTTAAAGTCATAGCTGATTTTGTACTCAACGCCTGTTTTGATAGCCTCAACAGGGTATCTGAAGTATGTCCATCTCTTGCCTTCCTTGGGATTAACAAGGAATACCTTATTACCGGGCTTATCGGGATCCTCAACAATTGAAATTTCAGAGTTATCTGAGGTAGCAATGATAACATCGGATTCATCAGCCGTTCCGTTTTCGGTAAGAACGCCCTTTAATACGGGAATTTCAACCTCAGGCTCTTTTACTTCGGGAAGAACAATGCTTCCTTCTGTATTTTCGTTGATTACAATTTCAGCTTCCTTATCGTACTTTGCACCGACTTCTCTTACTACAAGGTTATCTATGTAGTAGTCAAAGCCAACATCGCCAACGGGATTTACGTAAATTGTAAACTCAGCCTTTTCGATGCTGTCTACCTTGCCTGTCTTGTATTCAACAGAGCAATGTACCCAGCCGTCGGTAATGGAAATTTTGGCGTTCTGTGTTGCAATGTGGTCAAAGTCATTGAGTGCGCCCTTATCTGCATATCTGAAGTTTACACAATAGCTGGTAGCAAGTGCACTTGGGTCGTTTTCGTTATTGCCTACGAGCTTGATATCAAAGTCAACCTTATAGGTTGCATTTTCCTTATATCTTGCGCCGTGTCTGAAGTATGTCCACTGCTTGCCGCCCTTGGCATCAACGAACCATACATGGTTACCTTCCTTGTGGGGGTCTTCAATTTTCTTGATTGTAGCATTTCCGCTGTAGAAGGTCATTGCTGTTTCTTCAGCGTTACCGTTTATAACATCGAAGGGACGTTCTTCCATGGGAACATACTTGAAGTCAGGGTCAGCGATAAATCTGATATAGTCAATTTCCATTTCGCCGTGAGCATTGAAGGGGTCAAATCTAAGACCCGTAATCTTGTCGGCGATAATCCAGTTAGGCTGTGTTGTAAGGTCGATGGTGATTGTCTGCCATTCGCCCTTGGTGTCTTCATCAAGGCGTGCCTTGAGAGTCTTGCTTTCATTATAGGTTGAATCAACGTCTGTGATATAGTAGAAGCTGAGTGCCTGACTTGCACCGCCGTCATGCTTATATCTTATCTTCATTTCCAATGACTTGAACTTCTGAGCATAGAAGTCAGAGGGGAAGTTTCCGGTTCTGAAATTGGAAATGGGGTCACGAGATTCGGTAATGGTTGTCATCTTGAGAGTACCGCCGCCAACTTCAATAGCCATATTGCTTGAAGACCAGCCTTCGGCATCTACGCTGTTAAATTCAAACACACCTGTTTCTCTTGATGCAATAGGCTCCCAAACCTGCTTATAGTTATCGGAGTATACGTAAAGGTTGCCGTCCTTTTCTTCATAGGTATAGCCAAGGTCATCGCACAGCTTCTTATAGTCAAGCATGGGAATGCCGTCAACAAGCTTCAAGGTATAACCAAGGTCTGTTTCCTTGCCGTCCTTTAAGTATCTGTTGCTGCCTACAAGCATCTTTACGGAATGTCCGTTTGCTTCAATAAGAAGTGTGCCTGCATCCTTTCTCCATTCATGATATACGTTAAGGATGTAGTCAAGTGATGTTACAGGCTCGAAGGGATAGTAAACAACACCGTTTTCAATCATGGGAGGAATTTCATGTGCCGAGGACAAGAATACATCCTGACCGTTTACAATGAGCTTGTTTGCAGGCTCATTTTCCTTTTCTTCCTTGGAAAGATTAAAGGTATACCAGCCGTCACGTCTGAGAAGTGTTGCATACTGAGGATACAGATGTGTAATTCTTTCCTTCTGTTTGAGAGTGGGAACGACGTCTGTATGCTCCTTGGGAAGGTCTGTAAATGCATCTCTGATTACATCTACATAACCAAAGCCGTTAAGACCTGCAGGCATGATATATGTGCCTTCGCCGTACTCATTCCAGGTGGACAGCCACATAAAGTCATTTGCCCAGCTATACTTTGCTGAATTTGCAGGCTCATATGTATTCTTAACCCAGTCCATAGCTGCCGCATAGTCTTCAAGAGTCATAAGCTCATATCTCTTACCGTGCCAGGGAACTGAGTCAAAGCCTGTAGAAATTGTAGGAATTGTGTACATCTTGGTGTTCTTTGCACTTGAAGTAATTCTGTCCT
This sequence comes from Eubacteriales bacterium, assembly GCA_045577475.1. Classification (GTDB taxonomy): domain Bacteria; phylum Bacillota; class Clostridia; order Oscillospirales; family CAG-382; genus UMGS1387. Next base: position 9,009 of record JAZNIM010000018.1, on the reverse strand, counting down.
TATTTACCTGAAGTGAAGAACCTGCTGTGCCCCAGTTATATGCATAGGAAGCATCAAAGCCCATCTGTGCAAGTGTATCGCTTGAGGAGCCGCAGCTAAAGAAGAGAACGCCGTCAAAGCCGTACTTCTTAGCTTCTTCCTCAAGGTAATCGAATTCAGCCTTAACACCTGCAACAGAGCCGAAGTAGTCGGCATTTGCAAGATTATTTGCACCGAAAATGGGAAGTACAAGCTGATTTTCGATTGTCATGTATCTTTCATCAAGGAAGTAGTTTTCAAACCAGAAGGGAACTACGTACTTTCTGAACTGACTTGTATTGAAGTGAGCACCGTTGGATGCTTCAAAGAGGATACAGTACTTCATGTAATCAGAATACTTTGCATACTGATAGCCGTTATGAAGCTGCTCGCCGTTTTTGGGTTCCTTAAGAGGACCTGTAGACACATCAGCATACCAGCAGAATGCCTGGAAGTCAATGCCGTGCTCGGTCATGAACTTGATTTCCCAGTCTGCACTTTCGGGAACACCTTCATCATAGTATCCAAGAACGGTTTTGGGTTCATCATACGGTGTGATGCAAGCCCAACCAAAGTGTGTACCGTTTCTCCAGAGAGAACAGATATTAAGACCTACGATGTAGTCATCCATAGAAGCCTTTGCTTCGGGTTCGGGAACGTAGTCATCATATTCATGAAGCTCATAAACCTTCAAGAAGTCGATTGCCATTGCATCCTTGGCACTGAGTGTTACCTTGGAAACGGAAGCCTTATTTGCAAGGTTTACCGTAGCCTTGGGCTGACCGTTGAGGTATACAAGAGCTGTTCCCTTTTCTGTGTCAGCCTCAACACGGAGTCTGTACCACATATCGGGTGTGAGTGTATAAAGCTCGGTGTCGCCTGCAAACAGCTTCTTACCTACAGACTTAACCGTAAGAATATCGCCGATTGCAAAGTCAAAGTCAGCGCCGTTCTTTGAGTAGAAGTAAACCTCTGTGCAAACTGTTCCGTTTGCTGCACGGAAGTTCTTTACTACGCTTGCATCCTTGCTGAGGTTAAGCTGTGCGGATGAGAGCTTAACGTCGCCCGTTGTTTCCCAGCCGTAAACCTTTTCTGCTCCGAAGTACTTGAAGTCTTCATATACGTTATAGTTTACAACCATATTAACAAAGGACATGCTTACCGTGCCCGTACCCTTTTCGTCAACGCCAACTCTATAGGAGAATACGTTATCGGAAAGAAGGTCATGTGTGCCGCAGGCTTCATTGTTAATAAAGGTTGTGCTCTTGCCTGTATCAAGGTTAATAAAGATACGAAGCTCAAAAGCGTTATTATCAGTGCTTACTTTATTATCTGCTGCAACAGGTGTGAACTTTCCGTCTTTGCCGAGAACATTCCACACGCCGTCAACAACCTTGAGCATGTAAACAGTATCGCCCTTGACATCTCTGTACTCAACAAAAGTACCGTCAACATAGGTATTAAGCTTGGTATCGAGAACGATTTCTCCCTTAGGGATAAAGTTAAATTCTCTTATCCAAGCTGTTGCATACTTTTCGCTTACGTCAATGATTGAACCAAAGCCTGTTCTTGAAGGCTTTGCAGAGCCGCCTCTGTTATCCAATACCCAGCCTGAGTTAATACCCTCTTTTGAGCCGTCCATGCTGGTATTAAATACAAGAGTATATGCGTTATCGCTGGTGAAATCCGCAAGCTCACCCTTAACTCTGTTTTCGGGGATAGCAACTCTGTTGATGATAGCCGCACATTCGCTTCTTACGATGGAAGCATCGGGATTGAATGTACCGTAGTCATCGCTTCCCATTACAATACCTGCATTATAAAGTGTGAGAAGCTTTTCGCCGTACATTGCTCCCACGGGAACGTCGGGGATAAAATCAACGTCATTTACTGCGTTAAAGTATCCTTCGGGCATTGCGTCGTGGAACAGCTCTGCCATTTCAAAGCGTTTCAGCTCTCTTGTGTAGCTGTCGAACTGATTTTCATCAATGATACCGTTATCCTTTGCGTACTTAACGTACATATCGTACCACTGACCGCCTGCAACCTCACCGATTGTCTTACCTGTGTATACCGCATGTACACGGGATGCCATTGTGATACCCTGTGCAACGGTTACTGTTGTGGATGGCGAGAAGGTTGTGTCGCTCATGCCTTCCATGAAGCCAAGCTCATAGGCTGAAGCAACTTCCTTCGCATACCATGCGTCCTGTGCCACGTCAGTAAAAGAGCCGTTATAGGTCTTTGTCTTACTGAACGCAGCCGATGCTGTTACTGCTGTTGTAACGGCGAGGGTTGCCGCAACAAGCAGTTTTAAGAGTTTTGCCTTTTTCATATTGCACTCTCCTGTTTATAATTTATACAAGCCCTTTACAGGCTAAATATACCGTTTGTATTGTAGCACATTCAATTACTGTGCACAATGTAATTTCACATGTTAATAATGTAATTTTTGACTCAAATTAATTTTACTCTACAATTTCAAGATTAGTAATTTATTTTACCACATTTACAACATCGTTTCAAGCGACTGAAAGGATTTTAACTTCAGCAACACAATTTTTGTCGATTTTCACAAGTGGTAATTATGTTTTTTGTGACTTTTCAACACACGGGGGTTATTTATTTCTTTCTTTTTTTAGTTACTTTTTATTTGGCAGGGTGTTTCGGCACTGCGGTGCCGACATTCTTTTGACCGAAGCATCAAAATGGAAGATAGATTTTTGTATCGCAGGATATTTCGGAGTCTGCGGACTCCGACCTTCTTTTGACCGAAGCGTCAAAAGAAGGCAAAAACGCTTCCGCTCATCGGGAAACTAAATCCTTACGGATTTCAGGTTTCCCTACGCCGCGGCGGCTTACTGACAGCAGGTGGCTGAGGATTCCGCCCGTAAATCTCGGCAAGTCGCTCGCTACGCTCGATGGGGTGTGGTGCGAGGATTGGGAACAGCGTTGATGCAGATAACAACAGCAAGCACAGATTAGTAAACTAATGGTGGCACATCTCAGTCCAACGCAGAGAATGGGTGGATGTGTAAGCAGTAACTCTCCACCAACGCAGAAAGCACCACTATCCGCATGGCGGTCTTAAAAAAAGCTGCCCTTTTCGACCATTATAACAACGATAAAATATCACTTGTGTATCGCAGAGAAAAAAAGACACCTCTTGCCTTGCCACAACAGCAAGTCGCACCTCACCCATAGCCGCCGCGGCGAGGAAGACCTGAAATCCGTAGGATTTAGTCTTCCGATGAGCGGGCTGTTTTGATACTTTTCCATAGGGAAAAGTATGACTCGCTGTCCGCAGACAGCGAAACACTCCAGCCAAGCATAAAAGTAACTTTAAAAGACAGAAAGAAAGAAAGAAAGAAAGAAGAAAAGAAGAGCTGCCCAAAGCAGCCCCTTCAACTAAAGTATTCCTTTTTCTTTAAAATACGCTTCAAGCCTTCCTGCATCACCGTCGAAAAGATACGCTTCAAGACCTGCATTTTGTGCACCCTTTATGTTCTTTTCGCTGTCGTCGATAAAAATGGTTTCACTTGCCAAAATTCCACCCTGTGTGAGCAGATAATTGAAGATTTCAACAGACGGCTTAACGTAGCCGCACTCTGCTGAAAAAACACACTTTTCAAAGTAGGAAAGTATGGAAAATTCTCCGCTTTTTGCCGCAAAGCCGCGGCTTATGTTGGATAGCAGAAACAGCCGCACTCCCCTGTTCTTCAGCTTTTCAACAAGGCTTCTCATCCCTTCAATTTCAGGCAGATTGTACATCCAGTTGGTGTACACCTTTGCTGCAACCTCATGAAGCCTTTCGGGAAGTCTTTTGCAGCTCTCGTTTATTACTTGTTCATCGCTGATAGTTCCTGCATCAAGCCTGTCCCAGTAAAGTCGGTCAAATAATACCTGCGATACAAGCTTTATATCCTCTTTGTCCCGGGTATACCTTGAAGTCATATACTCAGGGTCAAATTTTACTAACACCATTCCGAAATCAAAAACCGCATTTTTAATCATAACCAACCGTTCCTCTCAGAACAAAATCAATTAATGAAAGAATTCCGAAGAAATTCTAACCCCAATTATTCATTATTCAATCTTCATTATTCATTATTAATTAATTACTCACCTTATCGCTTTGTCCTTCCACTTGCCTCTTGCATAGAAGATACTCGTCAGCACAGCACCCATTATCCATGTTATAAGCAGCGAAATCTGTATACATTCCTTTCTGCCGTAAGGAAGTTCAGCGGTTCTTGTAAGGAAGGATATGCCGTAGGCAAAGGGTATTCTCAGTCCTACCGTTGTTATAAGAGAAATCCACATTGGTGTTACGGTGTCACCTGCACCTCTCATGATACCCGAAAGGCTCTGGGTTACTGCCATTGCAATGTAGCCTGCCGCAAGAATAAACATAAGACGGTAGCTCATTTCAATAACCTCGGGTGCATCGTTGCTGAAAAGTCCCATAATCTGTCTGCCGAAAATGAGAATTATAACTGTGAGAATTGTAGAGCATCCAACCGCCATAAGCGTTCCCTGCTTTGCACCTTTGGGAATTCTGTCGTACTTGCCAGCACCTACGTTCTGACCTGCGTATGTGGTAAGTGCAGTTCCGAAGGAGAAGTTTGGCATCATGGCAAAGCCGTCAACACGCATGATTATTACGTTTGCCGCAACGAACATGTCGCCGAAGCTGTTTGTAAGCCTTTGCACAACAAGCATTGCCGAGGAAAAAATCATCTGAGTAAGTCCCGAAGGAAGTCCCAGTCTTACGACCGTCTTTACGTACTTTGCCTTGGGAATGAGATATTTAAGCTTGAAGTCAAAGCAGTCGGTCATTCTTGACAGCTTCCACAGGCAAAGAGCCGATGAAATAAGCTGTGCAATTACCGTTGCAAGTGCAACGCCGCCCACCTCCATGTGCTTTACAAGAACGATATCAAGAAAAATATTTATAACCGTTGCAACAAGCAGATAAACAAGTGCCGACATCGAGTCGCCAAGACCTCTTATAATACCGCTTAAAATGTTGTAAAACGCCATTCCCGCAATACCCACAAGAGAAATAAACAGGTAATCATAGCACCAGTCAATTGTGGTTTCGGGAGTTTTCAGCATTACAAGAACTGGACGTATGAATGGCAGCATTATCACAACAAGAGCCACACAGCAGATAACCGTAATTGTAATACAGTTGCCGATAGTCCGAGAAAGGTCCTCCCTCTTTTTAGCACCGAAATACTGGGATACCATAATGCTTGCTCCTGCGGAAATACCGATAAACAGAACAAGCAGCATATTAAGTATGGGCATTGCACTTCCGATTGCCGAAAGTCCTGCAACGCCTATGCCCTCGGTGTTGCCTACAACAATACTGTCAACGGTACTGTAAAGCTGCTGTGCAATATTTCCGATAAGCATCGGCAGAGTGAAGGTAACAATACACTTCCAGGGTGCACCCTGAGTCATATCGACGGGTGCGAAAAGTTTTTTAAACATAAATTCTCCTTTAATTACTTTAAAATTGCCTTTGCCACTCTCACGCAGTAGTTTATTCCGTACTGCATGCCCGTAAAGTCAACGCAAAGATCCTGACCGTTTTGTGTAAAGCTCAGTTTTTCGCCGTTATCAAGCCATTCAATGCTTTCAATTTCATCCGCCACACCCGAAAAAGCATACGCACCGCTGTATTTTCCGTCCACGGTTACGTTTTTGTTGCCGAGTCTTCCAAGGTCATAGCAGAAAATATACAGGCATCCGTCGCCTTTAAGCATAAAGTTTTTGCCTATGCTGTAGCTTGTGTAAGGCTTGCCCTCATAAATCGCCTCGCCGAATATGCTCATCCAGCTTCCCATGATTTTCATAAGCTCCCTCTGCATTGGCTCAACACCGCCCTGTGCCGTAGGACCGATATTCAAAAGCAGGTTTGCACCCACCTTTCTGCAGTCGCAAAGGCACTCGATAAGCTCTTTGGGACTCTTATAGTTAAAGTCGCTTGTTCCCGCACCCCAGTGGTCATTAAGGGTGTAGCACATCTCGGCGGAAATATACTTTGACATTCCGCTTCTGTTCATTGCCGAGGGTCTTCCCTGCTCAAAGGTAACAGAGTCAACCTCAGGGTGGCAAATCTCTCCTCTTGCATCAAGTCCCGTGTTATTGATAATCATAGCCTCGGGCTGAAGGCGTCTTATCATGCCGTACAGCTCATCATGCTTCCAATCGGCATCCTTCTTTGACCAGTCGCCGTCAAACCACAAGCCTCCGATTTTACCGTAATTGGTGCACAGAATTTCAACGCTCTTTCTGAGGTATTCAAGGTAAGCATCAAAATCATCATTAAAATCGGCACGTGACCAGTCAAGTGTTGTATGATAGAAAAACGGAACGATATCATGCTTATTGCAGGCATCGACAAATTCTCTTACAAGGTCACGTTTTGCCGCAGAATGAGGTGCATCATACTCATTAAGTCCGCAGGTATCGTAAAGTGAAAAGCCTTCATGATGGCGTGTTGTAAGAGTTATATACTTACAGCCTGCATTTTTTGCGGTAAGCACCATTTGTTCTGCATCAAAGTCCTCTGCAGTAAAGGTTTCGGCAAGCTTTTTATATTCCTCAAGGTCACGTTTATGTATATGCATCGTCCACTCTCCCATTCCAAGCTGAGAGTAAAGTCCCCAGTGCACAAACATACCAAAGCCCATTTTTTCAAATTTTTCAATTCTCGGTGCAGGTATCAGCATAATTATCCTCCGTATCGTGTTAAATCTTGTCAGATATGCAAAAAATGGCAAAGCTCCAACAAATGACATTATACATCAAGTCCATGATATTTTCAATAGTTTTCACTTATTTTTCACAAAACAAGTGTTATTCTTACATTCCCCATTCCGTGTTGACAAATCCGCCGTTTCGGTTTATAATACAGGTTGTATTAAACACTCGGAGGACAAACACATGTATTTTGCAATAATAGATGCCCAAAGCGATATCAGCCGTCTTACAACAATAGCCTACGGCGAAACGCTTTACGATATAGCACGCTGGTTCACCGACGAATTTGCCGACACCTATGACATGTACAGGGATGACAGCGAAACGGAACAAGCCGACGGCGAAAAGGTTATAAGCCAATGCGAGGAGCTTTGTGCTCTTGCAGAGGAGGATGCACTTGACATGAGTGACCTTGACGGACTTGCCTTTGACGTAAACGGTCTATCTGTTGAGCTTTACGGCATTTATGACAGCTTTGATAACTTTTGCAATGCCTTTTCGGAGTTTGTCAAGGACAAGCCGAAATACGTAAAAATAGCAGCCGACAAATCCGCATCGGATGTGTTTTTTGAATGTGACAGGCTTAACACCCTTCTTATCAAGGCAAGCATATAGGTAAAAAGCAATGCTTGACAATTTTATTTTCAGCGTCAACGCCACGCTTCCCGTTTTCCTTGTGATAGTTATGGGAATGTTACTCAACAAAATCGGACTTTTCCCCGAAAGCTATGCAGCAATGACAGACAAGCTTGTATTCAAAGCCGCCCTTCCCGTCCTTCTTTTCAAGGATATTGCTGCAATGGATTTCAGGCAGGATTTTGACGTAAAATTCGTATTCTTCTGCATGGCGGCAACCGTCTGCATGTTCCTTGGTGTATGGGCTTTATCCGCACTGTTTATCCGTGACAAGTCCATAATCGGCTCATTTGTACAAGGCAGTGCAAGAGGAAGTGCGGCAATATTAGGTGTTGCACTTGCCGAGAACATTTACGGCTCATCGGGACTTGCACCCCTTATGATACTTTCAGCCGTTCCCCTGTTCAACGTGCTTTCGGTTATAATTCTCACACTTCACGCACAGGGTGAGCACAAAAAAATCAACATCGGTGCAATACTTAAAAGCATCATAACAAACCCCATAATTTTAGGCATACTTGCAGGCATTCCATTTTCCGTCTTTAACATACAGCTTCCCTTGCTTATTACAAAGACTGTGGGCAGCATTTCATCGGTAGCAACGCCAATGGCACTTCTTTCAATCGGTGCTTCCTTCAGTCTTTCGGGTGCAAAAAAGAAGCTTACTCCGTCTATTATTGCCTGTACTGTAAAGCTATTTATTCTTCCCCTTATATTTCTGCCAATCGCCGTTGTTGCAGGCTTCAAGGGAGCAGCACTTGTGGCAATTTTTGTCATGCTCGGCTCACCCACTACCGTCACCTGCTACATCATGTCAAAGAACATGGGGAACGACCATGTGCTTTCTTCAAACATTATTATGTTAGCGACATTATTTTCTTCTATTTCGGTGACCTTCTGGGTATTTATCATGAAGGCAATGGGGTTAATATAAGGGTTTTCTTTAGTATTCGTATATGTTTAAAACTGCTTTTTTTGAAGGCAGTTTTTTTCTTTTTTCTTTCTTTTTAAAGTTACTTTTTTGTTTAGCAGGGGTGTTTCGACACTGCGGTGTGGAGTTACTTTTATGTTTGGCTGGAGTGTTTCGACACTGCGGTGTCGAGTTAGTTTTATGTTGTGCAGGGTGTTTCGACACTGCGGTGTCGAGTTAGTTTTATGTTGTGCAGGGTGTTTCGACACTGCGGTGTCGAGTTACATTTATGTTTAGCAGGGGTGTTTCGACACTGCGGTGTCGACCTTCTTTTGACCTAAGCATCAAAAGAAGGCAAAAATGCTTCCGCTCATCGGAAGACTAAATCCTTACGGATTTCAGGTCTTCCTACGCCGCGGCGGCTTACTGACAGAAGGAAGCTACGGATTCCGCCCGTGAATCTCGGTAAGTCGCTCGCTACGCTCGATGGGTTGTAATGCATTTGGCAGGTACTGCGATGAATTTAATGTTACTGCTTAGGACACTATGGGTATAGTGGTACTTTGTGCGTTGATGTTTTAGTATTAGAATACTAACTGTGGCACATCTCAGTCCAACGCAGAAAATGGGGGGACGTGTAAGCAGTAACTCTCCACCAACGCAGAAAGCAC
>JAZNIM010000017.1:0-18783 GCA_045577475.1 Eubacteriales bacterium | reverse complement strand
ACCTCTGCGGAGGTCGAGTCATACTTTTCCCTCTGGAAAAGTATCAAAACAGCCCGCTCATCGGAAGACTAAATCCTTACGGATTTCAGGTCTTCCTCGCCGCGGAGGCTATGGGTACGGTGCGACTTGCTGTTGCGGCAAGGCAAGAGGTGTCTTTTTTTCTCTGCGATACAAAAGTGATATTTTGTCGTTGTTATAATGGTCGAAAAGGGCAGCTTTTTTTAAGACCGCCATGCGGACAGTGGTGCTTTCTGCGTTGGTGGAGAGTTACTGCTTACACGTCCCCCCATTCTCTGCGTTGGACTGAGATGTGCCACCGTTAGTATTCTAATACTAAAACATCAACGCACAAAATACTACTATAACCATAGTGTCCTAAGCAGTAACATTAAATTCAACGCAGTACCTGCCAAGCGCATTACAACCCATCGAGCGTAGCGACCGACTTGCCGAGATTCACGGGCGGAATCCTCAGCTTCCTGCTGTCAGTAAGCCGCCGCGGCTTAGGAAGACCTGAAATCCGTAAGGATTTAGTCTTCCGATGAGCGGAAGCGCTTTTGCCTTCTTTTGACGCTTAGGTCAAAAGAAGGTCGACACCGCAGTGTCGAAACACCCTGAGTGACACAAAAGTAACTCGACCTCCGCAGAGGTCGAACCCCTGCGATACAAAAAACTATGCAAAGGATGTGCTTTCAGCAACCCAAAACACATCAGAGCCTTCAAATGCGTTCACTCCGCTCAAGATGATAAGTTGGTTTTGTGTCCCAAGCAGAGAGCGATTGAAACGCACAAACCACCCCTCGCACTGCAACCCATCGAGCGTAGCGAGCGACTCGCCGAGCTTTGCGGGCGGCATCCTCAGCCACCTGCTGTCAGTAAGCCGCCGCGGCAAGGAAGACCTGAAATCCGTAAGGATTTAGTCTTCCGATGAGCGGAGCGTTTTTGGTTTCTTTTGAGGCGGGGTCAAAAGAAACTCGCTGTCCGCAGGCAGCGAAACCCCTGCGACACAAAAAACTAATCTTGGGACGATGTGAACATCGTCCCCCACAAGGAACAGAAAATGAAAAGGAACTGCCACTAAAGCAGTCCCTAAAAACTAAAATAATACTTATTACTTTCTGTTGGCAAGAATAATCTTTGTAAGTTCAACGGGATCAACAATATCTCCGTCCTTGTAAACTCTCATGTTGCCCGAAGCAATTTCGTCAATGAGAATAACTTCGTCGTTGTTGTAGCCGAATTCAAACTTGATATCCCAAAGGTCAAGACCGATTCTCTTGAGGTCGTCAGCTACGATCTTTGTAATCTTTAAGGTCTGTTCCTTCATGCTCTTGAACATGTCCTCGCTCATTACGCCAAGCGCTGCAAGTCCTTCGCTTGTAACCAGCGGATCGCCCTTTTCGTCATTCTTGAAGGTGCATTCAACATAGCCGCCTTCCAGGGGTGTACCGTCCTTGATGTATTCGCCGTATCTTCTGATAAATGAGCCTGTTGCAACAAGTCTGCAAATAACTTCAAGACCGTGACCGAATACCTTGCCGGGAAGAACCTCCATGGTTGCATCATCAATGTTTGCACTTACATAGTGAGTCTTGATGCCTGCTTTTTTGAGAAGCTCAAAGTAGTAGATTGAAGTTTCAAGGTTTGCCTTGCCGATACCTTCGATGGTAAGACCTACGCTGTTTTCGCCGGGATCGAACTTTCCGTCCTTGCCTGTGCAGTCGTCCTTGAACTTGAGCAATACATTGCCGTTGTCAAGTGAGTAAACGTCCTTTGTTTTTCCTTCGTAAATTTTCTTCATGTGTTACACTCCTTTAATGACAAATTAAAATCTTTTACCCATGTATTTTATCACAAATTGAGGAGCTTGTATATATTTTTTTATAAAAAAAATTAATTTTTACAAAAAATACTTTTTTTACCGCCGTAGAGTTACCTCTTATGTGCAAAATAATCAAAAAATTCTCCACTTTATCATTGACAAGCACATTCGTTTATTGTAAAATCATTGTAAAATTAAAGAAACAAACAATAAGGAATGATTTCAATGAGCCGCAATTTCACAGGAAAATGGATAACAGACAGAGAATTTTATAATCTTGAACCAAGGAATGTTTTTCATCGCCAGCTTGACAGGATTGAATTTTCCGAGGAGCATACCAACAGCCACATTCTTTTCAGACGCAAGTTCACTCTTGACAGCCGTCCCGAAAAGGCGGTTATGTACATCACAGCCGATGACTATTACAAGCTGTACATAAACGGCAGATTTGTCACTCAGGGACCTGCACCCTCTTACCATACAAATTATAATTACAACACCGTGGATATTACCGAATATCTCACAAGCGGAGAAAACACTCTTGCCGTTCACACCTATTATCAGGGACTTATAAACAGAGTATGGCAGAGCGGTGATTTCAGACACGGTCTTATTCTTGACCTTGAATGTGACGGAAAAACCGTTCTTTCATCTGATGAAAGCTTTTTAACAAGCCGTCATAGCGGCTTTATTCCCATTCACACGGTAGGCTATAAGACTCAGTACATGGAAAAGTATGACAGCAATTCAAGGGAAGCCGGCTTTGAACAGCCATCCTTTGACGATTCATACTGGGAAAATGCACTTGTTTCAAAAACCGCCGACCACACTCTTTGTGAGCAAAAAACAAAGAGCCTTGTTTTTGAAGAAATAAAACCCGTATTTACCGAAAAAAGAGGAAACACCCTGTTTTTTGACTTCGGTAAATGCTATGTAGGCTACATCAACGCAAAGGCACTCGGTAAAAAAGACAGCGAAATTACTCTCAAGTATGGTCAGGAATTAAATGACGACGGCACTGTAAGATACAAGCTTCGTGCCAACTGCGAGTATTTTGAAAAATGGGTGCTGTCAGGAACGGCGGATGTTCTAAATCAATTCGACTATAAGGCATTCCGCTACTGTGAAATTGAGCTTCCGGAAGGTGCGGACATATGTGACGTCACTCTAAGTGTACGCCACTACCCCTTTACTCTTGCCCACGGCGTGAAGGATATCTATAAAGGCAACAAGGACATCCAGCGTGTTTTTGAGCTTTGTGTAAACACCCAGAAATACGGTGTTCAGGAGGTCATTCAGGACTGCTGTGAGCGTGAAAAAGGCTTTTATGTAGGCGACGGCTGTTATACTGCACTTACTCACATGCTTCTCTCGGGTGACGATTCAATTGTACGAAAGCTTATCGACGACGGCTTTTATTCCTCCTTTATCACGGATGGTCTTGTCACCTGCCTTGACTGCTCATTTATGCAGGAAATCGGCGAGTTTGCAATAATGCTTATACACCTTGTTCTGTGGCATTACAGATATACAGGGGACATAGACTATCTTAGAAGCAATTATTCCAAATGCACAGCTCTTCTTGATGTGTACAAAAACAACTACGAGCAGGAAAACGGACTTCTTAACAACCTTGACAAGTGGTGTGTTGTTGAATGGCCTGCAAACTTCCGTGACGGCTATGACGTTGACATTACCGAGTGGCAGGTTTGCACAACTGCTCATACCGTCATGAACGCACACTACATTGAGTCGGTAAAATCCGTCAACAAAATTGCGGAAATTCTGGGAGAAAAGCCTTACCGTGATGTTGAAAAAATGAAGCAGATATTCTTTGACAACTTCTACGACAGAGAAAACCACCGTTTCTTTGACTCAAACGAAACAACCCATTCAAGCATCATAAGCAACTTCTTCTGCTACGGCTTTGAGCTTTGTCCCGATAAGGAATTTGAAGAAAACACTCTCCGACTTTTGCGTGAGAGAAAAATCAGCTCGGTTTCCCTATTTACTTCATTTGTAATAATGATGGGACTTGTACGCAAAGGCATGTGGGAGGATTTAAAGGCTTGTCTTACGGATGAAGGTGCATGGCTGAGAATTATACGTGAAGGCGGCACAACTACCTTTGAAGGCTGGGGCAAGGATACCAAATGGAACACCTCGCTTTTCCACCTTACAATGTCATATGCGGCATGCTTTATATGCGATGCGGATATTGAAAAAATTCTTGAATAACAAAACCTCGGCAGAGTCTTGTGCTTTGCCGTGTTTTTATCAAAAAGCTATTGCAAAATAATTTCACTTATGATATAATCCCACTCGGTAATAATTGTAGGAGGTACAAATATGGAATACCTAATTCAGGGAATAAGCATTGCCGGCATGGCATGTCATATTTCCTCGTTTCAGATTAAGAAAAACAGCCTTCTGTTTTTCATGCAGACCTTGGGAAGCCTGCTGTTTTTAATTCACTATATACTTTTAGGTGCATCAACAGGTGCAATAATGAATCTTATAGGTGTCATAAGAGGCATAGTATTCCTTCAAGGAGAAAAGCTGAGAAAACCTTGGGTTCTTGTTTCACTTTTGGTTTTGACGGTTGCTGCTGTTTTTGCCACATGGAACGGTTCGTTCACTAACATGTATCCCTTTGATATGGCATTGTGGTACAACATTTTCCCGCTTATTGCAATGATTGCTTCAACCGTTGCAATGCACCTTAACAACGGTAAGATAATACGCCTTACTCAGCTTTGTGCTGCCTCCCCCGGATGGATTACATACAACATCATTGTCCGCTCTCTCGGCGGAACGCTTTGCGAAGCGTTTATAATGACCTCCACCATCATTTCTTTCATCAGATACGGTATTGACGGCTTTGAAAATGACAGTGCCAAAACGGAAAAGTAATATGAAAAAAGATTATTTAACAAAAGCAGTAGAGCTTATTGGCACCACCGATGCGGTTTTTGCCGCAGTTTCCGAAAATGACATAATTACCTCACCTGTAAAGGGAATAAGCTTTGTGGCATCCCTTTGCAACGAAAACCGTGATTTGTCCTGCTACTGTGCCGCAGACAAAATAGTGGGCAGAGCGGCGGCAATGCTGTTTGTTCTGCTGAAATTAAAGTGCGTTCACGCAAAGATACTCAGTGAAGGCGGAGCAAAGGTGCTTGAAGAACACGGCATCAAGTACACCTATGACACACTTACTCAAATGATTATCAACCGCAAGGGTGACGGCATGTGCCCCATGGAGGAAGCTGTCAAGGACTGCACAGACCCGAAAGAGGCTTTGAAAAACATCAACAGCACAATTCAACGTCTGAGAAGCCATACCGAAAAATGAATATGTTTTTAGCAGCTTTGCTTTACGCAAGGCTGTTTTTTTGCACAAAAAAAGAACTGCAGCAAAGGCTACAGTCCCGAAACGAGTTTGAAGGCAAAAAATGCATCTTCAGAAAAGATATGCTGTTCCAACGACTCATACACATCCTCACTCGGCTCACGAACCGAAACACGTGAGGTATCAAAAGGCACAAAATCTGCCACCAGCTTAATCAATCCGTTTTCTATCCTGAAAAACGGCGCAGGCTTGTATGTGGAAAACACCTTTTCCAGAATTTCAATATATAAATCACAATATCTTCCCTTTGTATATCTTGTGGAAAAGCAAACTCTGGTTCTGTTTACCGTTTCCTCAAAATCAACCTCTATGCACAAGCCCTCGCTGTTTTTCAGCAAATAGGCTATTGCATATAAAAGAGCCATCGGATAGGACATCGGAATTCCACACAGGAAGGACCTTGTCTGCTTACGGGGATGTCGTTTTATAATAAAATCGTCGCCATAAAATCTTGACCACTCGCATATTTTATCTATGAATTTAAGAAAATCAAAAGCAAGCACATCCTCCACACGACCGTCTGAGGTTATTGAGAAGTTTATAAGTTCTGTTATGGCTGCTATTCTTTCCTCATATGTTTCAACGAAACTGATGTAATTGCCCAAATTCGACGCTACATTAACAAAGTCTTCAATATAGCATTTGCCTGCATCAAGCTTTGAAAGATAATCTCTCGCTTTTGTACAGTCCTTTTCGGAAAAATTAACAACCGCACATTTTGTCCTTCTGCCTTCACCCACCTGTACCGATATAAACTCTGCCTCGTCACAAGCACACCTGTAAATACCGGATTTGCCGTCAAACATATCCGAAAGACACATTCGCCGATGTGACTTTTCAACAAACTTCAGCAAGCAGGGATAAATCATACCGTACCTGTCAACACCTCTTTGACATTTTATTGTTCCCGTACAGTCTGTAACAAACAGGGCGGTATTAACCGGAAGACGGCTTGCTGACTTTATAAGGCTGTCAAAGTCCCTTCGGAACTCTTCGTACTCTACTCTGTAGGAGCGCATTTGGACAGCACCTCCCATGCCAACCGTGAACGGCTGTATTGTTCATAAGCAGTCTCGTTGCACTTTATGTCCTTTATACGGCAAGCAACAATAATTTTCGCTTCATCCCTGTATTTTTTTAACATTTCCCCTCCTTTATCCGAAAGAGCAAGCACCTGTGTATACTCTGCATTTTCACCATATACTTCCTTGCTGATTCCGAAAAAGGCGAACAAAAGCATTCTCTTTATTTTGCTTTCTGTCATGGTTTTTCCCGAAAGAAGAAGACACATTTCCTCAAAGCTCTCCGACTTTCTTGCACAGTCAGTTATTAAGTAGCCGTATCCCGACGGCACTTCAAGAATGCTTTCAAGCTCTTTTGGAGTCTTCATCATAAGGCTCACATGCATCAGCTTCAACAGTTCATCCTTGTTCTTGAATATGCCGCTAAAATCATAGTTTTCGGGGAGCTTACTTTTTGCAAAGCCGCCCTTCTCGCTGTCAAAAAGATTTTGTCTTATGTAGCTTGAAGATGCAAAGGCTTCATCAAAGCCTCCTCTTGGAGTGCTTCGCTTTATTGCAACGGGACAAAGCTTGCTTTCAAGCTTTATTATTGCCTTAATATATTCAACACCAAGAATATCATTGGGATTGTCAAGAATTCTTGCATAAGCCTGTCCCATTTCCTTCTCGATGTAAAGACTTCTCGCCCTTGCAAAGCTGAGGTTTTTTTCCTGCTTCTGAAGCTTTATAACCTCGCCGTAAAAGCCTTCTCTCACAAGAACCTTCGCTATATCTTTAAGAATATTCACATCCCCGCATTCCGAGCCGAACATTATATGACTGCAAAGACCGCTCCCGTCAAGAATTTCAACGCCCTTTCTTGCGAATCCCTCCGCACCGAAGCTGCTGTACGGAAAAGGCAGCTCAAGGACTATATCCGCACCGTTCATTACAGCATTTCTTGCTCTTACTTCCTTTTTTTGGAAAGACGCCTCGCCACGCTGAACAAAATCGCCGCTCATAACGCAAACAGTGAACGGAAAGCTCTCCTTTGCCATGTCAAGCTGGTATTTGTGTCCCTTGTGGAAGGGATTGTATTCGCATATTATTCCGCAGCCCTTACCCTGCAACCTTTTCACCCCCTTGGGTTATCTGAACCATTCCAAAAATTTAAATTTCACCTGTACCGAATCCTTATTTGTTCCGTCGTGCTCAATGCCCACATCCGTCAACGGAGAAAACAGCACACACCACCAGTTATGTCCTTTCCCTTCTCCGATAATCAGTCTTACCGAGCAGTATTCTCCGGCGGGATAAACCACCCCGTCCAAGCATCTATCGGAATATTTCTGCTGCGACACCGTAATCCTTACACCGTCATCACAGCCCATTTCTTCAAGAATGTCTTTTGCCGTGTCACACAGATATTTGCTGTTATTATTTGCCACGTTCCGTGCCTGTTCAAAGCTGTGACAATCCTCAAAAACCTTGTCAATTATCGGCTTCATCCCCATTGCAAGGTTGTTCTTAACGGCAATATCCTCATCTCTGTCTGAGTTTGCAATAACGTGAAGTCTGAGAACATTTTTGCACATTGTGTCTTGTGCAGCACGGCAGCAGGACTCATATCCCAAGCCTAAAATCAATACCGCAAAGCACAGCCCTGCGGTAATTCTTGTAAAAAGCTTACGTTTCATACGGCATCTTCCTTTCTTCAAGGAAATTGTTGCCGCCAAAACCCCGATTTATTCACCGATATACATTTTTTTAAAATCCCTTGCCGTAAATGCAAACACCTCTGTCAGACCGCTGTTTTTAAGTGCCTTTTCACACTTCATGCACTCAGCTTCATTCTCAAACAAGCCGAAAACCGCCGAGCCGCTTCCCGACATCATGCTTACATACGCACCAAGCTCTATCATCTTTTCTTTGATTTGTGCAATTTCTTCAAGTCTTGGAATACAAACCTTTTCAAAATCGTTGACACAAAGATGTGCAATTTTCTTTGCATCCGACTTTTTCAGTGCATCCTCCATACTGTCCGTAAAGCTCTTGCCGTAGTCATCGCCGTAAAGCTCATCGTAGCTTTTGTAAATGCCTTTTGTATTAAGGCTCTCTGACGGCTTTGCAATTACAATGCAGGTGTTTTCCGGCAGGGTGTCGATACTGCGGCATATTTCACCTCTGCCTGTGCAGTATGCACACTTGTATTTTTCAAGGCAGAATACAACATCGCTTCCAAGACAAGCTGCAAGCTTTTCAATTTGTGCTTCATCGACTCCACCCACAAGGCAGTAAAGCATGTCAAGAACACATGCCGCATCCGCACTTCCGCCTCCCAGACCTGCACCCGTGGGAGTTACCTTTGTAAGGTTTATACACACGTCAAAGTCAGCCTTACCCGTCTTTTCATACTCAGCAATGTAAGCCTTTGCCGCAAGGTATGCAAGATTTTGCTCACTATCACACACGTCATCGCTGCAATTCAAACTAACGTTTCCCTCTCCCTGCTTCACCGTCATTTCAACAATATCCCCCAAGGGAATTTTATGCATAACGGATTTAAGGTCGTGAAAACCATCGCCTCTTTTTGTGCCGAGTATTTCAAGAGTGAGATTTATTTTACAATAGGCAGTCTTAATCATTGTTATCATCCTCAAGAAGCTTTACCGCAATAACTGCATTTTTCTGAGCCTTTTCGCAAAGCTGTTCATGCTTTTCACGGATGTTCTCAATAATATCATCCCTGTTTTCCATGATTGAGTCAATGCAAGATAAAACACCCTCGCAGTCAATATTCTTTGCATAGAAATTGTTTCCGCTTCCGATATACTGCAAAAAGCCTTCAACCTTCGGGTCATACACAAGTCCCACCGCAGGTACTGCTGCAGTCAAAGCATATATAAGCGAGTGAAGACGCATTGCCACCACGCACTCACATGCAGATACAATTCCAAGGCACTCCTTGACGGTGTATTTCTCGCTTATTACGTAAGACTTAGTTTTCATTTTTTCGACAACAAGCTTTGAAATGAGCGTGTCATTCTGCGGCTTCATGGGAAGGAACAGCGTTACAAGACCGTGATTTTCATACGCCTCATCACAAATTCTTGCCACCTTTGTGCAAAAGTCACCGTCGTTGTCCTTCCAGTTTCTCACCGACACGCAAAGCAGCTTTTTGCCTTCAAGCTCAGGGTATTCCTTTTCAATAAGTATTCTTGCGCTTTCCTTTGATATCGGACGGAGAAGAATTGCAGGGTCAGCCGTAACCTCAACCGGCACATCCGTAATTCCCATACGCTCTATTTCGCCAAGTGACATTTCATCTCTGAGCGTAATCATCCTTGCCTGCTTTACCACCTTTGCCGCCATTGGAACATTCTTGTCGCTGATGGGACCTATTCCGTTGGCATACACATACACAGGCTTTGAATACTTGCAGGCCCTTTTCATTACATAAAGATAATACACAAGTGACATATCGCTTGTAGTATCCTGAAGAAGGCTTCCGCCGCCTGTTATAAGCATACGTGACTTTTTAAGTGCCCTGTTAAGGCTGAACAGATTAAAGCGTTGAACTGCATCTGTCATACAGGTTTCAGCCGTTTCTTTTGGGCGTCTTGAAAGAACAAGCAGCCGTATATCAGGCTTTTGCTTTTTCAGGCTTTCTATAATACCCAGCAGCAGTGCATCATCGCCGCTGTTGCGAAATCCGTAGTAGCCTGACAGCACCGCATCGTATCTGTACTCATCCTTGCAATCACGAAGAATTGCCTTATAAATATCAACATGGCTTTGTGCAAGGCTGGCATTGGAAAAGTTATTCGTAGCTCTGTCATGCAATGCATTTCCCAGCTTTTCACGCAGCTGTACGTTTTCAACAAGCTTTATAAGCTGACATGCAAGCTCATCGTGGTTTTCACTCTCAAAAAGACAGCCCCTAACGCCGTCCTCAATAAGGTCGGGAATACCTCCCACCCTTGAGCTGACGGTAGGCTTTTTCATGCGTGCGCCTTCCATAAGAACATAGGGAAAGCTCTCACAGCGTGAGGTAAGGGCGTTAATATCAATAAAGTTGATAAAGCTGTAAATATCCTTGATAAAGCCTGCAAATGTCACATGCTCGCTTATTCCAAGGCTGTCAATAAGCTTTACAAGCTCCTCTCTGCCGTTTCCTTCACCTGCAATCACAAAGTGCACGTCTTTTCTTTTTTCAAGCACCTTTGCTGCACCCTTTATGAAAACATCGTGTCCCTTTACGTAGTCATGCCTGCCTATAAGACCGATATATGTCAGGTTCTTATTGTATTCAATTCCGATTCTTTTGCAGAAATCCTCTTTACTGCAATATTCCATAGGAGTGGAATAATCCATTCCGTTATACACGGTATGAATTTTTGAGGGCTTATAGCCTCTCGATATGAGCATACGCTTGAAATCCGAGGACACGGCAATATAATAGTCAAGCTTTTTCAGTGACATTACGTTAAGCGTTGTATAAATAAGCTTTTTGTAAATACCGTCAAAGTCCAGAAGATAGTCGCTGTGAACGGTTGTCACAACGGGAATTTTCACACGCTTTTTAAGCTTTGATGCAATAAAGTTTGCTCTTGCACCGTGAGCATGTATTATATCCACTCCGTCTGTGTTTACTATTTCGCAAAGACGGTTAAGCACACTCAGGTCAAAGCGGTTTTTCTGCTCTATAAGCTCACTGTCAACATCAATGTCCTGCAGCTCGTCAAAGAACTGCCCCTTGATAAAACATACAATTTTAATGTCGCACAGCTTTGGCAGAACACTCATGAGCGAAAACACATGTGTCTTAGCTCCCCCTGTATCGCCGCCGCTTATCATATGCAGAATTCTCATCTTTTCAGCTCCCACGTCAGAATTAGTCGTTATTATACGTTTTTTGCCTTTTCATCCTGCCACATTCTGTACACGGCTATTGCAAGACCTGCACAGATGAAGAAGGAAAACATAACTCTCGGATAGAACCAGTAGTACTCGAAAAATCCGATAAATATAATACCTGTCATTGATGCAGCAGCAGCCGCACCGTAATACTTAATTGATTTGTCCTTGCAGGAGGTTGCAAGAAAGCTGCGCTTTATCATTGTCAATGTCATCCAGATAAAGCTTACAAAGCCAATAATTCCCGTTTCCAGGAAAACCTCAAGAAACTGCATATGGCAGTGTGCAACATCGGCTGTTGTGCCGTATGCATAGCCGGGATAAACCGCCTTGAATGCACCGGGTCCTATACCTACACCCGACACCCACCAGTCAGAGAGCATTTCAAATGCACCCTCCCAGATAACAAGTCTGTATGAGCTTGAGGAGTCCTCAAGGTTTCCTATGGTGAGAATACGGTTGAGAATTGATTCGGGTAAAAACGGAATTGCCAGAACGCAGATGAGTATAAGAAAGGGAACGGCTCGTCTGTTTGAAAGTGCCACAAACACCGCAACCGTCACCGCAAAAGCAATCCAGCCTGAGCGTGAATAGGTCTGCAAAAGTGCCACAAACGGAACAACCAAAAGTGCAAGAAGCACCGCCTTCTTTGCTTTACTCTTGACATTAAGTGCATACGCTGCACAAAACGGCAGGAACAGCACAAGCATCTGTGCAAAGTTATTTGGGTTGCCCATGGTGGAAAATACTCGTCCGGGCATATTTGCATTAAGCGTAAGGTCTGTAAGAGAAGCATCCGCCTCAACCTTGAGTATTGCCTGAACTATACCTACAACGCCCGTCACAACAACACAAGCAAAGAGCATCACACAAACACTCTCAAATGCATTTTTCTTTGAAGCAAACATGCTTATACTTACGCACAGCAAGACAGAGGTGATAAAGAACATGAATATTCTTATACTGTCCGCCGTGTTTTTTGACATAACAATACTGAGAATAAGGCTTGCAAAGAACAACAGCAAAGACAGATACGTTTTATCAGGGCGTATACAAACATTGTCTTTATGTGTGCATACACCGTAAATAACCCATGCGAAAAGTACAAGAGCTATGCCAAGTCCGAACAAATTGTTCCACAGCGAATGAGGAACACAGAACATTACCGCAATAATAAATCCGAAAAATCCGATATAAATGCCGTTTTGTGCACCTGTCTTGTTTTCCTCATGTGAGGCTGCACCCCTTCTGCCAAAAACAAGGCTTGAACGTGCACAGTCTGATAAGAAGCCCACAACAGAAACGGCAATGCCTACAGCACCCTTTATCAATGCACTGTATATTCTGTAAAATACAGAGCTGCCCGAATTTCTTTCCACTTCACGTGTTGAAAGCATTTTGTGAAGGACACTTGATGCATAGCAGTTTGCAATTCCGTCTGCAACTGCGCAAAGAACACGGCAGAACAGGCTGCTCGCAAAAACCCTTCCCAACGCCGAAAGCATACCAAGTACTTTTCTGAAAACGGCAACAGCCGCACTTGAAGATTTACCCGAGCGCAACGTCTGTATTAAACTTTTTATCAAGCTTACTGTTACGCTTGTGCTCATGCTTCAAACATCTCCATATACTTTTCGTTGCTCTGTGTAACAGGTCTTCTCATGCGCTTATTTGAGGCATGAATGTCGTATATACGCATATAAATCTTAGCGTCGTCAACTCTTACAACAAAGGTATGACCTATACCGTAGTTAGCCTTGTTAAGGGAGAAACCGAATCTTGTTCTTATAGCCGCAGGAACCGCCGCCGTTATATATGCACTGCTGTAGCCTTCCTTGGGACTTGCAATTGTAGCACCCTGTGCATTTGTACCGTAGATTATTGACTCACCCTCATCAACATCCGTAACCTTACCGAGAAGATGCTGGCAGGCATCGTCAAATGCATAGGAATCAACAAGATTAACCTTGTCAATTACAAAGTCGCTTACTTCTTCTGTGTAGAATACCACATCAATAGCTCCTACCGAGCCTTTTGAAAGGATTTCGCTTTTACTTCCCTGTGTTTCTGCACCTAATTTTCCTGTGAAAAACATTCCCGCAACCGCAGCTGCCGCAATTATAAACAGCAACACCAAAAGGTCGATGATGTTAATAATTCCAAAAAGTTTTCCTTCCTTGGTAACAAGCTTTTTCATAGTAATTTCTCCTTAGTTTTATCTCAATTTATTTTTTACTTATTAAGTGCCTTCTCATAAACACCGAAGGTCTTTTCAAGGGATTTTTCAAGGCTGAAAAGCTCACGGAAGCTTTCCTTAGCACCTTCGCTGTATCTGTCATACAGCTCTTTGTCCTCCATAAGACAGACAAAGCCTTTTGCAAATTCCTCGGGACTGTCCTTATCGCAGCTTATTCCACACCGATTTTTTTCGCATACAATCTCTGTGTTTCCGCCAACAGCCGAAACCACACAAGGCTTTCCGTAGCTGAGAGCCTCAACAATTGCAAAGCTCAGTGCCTCTGTTTCAGAGCAGTTGATATACGCATCGCTTCCCGAAAGAATATTTGCTCCGTCTGTTCTGTAGCCGATACAATGAACGACACCTTCAAGTGCGTACTCTTTTATCTTTGCCTTTACTGCCTCAAGCTCTTCTCCGTCGCCTGCAAGCACAAAGCGAAATTTTTTATCCGTCATTTTCCGCAGCAGCCTTGCAACCTCAACTGCAAAGCCCATTCGCTTTTCACTGCTAAAGCGGGAGAGGGTACTTATTACAAACTCGTCATCGCCTATATCAAGCTCGCTTCTGAGAGTGCTTTGTATATCTTCGGGTGCTTTTGCACCGTTGTAAATTACATTGATTTTCTTTTCCCTAAAGCCGTTTCCAATAAGAAGCTGCTTTGAAGCCTCGCACACGGCGATTATTTCATCTGTTCTGCCGCAGATTACCCTGTTGATTACCTTCCACAGAAGGGGACTTTCCGTAAGAAAATGGTTTGTATAAACCACCTTCAGACCCTTACAGTACCGTTTTGCAAGATTTGCAATGGAGTTTTCTCTCGGGTAATGTGTGTGAATTATATCAATTGAATTCTGCTTGCATATTTTTGCCAAAGCCTTTGCCGCACTTGTGTCAAAAGGACTTTTCATTTCAATGTTAAAGGATATTATTTTATCCCTTGCCAAGGCTTTTGCAAGCTCTCCGCCCTCATTGTATGCAAAAAAGCAATCGCATTTATTGCCGTTATAGGCGCTTATCAGATTGTATACGTATTTTTCACTGCCGCCGTTGCCTGCATAGTTTATAAGATACAGTACGTTCATCACTTACCTCCTCTTACAAATTTACATTTTACCTTATCAAGTATCTGTACAACTGTAGGAACTCTCAGAATTACCGCAAGAATACCGTAAACCACAACTCCAAACATGCAAAGAATACCAAGGCGTAAAACCCTGTCAATTGCTTCTCCAAGACCAAACCCGACGGGAAGAACTGCTCTCAGTCCCGTTACCGCAAGGTACATTACAACCGCAGACACTCCGCATTTGACAAAATTCTTGCCGCAGCCGCCGCCAAATGAGCCGATTTTTTTCTTTAACAGCACAAGCAAAACTCCAAGTCCCACAAGGGATGAAACAGAGTATGCCAGCGGAAGTCCGTAACCGCCCATAAACGGCATAAATATTAGGCTGAGAAGAATATTTGCCGCCATTATTATAAATCCGTTTATGGCAGGAAGCTTTGTGTCTTTAAGTGCATAAAAGGCTCTGTCTATAATTTCCTTTGAGCCGACACTTACAACGCTGAAGGAGTAAAGCAGCATCACCGTCGCCGCCTTGCCTATACTCTCGGCATCATTCTTTCCCCAGCCGATTATAAGCTGCAGCAGCTCGTATCTTACCGCTATAAAGCCTGCACTTATGGGCAAAAGCAGCATCCATACGTTTGTAAGCACCTGCGAAAGTGTTTCCTTATAGCCTTTCATATCGCCCACAGCCGCCGCTTTTGTAAGCTTTGGATAAAGCACCGACGTTACCGAATATACAAATGCAAGCACCATGTACACCACTATGTTCTGTACATAAGTCATAACCGTCACAAAGCCGTCAAAGCTTGCCGCCATGCTGTTATTGTAGAATACGTTTATCTGGTATGAGCTTGCACCGAGAAGTACCGGAACCATCATACGCAGAGCCGTTCTCATATCGCTGTCCTTTAAGTCAAAGCACGGTCTGTAGCGGTAGCCTGAGCGTATAAGTGACGGTATAAGCAAAAGAGCCTGAAGCGAAAGTCCGAACGCTGTGACTATTACAAGTCCCATAACACCGTATTTATCTGCAAAAAACATTACATACAGTATGATAAGTATGCTTCCGGGAGCACTTACAAATGCAGGCATACCGTATTTTCCTACCGACTGAAGCATTCCCTGAAAAATATAGTTAAGTCCGTAAAACAGCATTACGGGCATTAAAATCATAAGCGACTTTACCGCAAAGCTGTAGCTTTCTCCGCTGTCAAAGGCTGTAAATTTTGGAAGCACAAAGGAAAGTGCCATTCCGCATAAAACAAGAAGAAGGGTAAACACGCTTGCAACGGTAATAACGTTGTCGGCAAAACGCTTTGCTCCGTCATAATTCTTATTGGCTATATGCGAAGCGTATATGGGAATAACGATAGTGGAAAGAGTTGTACCAAAGCAGTTAAAAATGGTGTTGGGTATGGTTATCGCATAGGAGTAAATGTTTATATAAACGTCCCCTGTTCCGAAAAACGAAACATACATGGACGAGCTTACAAGCGCCAGCACCCTTGATAAAAGCATAATTATCATTACATAGCTGATACTGGACAGCATGCTTTTCTTTTCCGACACGTTTTTCCCGCCTTTTTTCGCAAATTCACACAAGTATACAGATAATATTGTACCATACAAAAAGGCTTTTGTCTATAGTTTTTTCGTTTTCGGGGTATATTTAAATTTTTGTTTAAATTTAATCCATATCGTGCATTGGTGTATTGCAAAGCATGAGAATTTGTGATAAAATTATAATGTATCAGTATTTTTGAAAGTGTGGCGTTATAAAAATGAAAATAACAGAAATTATAAGTGCAGAAAAGCCCAGTCTTTCCTTTGAAGTGTTTCCTCCAAAAACCGATGACAATTTTGACACGGTAATGACGGCAACAAGTGAAATTGCAAAGCTCTCACCCTCATACATGAGCGTTACCTACGGAGCAGGGGGCGGCACAAGCGAATACACTGCCGAAATTGCATCCAATCTTTTAAAATGCGGTGTTACCCCCCTTGCACATCTCAGCTGTATCTCCTCAACCAAAGAAACCATTCACAAGCTTCTGTGTGACCTTAAAGCAAGAGGCATAGAAAACATCCTTGCACTTCGCGGCGATATCCCTCATGGAATGACAATAGACAATCCCGAGTACCGCTATGCCAGCGACCTTACGCGGGAAATACGCGATTTCGGTTCCTTCTGCATCGGCGGAGCATGCTATCCCGAAAGCCACCCCGAAAGTCCCAATGGCAAAAGCGACATCGAAAGCCTTAAAATCAAGGTTGACAGCGGCTGCGAGTTTCTTACAACGCAGATGTTTTTCGACAACGACATTCTGTATAACTTCATGTACCGCCTTTTAAAGGCAGGTGTGGATGTTCCCGTAATTCCCGGTATCATGCCTGTTACCAATGCAAAGCAGATAAAGAGAATTATCTCCATCTCCCAGAACGCTCTGCCTCAGAGATTTGTACGCCTTGTTGACCGCTACGGCGATAATCCTCTTGCAATGCGTCAGGCAGGTATTGCATACGCAACCGAGCAGATTATTGACCTTTATGCCAACGGTATAAATGCTGTTCACGTATATTCAATGAACAATCCCTTTGTCGCTCAAAGCATAAAGAACAATCTTTCGGAGATACTCAAATGAGCATATATCCCCTTGAGGTTTTCACAATTGACCGTGAAAGCCTCATTGTTGATACAAACGAGCTGCACAGGCGACTTCTTGTGGACAAGAACTTTGACACCTCGGCATTTGACGGCATTATAAGGGATGCACATTCAAAGATAAGTCCAAAATGCGTATATATACGTGTTCCCGTTAATCTTTGCGGCAATGATGTATGCAATCTCGGATTTACAACCGTAAAAAGCCAAGCCTTACACAAAAATCTCAGCGGATGCGATGAAGCCTTTGTTTTCGCCGTAACACTTGGATTTGAAGCGGACAGACATCTTCTGAAGCTGTCAAAAACCTCGGCAAGCCGTTTTTTTATCAGTGACGGCTACTACTCTGCGGCTGTGGAAGGTGCATGCGATGCCGCACAGGAAAAAATCAAGGGAACACTTAACTGCAAGCCGAGATTCTCTCCCGGCTACGGGGATTTACCTCTTGAAATACAAAAAGACGTGCTATCTGCTCTTGATGCATCAAGGCTTTTGGGCATAACCCTTGCAGACTCACTTCTTATGACACCACAAAAATCCGTTACCGCAATAATGGGAATAGTCAACCCGAAAGGAATGTGGCATAAATGAAAAACAAACTTTTACAGCTTATAGAATCAAAGCGTCTTTATCTTGACGGAGGAACGGGAACGGTGCTTCAGTCAATGGGACTTCCCTCAGGCACACCTCCCGAAATATGGAATATTGAAAATCCCGACGCCGTTATAAAGCTTCACAAGTCATATTTCGACGCAGGAAGCAATATTGTTGCAACAAACACCTTCGGTGTAAACTGCGAAAAGTACGAGAACTATGCTTCTCTTATTGAGCATGCCGTAAGCAACGCAAAGAAAGCACGTGAGCTGTCGGGAAAAGACGATGCCTTTATTGCCCTTGACATAGGTCCGACAGGACACCTTTTAAAGCCATTAGGCGACCTTGAATTTGAAAAGGCTGTTGAAATTTTCTCATCAACGGTAAGAGAAGGGGTAAAGCACGGAGCAGACCTTATTCTTATTGAAACCATGAACGACAGCCTTGAAACAAAAGCTGCGGTAATTGCAGCAAAGGAAAACAGTGACTTACCCATATTCGTAACAAACGTATACGACGAAAGCTCAAAGCTCATGACAGGAGCTTCTCCTTCGGCAATGATTGCCATGCTTGAAGGACTTGGCGTTACCGCCATAGGCATGAACTGCTCGCTGGGTCCAGACAGGATGCTTCCGATAGTGGAGGAGTTTTCAAAATACTCAAGTCTTCCCATCATCGCAAAGCCGAATGCAGGACTTCCAAAAGTCGTTGAAGGCAAAACGGTATTTGATACGGATGCAGAGGAGTTTTCCCGTCTTTGCATGCTTCTTGCACAAAAAGGAGCCTGCATTTTAGGCGGCTGCTGCGGAACAACTCCCGACTACATCAGAAAGCTTGTTGAAAAGACTAAAGATATTCCCTATACGCTTCCCGAAAAGAAGAATCACACCCTTGTTTCTTCATACACGCATGCAGTGGAAATAGGTGACTTTCCCTTGCTTATCGGCGAGAGAATCAATCCTACGGGCAAGAAGAAGCTCAAGGAAGCTCTCAAAAGCTGTGATATGAACTATATTCTCTCGGAAGCCGTAAGCCAGGCGGAAAAGGGAGTTCACATACTTGACGTAAAC
>JAZNIM010000016.1:0-11969 GCA_045577475.1 Eubacteriales bacterium | reverse complement strand
TGAAACTTAACTCATCAAAAAATGCACCGCCCGGTGCATTGTATCCATATTCAGGTGATTTGCCAAATGAACGTGTAACTAATTTTGAAGCATTTCAAATCTCAGTTACACGTTTTTTCTTTGTAAAACTAAAAAACAAGGCACATGTTTTCGCTTATGGAAACACGTGCCTTTTTCTATATTTTCACATATTTTGGATGCAGTTTTGAATCACCATGCTAGATATTACTATGAATCATAAACATAGTCATAGTTTCAGAATCATAATAGTATAAATCATAATCAAAATACAGGCGTTCTTCTTCATCATCTTCCCATTTGTTAAATAAGCACCAGTAATCAGATGTGTCAATACACTCAGAATCAAATTTACATTCGTTTTCAAAATCTGTATAAGTCAGCCACCCCTTGAAATCATCAAGATAACCATTTATTACTTCAACATCTTCTTGCTTGACCTTTTCAAAAAAAGGACTTCGTTCAAGACTTCTACTCATTTTTTTACTGTTGGAATAATGATACTCACGGTAAATCGTGTAATCCTGAAAGCCGTCACTGATGTACCCTATTCTACTATGATACCTCGGGAGAGTTGCCAAAGCAGGATCTTCCAAGAATCTGAAAAGCATTATCCAAAAACACAGGCACAAGAATAAACCTGCTGCTATAAGAGCTGTTATTATAATTTTTCGCTTCATTTAGCACCTCTAAAAATGACTTTCATAGTAGAAAAAATTCTCTCTTATTCTTTCCGTATAATACCAATTATCATCATCTGAGCTTTTCCAAGAATACCCCTTCCCTTCTGAAATCAGCTCGGTATCAATCGATACATGACCGCACCAGACAATCAAAGGCTTGTCATAAGGAGAATAATAAAAGCCATAGTAATTGGTTGACGAACCGAATCCGCTTCCACCGCAATACACATCCAAAGCATCATTCTCGTAATATACTTCTTTTACACCTTTAAGTTGTTCAATCTCAGAAAAATCATTGCTGTCAATGCACTCATTCAAAAGCTCGTAATTCTTATTTACAAGTGAGAAGATTTGTCTTTTTGAAAGGCTGTCGTCAAAGAGATTGACAAGCCAGCAGACAAACATTGCAAAAATAATGAAAATAACAAGTATTGACGTTCCGCATCCCAAAATAAGCTTTTTCATGTCAGTCCTCCACCCACTCCAAAATGTCGGACACCTGACAGTCAAGTGCCTTACAAATGGCATCCAGAGTCGAAAAACGTACCGCCTTTGCCTTGTTGTGCTTGAGAATTGAAAGGTTTGCAGGTGTTATATCTATCTTTTCGGCAAGCTCCATAAGTCCGATTTTCCGCTTTGCCATCATTACATCGAGATTTACATTTATCGCCATGATTACACCGTCCAATCGTTTTCTTCCTTGTATTCAACTGCTCTTGCAAACAAATCCTTGAGGGTTATGCAAAACAGCGAGGCTATAATAAAAACCACCACAACAATAACCGTTCCAAGTGAGAAAACAACGAAGCATTTCACAATATAGCAAAGTGCAATAATCAGGCAGCTTACTGCCATTCTGAAAAATGCCTTCACATTGCCTTGTACAAAGGGATTTCCCGAAAGAAGCGTGCCGTACATTCCTCTGAGAGTTATTAGAATATATACACCCACAGCACCCGTTATCATAAGAAGCACCATTGTAAAAAGCCATTTATCGTTTAATTTTCCCCAAAACGGCACCGTTACAACAGCGACAACCCCTAAAACTATCAGCACGTCTATTATGATTTTTGAAAGTATGTGAGCCAAATTCTTGTGCTTCATTTTTCTTCCTCCATTCGTTTTTTCACCCACAGTATAACACACGATTTTGCGTTTGTCAATATATTTTTATCGTTTTTCGATAAATTTTCAACAAACAAAACACCGCCCGTCAAGGCAGTGTTTCCGTCAATATTTATCTTTTTACAAAATACTCCTCATACCACACAAGGAAGGTATAGATTGTCCACACCTTTCTCCAGTTATCGGAGTTGCCGCCGATGTACTCGTCAAATATCGCCTTTATTTCACTTACATTAAAGAATTTATCGGCAATACTGCTTGCAAACAGACGCCTTACGTCGCTGTTATATCTGTCGTCCGCCATCCACATTCTGATGGGAACAACAAATCCCAGCTTCTTTCTGAAGGCAATTTCCTCGGGCAGAACCTTTGCTGCAGCCGTTCTGAGAGCAACCTTGTTCTGCTCCTCCGTCACCTTACATTCAGAGGGAACACGGCTTGCTATGTCAAAAATCCTAAGATCCGTAAGAGGCATTCTTACCTCAAGTCCCGCAGCACGGCTCATTTTGTCAACGTTGAGATATATGTCACCCTCAAGCCATACCTGTATGTCCACATCCGCCATTTTTGAAAGCGGATCAAGTCCTTCATTTTCCTTATATATGTCCTTCACAAGGTCAATGGGAAGAAAATCGGGATTGTAGTTCTTTAAGATTTTCTGCTTTTCCTCCTCCTTCATTATGTTGGTGTTTCCAACATAGAAGGTTTTAAGGTTATCCCCGTATCTTTCGGCATTGCGGTACATGTTGTAACCGCCGAAGAATTCGTCTGCACCTTCACCTGAATAGCAGATTTTTGTTCCCTTTGCCGTTGCAATGCATCCGAGGGCAAATGCCACCGCCGATGCATCACCCAAAGGCTGCTCCATGTTGTACATAACATAAGGAACGGCTTCAAAATACATCTCGGGAGTAATCAGACAACGGTTGAATTTTCTGCCTAAAATCTCAGCAGTTTCACTTGCAAGACGGGATTCGTCAAGACGTTCATCGTCATATCCCACGCTGTTGCATGCCTCAGCATCCGACATTGCCAGAACATAGGAGGAATCAACGCCGCCTGAAAGAAAGCTCTCCACGGTTTCGTCCTTGTCCTTGACCTCATTCATGACATTCTTCAGGGTTTCGTGTATTTCTTCTGCCCATTCGTTCGCCGTCTTGGTTTTATCGGGACAAAACCTCGGCTTCCAATAACGGACAATTTCCTTTTCACCCTTGTTCCAGGTCATATAACGTCCCGGAAGCAACTTTTTAACACCCTTGAAGAAGGTGTCCTCGCCTGTTGTATATGTCATTGTGAGATAAATCTGAAGCAGGCTTTCATTAAGCTCCTTTACAAAACCGTCGCACTTCATTATATCTCTTATCTGCGTTCCGTAAAGAAGTCTGCCGTCGGCTGTTTCATAATAATAAAGAGGCTTTGTGCCAAACTGGTCGCGAAGAAGGAAATATTCGTCCTTATCACTGTCGTAAAGCACAAGTGCAAACATGCCGTAAATATGATTTGGCAGATCGCTCGACCACTTTTTATAGCCTTCAACAATAATGCGTTCTTCCCTGTCCTTTCGTGAAAGACCGCAATCTATTCCCAGCTTCTCGCACAAATCCTTGTGATTTCTTATATGACCGCTGTATTCCTTGATTTCTATCACTTTAATTCTCCTTTGGTTTAAGGCAAAATTTTGTTATATATTATACTATACTACACGTATTTTGTCAAAAAAAGATGTATTTTGTAATTTTTTATAAAATCCTGAAATCAATGAATAAAGATAAGCCTGTTAATTAGCCAAAACATCAAAAAAACAATTTGACAACTTCTTCAAAAAATTCAATAATTTTGCAAAAAGGGTTGTTTTTTTCAAAGTTTGGTGTTATAATACCTTACAAGAGTATTTATACTTATTTTTACAAATTACATTTGGAGGAAATTATGGCAAATTTAACCGCATCTCAAAAGAAAAAACGCAACACCTTTGTTGCATTACTTATCGGCATCATACTGGTGCTTGGACTCATTGCTTATGTTTTATACAGCAATGCAATGTCAAAATCCGCTTATCTTGAAAATCAGGATTTTGTAGCTGCTCTTTCTGAGGTTTACGGCGAGAGAGCAAGAAGCGTTTCGGCAGAAGACCTTCAGAAAGCAAAGTATGTTGAAATTGCTCATGACACAGAAGCCGACACCTGCTCGGTAGCCATTGGCTTTGACGACTTTATGGAAAAGTACAATGACGTACTTGCAAAGTCCGATGCAGGCGAAGAGATTACAGACACATCCTACGTTGAACTCATTAAGAGTGCAGTATTTGAAGCTGATGACGAATTGGTTCTCGGCGACATCAAGTACTTCACGGGTGCTGAGGTTGTTTCACTTAACGGTGTTAACATCGGTGACAACGCCATTCTCGGTCAGTTCAAGAACCTCAAGAGAGGCTACTTCTCAAGCTGCGGAATTACAGATGTAAGTGCATTTGCTTCTCTTGACCTTACAAAGATTGAAGAGCTCAACTTCACCGGCAACACCATTGAAGATTGGACAGCTCTTGAATCCATCGCAGACAAGGTTATCGTAAGCTCCAGCTACGGCGTAGAAATGGGCGAAGACGGCAACTACACACTCGTTCCCATGGAAGTAACACTCGCCGACCAGATGGCAGAAGCCGAAGCAGAAGCTGAGGGCGAAGCAGAGGGTGAAACTGCTGAAGAAGTAACTGAAGAAGCTCCTGTTGAAGAAGCAACAGAGGAAGTAACCGAGGAAGCTACTGTTGAAGAAACAGCAGAAGAAGCAACTGAAGAAGCTGCAACAGAAGAAACCGAAGAAGTTACCGAATAATTAAACTTTGCCGACAGTATCGACAAAAGATTCTGTCGGCTATTTTTATAGCTGTATGACGCCTTTTTGTGGAAAGAGAGGTTGCTACAATGCCTGAAAACACGAAAAAAACCCTGTCACCGATAAAAGGATTCTTCACTTTTGAAAAAGGCTCTGTAAAAATGATTCTGATGATGGTATTCCCCATCCTCATAGAGCTGCTACTTGCAACCGCCTTCGGCATGGTAGACTATATGATGGCAGGTCAGTACAGCACCGAGGCTCTCAATGCAATTGGTCTGTACAGCACTCCCTCCAGCATTTTCAACGTTGCCTTTACTGCTGTAAACGTAGGTACTACCGTAAGAGTTGCCTGGAACATCGGTGCAAAAAAATACAGCAGTGCCCGCAAGGTATTGATGAGCAGCATGAAGCTGAACTTTTTAATCAGTATTGTTATAACAGCAGCCTGCATGTTTGCAGCACCCTATGCCATTGAATTCATGGCAGGCGGGAAATACGGAAGCGTTCATGTTGCAGGCACGGTTGCTTCGGATGCAGTTGATGTATTCAGAATTTGCTCGGCAGGTCTTGTTTTTCAGGCACTTACAAGTGCAATCACCGCATCCCTCAGAGGTGCAGGTGAAAACAGAGTTCCACTTGTATACAACATTGCCTCAAGCTTTCTAAACGTAGTGGGAAATTACATATTCATATACGGCGTTGGTTTTCTCGGAATCCCCGAAATGGGTGCACAAGGTGCGGCGCTTTCGACCTCTCTTTGCAAGATATTTGCCTTTATTTTTGCACTTATCTTCCTTTGTTTTTCAAGAAACTCCCGCTTCAGCTTCCGCACTGCAAAATATGCCACCGACTTTGACGATGACAGCGGCAATGAACAGGATGCCGGTCAGACTTCAAAAAAGAAATTCAGTCTTCTGCCCGACCTTGATATAACAAAGAAAATTATGGAAATCGGTTTACCGTCGGCTTTGGAAAGTATGATAATTCAGATAGGATTTACGCTTCTTGCGAAAATGATTGTTTCCACAGGTCCCGAATCTTATGCGGCACATCAGGTTACAAACAGCATAAACAGTCTGTTTCTCATGGTTGGCTCGGCGTTCTCGTCAGCGGCAAACACCATTGTCGGTCAGTATGTGGGTGCTAAAGACCTTCGTGGTGTAAAGTATTACGTAGGTGCAATCACAAAGCTATCGTTTATCATGTCCATTGTCATGTCGATTTGCATATTCCTGTTCTCAGGCGGACTTGTTTTACTGTATACCCACGATGAAAGTGTAATCGAACTTGCAACAGAGCTTTTGAAAATATGCACGTTAGTGGTTATTTTCAGCAATGTGCTTTCGGTATTCTCGGGTGCATTACGAGGTGCAGGCGATACTAAGTATCCTGTATATGTTGCGATATTCTCGGTGCTTTTACTTAGAGTTTCCCTTGTTTTTCTTGTTGTAAATGTTTTCCACTGGGGAATTGTCGGTGTTTGGTGGGTAACAACCCTCGACAACTTCGTAAGAGGTGTTCTTATGATTTTAAGATACAAGAGCGGAAAATGGCAAAAAACACTGGAAACATCAGATATTTAACTTACAATTGCATATCAAGAAAGGGTCGGCTCAATTATGAACCGACCCTCTTTCACTGCCTTTTCGACAACAAATATTCCCTTTTAAACAAACAACCTGAAGGTATTAAACGGAAACAGTCTGAGATACGCCTTGCCGAGAATTTTTCTTTCGTCAATGTCCCCAACATACCTGCTGTCAAGAGAATTTGTTCTGTTATCACCCAGCACAAATACGCATCCCTCTTTAACCACATGGGGATAATCCTCTTCTTTAATGGCATTGGGATAATAAAAATCAGATATTCCGTAAGTCATGGGAACAAGACTTTCTTTCTCTCCGTCACCGTCATTGTCCAGATACACCTTATTCGCATATTCTTCCTTGAGAACCTCAACACTGCCATCAAGATGGGTAACGGTTATTTCCCATGTATCATTATTTATATCAACTGTTTCTCCTGCCGTTGCAATAACCCTTTTTATAATCGGACCGCGGAATTCTTCCTCTTGTGAGTCCTGCACTACCACTATATCCCCTGTTTTGGGAGTATAAAAAAGATTTGAAATAATCAGTCTGTCACCGTCTTTAAGTGTATTCATCATAGACGGTCCCTGCACCGTCACAAATCGGCAGACAAAAGTGAATACCACAACAACCCCAAGCAATGCAAGGCAGAAGGTTTCTACCCATTCGTATATTGTTTGAATAAGACTCGGCTTTACCGATGCTTCTTTTTTTTCCGACAATGCTTTTCCCTCTTTTCAATTCGTAACAGGTTTTGTCTTAACAAAACATTTATTCTTTACTTACATTTGCCATAAAGCAAAAGAAGCCGACTATGCGGCTTCTTACAGTCTTATAAGACTTGTGCCGCCAAAAGATGCGGCTACGGCTTTAAGGTCTTAGATATCTTCCTTAACCTTAGCTGCCTTACCAACTCTATCTCTGAGGTAGAAGAGCTTAGCACGTCTTACCTTACCTACTCTGATAACATCAACCTTAACAACGTTGGGAGAATGGAGCGGGAATGTCTTTTCAACACCGCAGCCATAAGCCACACGTCTTACGGTAAATGTTTCGGAGATACCGCCGTTACGCTTTGCGATAACTGTACCTTCGAAAAGCTGGATTCTTTCTCTCTGACCTTCCTTAATTCTGTTGTGAACTCTGATGGTGTCACCAACCTTGAATGAGGGAACTTCGGTCTTGAGCTGCTCGTTTGTAAAAGCCTCGATGACAAGATTCTTGCTCATTGGGTTTTCCTCCTTAAATAATGGACATTCATGCCGAGCCGACAGAGGACTGTCCGTGATATTTATATGTTCACGACGTTACGCCGCAACACAACAAATGAATTATACCACAACACTTTAGGTTTTGCAAGAGGTGTTTGGATTTTTTTGTTAACAAAGTGTAAAATCTGCTTATCCCTTAATAAAATTACCCTTTGCCTTAAGGAATGCCGTAATAAACTCATCAATATCCCCATCCATAACAGCGGAAATATTGCCGTCCTCGCAGCCTGTTCGGGTATCCTTTACAAGAGTATATGGCATAAACACATAAGAACGTATCTGGCTTCCCCACTCTATATTGAGCTTTTCGCCCTTGATATCCTCAATCTTATCAAGCTTTTCACGCTGCTTAATTTCCATAAGCTTACTCTTTAACATCTTCATACAGGTTTCTCTGTTCTGAAGCTGGCTTCTTTCGGTCTGACAGCCTACAACAATACCTGTGGGCTTATGGGTAATTCTTACCGCAGAGTCGGTTTTATTGACGTGCTGACCACCCGCACCGCTGGCTCTGTGAGTTTCCATTTCGATATCCTCATCACGGATTTCAATATCAATATCATCGTTAAACTCAGGCATTACCTCAACTGACGCAAAGGAGGTGTGTCTTCTTCCCGAGCTATCAAATGGAGATACACGCACAAGTCTGTGAACGCCCACCTCACTTCTAAGATATCCGTATGCATAGTCGCCCGTTATAAGGATTGTTGCACTCTTTATACCTGCTTCTTCGCCGTCAAGATAGTCAAGCAGCTTTACCTTAAAGCCTCTCTTTTCCGCCCAGCGGCAGTACATTCTGTACAGCATAAGTGCCCAGTCCTGTGCCTCTGTTCCGCCTGCACCGGGATGGATTGAGAGAATTGCATTATTCTTGTCAAATTCACCCGACAAAAGTGCCATAATTCTTTGAGTATCATAGCTCTTTGAAAGACGTGACAGCTCTGACAGGATTTCCTCTGTAAAGCTCTCGTCGTCCTCCTCAAGTGCCATTTCTATCATTTCGTACAGGCTATCTATGCCATCAGCAAAGTCGTTATAGGTTGTAACTACATTTCTTGCATTATTAAGCTCGCTCATTACCGCCTGTGTGTCATCTCTGTTCCAGAAGCCCTCATCGCAGGTTTCCTTTTCAAGCTGCTCCACCTTTGTCGCAAGCTCATCAATGTTCAATGCTTCCTTCAGCTCTTTAGAATCCTCAGAAAGCTGATTAAGTTGTAATTTTGCTTCTTCAAGTTGTACTATCATATATATCTCCTAAAATATTATTACCTATTTACCAACGCAGAAGTGTGAGAAAATGTTATTGACAATCTCCTCCGACACTCCCCTGCCGTCTGCTTCAAGAAGTTTTCCCAGTGCCGACTCCATATCAAGACAAGCAGTATCGGGAGTAAGCATCTCCAGTGCCTCAAGTGCCCGTTCTATATCCAAAACCGCCCCCGCAAGCGCCGCATGCTGTCTTGCATTCGTGAGAATAAGACCGCTTTCTGCCATATTGCTGTCGGGATAAAGACGGCTCACTGCCTGTTCAAGTGCTTCAAGCCCTTCCTTTTCCTTAGCACTGATGCTTATTATGCTGTCAAAGCCCAGCTTTTCAAAATATTCCTTATGGCTCTCGGGATTATTCAAGTCACACTTATTCAGAACCACAATCACATTCTTGCTTTCCTTGGCTTCCAGCAACAGCTTTACCATTTCTCCGTCTGTTTCATGGACGTCCTTTGTCACGTCAAACACCCCGAAAACAAGACTGCTGTCACCTAACTTTCCCTTGGAACGCTCAACGCCGATTTTTTCAACGGTATCTTCTGTTTCATGAATGCCCGCCGTATCCGACAGATTGAGCTTGATATTGCCCACAACCACGCTTTCCGTCACAACATCACGTGTAGTACCCGCAACATCCGTAACAATGGCTCTGTCAAAGCCAAGAAGTGCATTGAGAAGTGAGCTTTTGCCCGTATTCGGAAGTCCCACGATAGCCGTGGGTACGCCCTCGGTAATTGCAAGACCTGTAGAAAAAGTACCCGTCAGTCTTTTCAGCTCGTTTCTGATTTTTTCAAGCTCAGACTTCATTTCCTCGTCCGTAACATCCCTCATATCCTCATCGGGATAGTCGATATACGCATAGACCGAGGCAAGAAGATGGGTGATTTTATCAGCCTGCTCTTTAACAAGCCTTCCCACGCTTCCCTCAAGCTGTGCGGAGAAAAGCTTTACCTGTGCTGTACTGTCAGCATCAATAAGCTGTCCCACAGCCTCAGCCATTGTAAGGTCAAGCTTGCCGTTTACAAAAGCACGCTTTGTATATTCACCGGGAAGTGCCGCCTTCGCTCCGTTTTCAAAAAGTGCCGTAAGAATAAGACTTACACCCACGGGACTTCCGTGGCAGCTTATTTCAACAGTGTTTTCACCCGTGTAGGAATGCGGCGCAAGAAAACAGGTACAAAGTCCCGTATCAATGCGTTTTCCATCGCTTCCCACAATCTTGCCGTACACCTGCTTATGGCTTTCACACTCCGACAAGCTCACATACTTTCCGAAAGGAATGAACACTTTACCTGCAATTTCAACGGCATCATCCCCCGACAGGCGGATAACCGATATACCTGCCTTGCCTGCACCGCTTGCAAGTGCCGCTATTGTATGCATAAACTACTCCTTTCGGTATTATACGTCTGCAAGGTCGATGTAGTCAGCACCGTATCTTGCAATATAATCCTTTCTTGCCGCAAGGTCATCGCCGAGAAGCGTGTTGAACATAATATATGTTGCCTGCTCATCCTCGGGATTAATGCGTATAAGTCTACGGCTCTTGGGATTCATGGTGGTAAAGTTCATCATATCGGGATCGTTTTCACCAAGTCCCTTTGAACGCTTGATTGTCACCTTTTCTCCCTCAATTTCCTTGAGAATTGCCGCCTTTTCAGGCTCATTATAAGCAAAGCGTATTCCCGATTTTGAGGAAATTTCATACAGCGGTGATTCCGCAATATAAACCTTGCCCATCTTTATAAGAGTAGGCAGAAGTCTGTAGAACATTGTGAGAATAAGGGTTCTTATCTGATAACCGTCCTCATCGGCATCGGTACAGATAATGATTTTGCTCCATTTAAGTGAGTCGGGGTCAAAGTCGGAAAGCTGTTTTCCGCCGCTCTTACTCTTACCCATTTCAACGCCGCAGCCAACAACCTTTAAAAGGTCAACAATGATGTCACTCTTGAAAATTCTGTCAAAGCCGCACTTCAAGCAGTTAAGCGTCTTACCCCTGACGGGCATGATAGCCTGAAAGTCAGGATCACGTGCCAGCATACAGCTTGATTTTGCGGAGTCACCCTCCACTATAAACAGCTCTCTCTTATTTACATCCTTACTTCTGCAATTTGAGAACTTTTCAACTCTGTTTACAATATCAATATTAGCCGACAGCTTTTTCTTGATGTTTATTCTTGTGCTTTCGGCGTTTTCACGGCTACGCTTATTGATAAGCACCTGCTGAGCACACTTTTCCGCCTGTTTGGGATTTTCCGCAAAGAAAACCTCAAGAGAATGGAGGAAGAACTGTGTCATGGCCTCGGTAATAAATGTATTGGTAATCGCCTTCTTGGTCTGGTTTTCGTAGCTTGTACGGGTAGAATGAGAGTTTACAACCAGCACAAGGCAGTCCTCAACATCGCCGAAGGTGATTTTGCTTTCGGTTTTATTATACTTATTATTGTTTTTGAGGTAAGTATCAAAAGCCTTTACAAACGCACTTCTTGCCGCTTTATCGGGAGAGCCGCCATGTTCAAGGTAGCTTGAGTTATGGTAGTATTCAATTCTGTTGACTGTATTTGAGAAGCAGAACACCGCTTCAACTTTCAATTTATACTCAGGCTTATCCTCTCTGTCACGTCCCTGTCTTTCAGTCTGAAAATACGCAGGAGTCGAAAGTGCAAGGGTTCTTGAGGTATCTGCATCCTTTTCACCTTCAAGAGTCTGCTGTTCTTCCTCACCTTCGTTTTCCGCTTCCTCACCGTCTTTTTCTTCCTCGGCTTCGCTCACAGCCGCAGGCACATCGGAAAGTGTGATAAGCTCATTTATATAGTCAACAATTCCGTTTTTATAAAGATACTCTCTCTTTGTATGGCTGCCGTCCTCGTTTTCGTAATCAAGGTTCAGCGTAAGACCCGAATTTACGATTGCCTGCTTTTTAAGCACTTCTTCAAAGTATTCAAGAGTGATATTGATATCCGTAAACACTTCAAGGTCAGGCTTCCATTCAACAACAGTACCGGTTCTCCGTCTTACAGGGTCTTCGATGATAAGCTCGGTTGTGGGAAGTCCCTTTGCAAAAGAAATGGAATACTTTCCTTGCTTGGTGAAACTGGTTACATTCATAAACTCCGAGCTGCACTGTGTAGCACACGCACCAAGACCGTTAAGTCCAAGGGAATATTCATATG
>JAZNIM010000015.1:0-1674 GCA_045577475.1 Eubacteriales bacterium | reverse complement strand
GGTGCTCCAAGGCAGACAAAAAGGATTTTTGCACCGCTCTCGTTGATTTCATCAATTATGCCGTCAACATCCGCTTGTGAAAAATATCCGTCCCGTGTGCCTGCAATATTGATACCGGGATACTTTTCTTTAAGCTTCTCTGCCGCAATAACTCCTACGGCTTCTCTCTCCTCAGTCTTTTTACCTCCGCCGAAGAAGAAAACACCGTCGCCGCTTTTTGAAGCATATTCAATAAGCTTTTCCGCCACCTCACATCCAGGCACCTTTTGCTTTAAAGGCGTTTTAAGAATTTTTGCCGCATATACAACGCCTATTCCATCGGGAATAACAAGGTCGGCAGAATTTATAACCTTATACAATTCTTTATTTTCAATGCATCCTTGCACAATCTCGGAATTCGGAGTATACATCACCGAAAGTCCATCGGACTTTACAAGCTCTTCAACTTTTTCCATAGTTTCATCAAAGGAAAGATTATCAAAATACACTCCTCTGACATTGATTTTATTCTGCATTACCATTCTCCAAACAAAATCTTTTTCTAAAAATGAACGCAATTATACAAGACTATAATACCACATTTCAATTCAAATGTAAATAGGTATATTAAAATATAGGAAAATAATTTACTTTTTCTTTGCTTTTTTTATTTATTTTTTTGCCATTTTTTATAGTTTTATTTTAGGAAGGAGTTTCGACACTGCGGTGTCGACCTTCTTTTGACCGAAGCGTCAAAAGAAGGCAAAAGTGCTCCGCTCATCGGCACGACTTTTTATATCTTTTCTCTTTGCCTACTTTTTCTTTTCAGCAAAGAAGAAGTAAGAGGTCAAACGGGGCTGCGGTCGGGCATTAACGGCAGGACATATCACTGCGATAAGGTCACGTCATATTTTCTCTTTGCCTACTTTCTCTTTTTATCAAAGAGAAAGTAGGATGGCTATGAGGGTTACGCCTACGTCGCCGAAGATGGCGGTCCACATGTTGGCAATGCCGAGAGCTCCGAGGATGAGGATGATACCCTTGACGGATAATGCGAAAATTATGTTGCGTAGAACCTTGAATTTGGTTGTGCGTGCAATTTGAATTGCTTGTATAAGCTTTGCAGGCTCATCTGTCATAAGTACAACATCCGCCGCCTCAATTGCGGCATCCGAGCCTAATGCACCCATGGCAACACCAACATCTGCACGTGCAAGAACAGGGGCATCGTTGATGCCGTCGCCCACATAAATTATTTTTTCTTTTCCACGTTTTTCTTTGTCAAGCTTCTCAAGCACCTCAACCTTTTCATGTGGCAAAAGTCCCGAAAAGCACTCGTCTATGCCAAGCTCTTTTGCAACCTCACGAGCTGTGTCTGCCGAATCTCCCGTAAGCATGACGGTTCTCTTTATGCCAAGCTTTTTCAGCTCTGCAATTGTTTTTGCACTGTCATCCTTCACCCTGTCGCAAACCGTTATACAGCCGGCATACACACCATCCACCGCAACATGTACCGCAGTGGAAGCATCCTTTTCGGCACGGTCAATAACTACACCCTCCGACTGCATGAGCCTGAGATTTCCCGCCGACACCTTACAGCCATCCGTAACAACACTGACGCCATACCCCGGCAGCTCCTTGTAGTCCGAAACGCAGGATAAATCCGATTCTTTGCCATAGTATTCAAGTACAGAC
>JAZNIM010000014.1:0-3919 GCA_045577475.1 Eubacteriales bacterium | reverse complement strand
GCCTCTCGGTTATTTTACGGGAACACCTTTAGGCTGCACCGATGTAGTTCCATACGATGCTTCAAGTGAACAGCTTAAAAAATACTCTATTTTATGTTTTGCCGGCTACAACTGTGCTTCAAAAGAGGATTTTGACAAGCTTTACAAGCTTTGCGAAAACGGCGTTAATCTGATTTTATCAAGAGCACATTTCGCAACACAAACAGATATTTATAAAGTCAGAGGCGGCGATTTGCGGCTTCTTGACCACAAGCTTTCCTTCACAGACGGCGAATGTGTCTTTGAAAACAAAAAATTCCGAGAAAACACCGTACCTGTTTGCATCAACTTCAAAGAAGGCTATGAAACCATTGCCTCCTGCGACGACGGCACACCGCTTCTCATGAAATACAAGGTCGGAAAAGGCAGCGTTTCCATACTGAATGCGCCGCTGTACCCGTCAAACGTTGCGGTAAGTGACGTATACACCTCTTACATAGAAAAATGCACTGTCGACTTCAAATCAAAAGACGATGTTAACGTAGAATGCGGTGACGACGTGCAGTACACACTCTACGACTGCGGTAATGAAAAGCATGTTTATTTGCTTGCGGTTGACTGGTACAACAAGAGCAAGCACCACAGAAAAGCTGTAATAAGTCACGGCGGTTTTAAATATGACACATCTATTCCCTACGGTGTTCTGATTAAAG
This sequence comes from Eubacteriales bacterium, assembly GCA_045577475.1. Taxonomy (GTDB): domain Bacteria; phylum Bacillota; class Clostridia; order Oscillospirales; family CAG-382; genus UMGS1387. The sequence continues at coordinate 3,227 of JAZNIM010000014.1, read as the reverse complement.
CAGTCGCAAAAGGCGGCACAGTAATATATCCTCTGTCGCAAAATGGCGAAGTATTGGAAATATGCGATGACCATGCCGTAATTCAGGGTGTGGGTAAGATTGATTTTGTTATTTGCAAGGACGGCAAGCAACACGTTTTGTCAACAGACTTTGAGAAAGAAACAGTGCAAACCATCAAAATTTAACGCTACGACAAAACTCCCCGATTGGGCAAAAACATCCAATCGGGGAGTATATTTTTTAATCAAACAATTCCTTCATTTTATCGAAGAAATTCTTTTTCTGCACATTATTCTTTTCACCGCAGGAGTCTGCAAAGGCTTTAAGCAGCTCCTTCTGCTTTGAATTGAGATTTTTGGGTACTTCAACCACAACTCTGAACACAAGGTTTCCCCTGCGTGTGCCGTGAATTTCCGTAATACCCTTATTCTTCAATGTAAACACGGTGCCTGTCTGAGTTCCTTCGGGAATATCATAATTCACATCCCCTTCAAGTGTGGGAACATCAATGGTTGCACCAAGTGCCGCCTCGGAAAAGGTAATTGGAACATCGCAGTATACATTACGTCCTTCACGCTGGAAGATTGCATGCTTTTTTACTCTTACTTCAATCAGTACGTCACCGCTCTGACCGCCGTTTCTGCCTGCATCTCCCTGACCGCCGAGAAGTACTGACTGACCGTCATCAATACCTGCGGGTATGGTAACAGTTAGCTTCTTTGACTTACGCAAGAAACCGCTTCCGCTACAGGTTGGGCAAGGACTCTTTATAACCTTTCCCTTTCCGCCGCACTTATCACATGGGTGCTGTGTCTGGAAAACTCCAAAGGGTGTTCTCTGCTGACTTCTCACGGAACCCGTACCCGAGCATGCTGAGCAGGTTTCGGGACTTGTGCCCTTTGCCGCACCGCTGCCGTTACAATCCTCACATTTTTCTATTCTGTTGAAGCTTATGTCCTTTTTACAGCCGAAAGCCGCTTCCTCAAAGGTTATGTTTACGGATGCTTCTCTGTCTGAGCCTCTCTGGGGTGCATTTGCTCTGCGTGAGGATGAACCGCCCATTCCGCCGCCGAAAAAGCTGCCGAAAATATCGCCAAGGTCAATATCCCCCTGAAATCCGCCAAATCCGCCAAAGCCGCCGCCCTGTCCTGCACCGTATGACGGGTCAACACCCGCGTGTCCGAATCTGTCATACTTTGACTTTTTATCAGCATCCGAAAGGACGCCATAAGCTTCATTTATTTCCTTAAACTTCTTTTCAGCTTCCTTATCACCGGGATGCAGGTCGGGATGATACTGCTTTGCCATTTTGCGAAAGGCTTTTTTTATTTCCTCATCGCTTGCGCCCTTCTGCAGACCAAGGACCTCGTAATAATCTCTCTTTTCTTCTGCCATATCTTATCCTTACCGCAGTACAGCCAAGACGGTTAAGTCTTAGCTGCAAGCTGCATTATTACTTATTTGTTGTCAGCATCCTCAAAGTCAGCATTAACTGTTCCGTCGGGATTTACTCCGCCCTGTGCACCTGCTGCACCGCCCTGAGCCTGCTGTGCCTGCTGATAAAGCTTTTCGCTGATAGCATAGAATGCCTTGGAAAGTTCTTCTGTTGCTGCCTTGATTTCCTCTGTTGAGCCGTTTGCAACAACCTTCTTGAGTTCCTCAACCTTTTCAAGAATGGGAGCTTTTTCTTCTTCTGTTACCTTATCACCAAGCTCATTAAGTGTCTTTTCAGTCTGGAAGATAGCACTTTCAGCCTGATTCTTTGTATCAACTGCTTCCTTCTGAGCCTTATCTTCTGCTGCAAACTTTTCAGCTTCCTTTACAGCCTTATCAATATCTTCCTTGCTCATGTTTGTGGAAGAAGTAATTGTGATGTGCTGCTCCTTACCTGTGCCCATGTCCTTTGCAGTTACGTTAACAATACCGTTTGCATCAATATCAAAGGTAACTTCAATCTGAGGTACTCCTCTGGGAGCTGCGGGAATACCGTCAAGGATAAATCTTCCGAGGGTTGTATTACCTGCTGCCATTTCACGCTCACCCTGAAGAACGTGAATTTCAACGCTGGGCTGGTTATCTGCTGCGGTTGAGAACACCTGGCTCTTCTTTACGGGAATTGTTGTATTTCTTTCAATCATCTTTGTGCAAACGCCGCCGAGGGTTTCAATACCAAGTGACAAAGGTGTAACGTCGAGAAGAAGCACGCCCTTAACGTCATTGGAAAGTACGCCGCCCTGAATTGCAGCACCGATTGCAACACATTCATCGGGGTTAATGCCCTTGAAGGGTTCTTTTCCGATAAAATTCTGTACTGCCGCCTGAACTGCAGGAATTCTTGAAGAACCGCCTACAAGAAGAACCTTATCAATCTGAGAAGAAGAAAGTCCGCTGTCAGAAAGAACCAGCTTTGTAGGACCCATTGTCTTTTCAACAAGGTCTGCTGTAAGCTCATCGAACTTTGCTCTTGTAAGAGTCATATCAAAGTGCTTGGGGCCTGTAGCATCTGCTGTAATAAAGGGAAGATTGATATTTGTGCTTGTCATACCCGAAAGCTCAATCTTAGCCTTTTCAGCAGCTTCTCTCAATCTCTGAAGTGCCATCTTATCGTTACGAAGGTCAATTCCGTCAGACTTCTTGAATTCGTCAGCCATATAGTTCATAACTCTTTCATCAAAGTCATCACCGCCAAGACGATTGTTACCTGCAGTTGCAAGAACCTCAATTACGCCGTCTTCAATATCAAGAAGGGATACGTCAAATGTACCGCCGCCAAGGTCAAATACTAAAATTTTCTGAGCTTGTTCTTTATCAACACCGTATGCAAGCGCAGCAGCTGTAGGCTCATTGATAATTCTCTTTACATCAAGACCTGCAATCTTACCTGCATCCTTTGTTGCCTGACGCTGTGCATCGGAAAAGTATGCGGGAACGGTAATAACTGCTTCTGTTACAGTCTGTCCGAGATAGGCTTCAGCATCAGCCTTGAGCTTCTGAAGAATCATAGCGGAAATTTCCTGAGGTGTATAGTTTTTATCGTCTATAGCAACCTTTTTATCGTTACCCATATCTCTCTTAATGGAGATAATTGTTCTGTCGGGGTTTGTGATAGCCTGTCTTTTTGCTACCTGACCAACCATTCTTTCACCTGTTTTTGAGAAAGCAACAACTGATGGAGTTGTTCTTGCTCCTTCTGCGTTAGCAATAACAAAGTCGGATCGTAGCCATGT
>JAZNIM010000013.1:0-3381 GCA_045577475.1 Eubacteriales bacterium | reverse complement strand
TCTATCGAATCACATATCGCAATAATTCGTGCTCCTATGGGGATCTCATTACCTTTTGCACCAAAAGGATACCCTTTTCCGTCCCATCTTTCATGATGATGAACTATTATAGCGGCAAGTCTTAAAAAATGCGGTGATTTTGACAGAATATCAGCACCTATCTGAGGATGCTTCTTCATCATCTCCCACTCTTCATCGTCAAGATTACTTTCTTTGAGAAGAACTCTATCGGGAATTCCGATTTTTCCGATATCATGAAGATGACCGGCTATGTGAATTTCACGGATTTCATCTTCTGATAATCCCATATGTTTGCTTATAAAACAAGCCATATCGCTGACTCTTTCGGAGTGTTTACCCGTATATGGGTCACGGGCATCAAGTGCAGATGTTATACATTCAACAAAATCGTGATATTCATAATTAATTTTAAAATTATCATTTTGTATATTCTTAGGCAGTTGCGTATCAATCATCTGAAACTCCTTAAATTCAATCTGCAACAATACTACATTTATGCTTCACAGAAAATCTGTGCAAGTGTTTTTCCACGCTCCGTAACATGTTGTAAAAGAGCTTTTCTGCAAGACTTAAATCTACCGAACAACTTTTCAGCTTCTTCAACGTTGCGATATACTTTCCATTCACCCGTCAAAAGACATCCCTCATCACGATGATTGATAAAGCCGTATATATCATGAAGCGGATAGCCGAGAAAAACACCTATTTCATGCGGAAAACTGTCACAATCAAGACGTTTTCTCAATATATTCAGATAATCTGTAAGGCTTCTGTCAGTCGGATAGCCGTAGTAAAACAAGAATGTTGCGTTGCTATCTGACTTCAAATGCCTTTCGAGTATATTTTTACGATATACAATAAGAAGAACTCGTTTTTCACATTCGCAAACTGTTTCAATGTATATGTCTTTTATATTCAGCTGATTATTGAGAGCATCAATCTCTGAATACAAATTATTAAAACGTGATTTCTGACAAGCAACAATATTCGCGGGCTTTATTCCTGCAAGCGCAGGAGCGCAATGATATGCAATCAACGCTTCTAACACAATAATCCTCCTCACTGTTAGTTAGTTGAAACTAACCGATGCGTAAAATATGAGCATTATGCTTTCTGAAAATGCTGTGTTAAAACATTTTGTAAGGCACTGGCACTTGATGAATTTGCATAGTGAATTTTTGCCCCCGTTCTTTCAGCCTGTTTTGACGCTATTGCAAGCATTTTATGTGCAACTGTTTTCGTGAATATAACTATCAACTCAGGATTTCCTATTTGATTTTGAAAATTCGCAGGACAATGCGTAAACACCTTACATTTACAGCCATGCTTTTTACAAATCTGCTTGTATTGGCAGTGCATACAGTCATGACCACCTACTATAACTATATTCATTTTTTCACCATGTTGTCCTAAATTATGATTTCGATATGATATTTAGCAATCAAGGTGTAATAGCACACCCTGATTGCAATGAATTTACCGTTTGGAATTCGAATTATCTTATGAATTACAGTTGCAGGATTTTCCGTTGCATTGTTTTGCGTAAGGACAACCAATACATGTTTCTCCACGCTTTTTTGCACGAATAAGATACCATATAATACCTGCAACAATAGAAACCAATATTAATATAACAATAATATTTTCCATAATCAAAATCCTGTCTGAAATATTTTATTTTACACCATTGAGAGCGTATTCTGTTTTCATTTTCTTGTTGTTCTTAACAATCAGACTGATTACAATTGCAGCCATAGCCACTACAGCAACAAGACCGCCAATAGCAGCACCAACATCAAGAGAAGCGGGAAAAGTAATAAGTGTACCGATTGTATAAACAAGGTAAGCAACCGTATATCCGACGCCAAGCTGAAGTCCGATACCGCCCCAGAGCCACTTTGCACTCTTCATTTCAGAATTCATAGCACCAATTGCAGCAAAGCAAGGAGGAGTATAGAGATTGAACATTAGATAAGCAAGTGCCGCAACCTTTGTGATAGCCATAATTCCTGCAACTTCTGTTCCAGCGCCTTCCATAAGTGCCAGTTCTTCAGTATCAATGAGGTTTTCAAGTCCGACAAAGCAAACAGCAAGAGTACCAACAACATTTTCTTTTGCAATAAATCCTGTAACAGCTGCCGCCGCAAGCTGCCATGAAAGAACTCCGACAATAGGAACGAGAATATAAGCAAACGGTGAAGCAATTGAAGCAAGAATAGACTGGTCAGCAGTTTCCGCAACTTCAAAGCTCCATGTAAATGTCTGCATAAGCTGAACCGCCATATTGCAAAGAAGAATGATTGTTGCCGCCTTTACAATATAAGCCCAACCACGACTGCACATTGATTTGAATGCTCCCCAGAGAGAAGGAGCTTTGTATTCAGGAAGCTCAATGATAAAGAAAGATTTTCTCGCTTTATATCCTGCAATCTTGTTAACAAGAAGTGCGCCAAGGAAAATAAGTACAATACCTGAGAGATACATCAAAGTGCTTACCCAACCTGCATCATCAAAAAATGCACCTGCAAATAAAGCGATAACAGGTATCTTCGCACCGCAAGGCATAAAGGGTGCAAGCATTGCTGTTGCTCTGCGTTCACGTTCATTTCGGATAGTACGGCTTGCCATAATACCCGGAACAGCACAGCCTATTGTAATAACAAAAGGAATTACAGATTTACCTGAAAGTCCAACCTTCTTGAAGATAGGGTCAAGAACAACAGCTGCACGGGACATATATCCGCAGTCTTCAAGTAAGGCAATGAGGAAATACATTACCATAACGAGAGGCAGGAAGCCTACAACAGCAACCACACCACCGATGACACCGTCAACAAGGATAGCAGAAAGAAGAGGATTTGCGTCAGAAAGAAGGTCACCTACCCAGCCTTGGAAGCTTTCAAGCCAACCAACAAGAAGATCTGCAATTGGTGTGCCAACCCAAACCTGAGAAATCTGAAACACAAGGTACATCACTACGGCAAAAATCGGGATACCAAGCCATTTGCTTGTAAGGATATTATCAATCTTATCACCGATATTCTTATCCTTTGTAAGAACCTTGCGTTTTTCAACGTCTTTTACAATATTATTGACAAACTCAAAACGTTTTCTGTCCGCCTCTGCAACTGCATTTTTATCGGTAAGGTCTATATCTCCTTGTATGTAAGGAGCAGTCTGTTTCTTATTATTCTGTGCAATAGCCGCTTCCATCAATGGCTTTAATCCATCTGACGAAGTAGAAACTGTTTGCACTATGGGACAGTTAAGTTTTGTAGAAAGTGCATCTGTATCAATTGTATTTCCTTTTTTCTTGCCGATATCGCTCTTATTCAGAGCTACAACAACAGGAATACCAAG
>JAZNIM010000012.1:0-5962 GCA_045577475.1 Eubacteriales bacterium | reverse complement strand
CTCGATGGGGTGCAGTGCGAGTGTTGGGAACTGCATTGCAATTGCTCTCTGCTTGGGACACAAAGGAAAATGGTGTTTTCTGCGTTACCCAAAGTAAAAACGTCCGCCGTTGTTTGGTGGACGTTTTGGCTATCTGTGCACCTGTGGCACAGTTTTATTCTGTTGTTCCGTTGGTGTCGCACTGAGTTTGACCTCTTTGATTTAAGGAGGTCAAACGGACTTCCATTCGGGCATTGGTGACGGGATTTTTCACTGCGGTGTGGTCACGTCACCGCCGTCGGGCGTACCCGACTGCTTACTTCTTCTTTTTCGGGAAAGAAGAAGTAAGTCATCTGTCTTCGCGGAAGTAAGAGAGACCGAGACTCTGGGGAGGTTGGTATTCTCTCTTTTTGCGGAAGCTGGAAACTATGAGGACGATAAGAGTTACGAGGTACGGGAGCATATTGAGAATTTCAGTCATTGCGGTAGAGAGCTTTACGGATGCAAAGAGGATGTAAAGTCCGCCGAATACGATTGAACCCCAGATTGCACGTACAGGCTTCCAAAGAGCGAAGATTACAAGTGCAATGGCAAGCCATCCTCTGTCACCGAAGCCGTTATTCTGCCATGTACCGCCGAAATATTCCATTACGTAGTACAGACCGCCAAGACCTGCAATGCCTGCACCTATGCAGGTTGCAAGATACTTATAGCGTGTAACATTAATACCTGCCGCATCCGCTGTTGCAGGACTTTCACCGATAGCACGAAGTGCGAGTCCCTGTCTTGTCTTATTGAGAAAATAAGCTGTCAGCAATGCTATCAAAATAGCCACATATGTAAGAAAACCGTAGGAGAAAAACATCTTTGCAATCCCCCCGATTATACCGCCTTTATTTGCCAAATCGCTGAGGAAGGGAATGGTTGTTCTGAAAGCATCACCCGTACACTTCACGTTAATTTGACCGGGTGAATTTGCAAGCTTTGCAAGAGAGCCTCCCAAAAAGTTTCCAAGTCCTACGCCGAAGGTTGTAAGTGCAAGACCCGTTACGTTCTGGTTTGCATACAGCGTTACCGTAAGAACGCTGTAAATAAGTCCTCCGACAACCGAGAACAGAAGTGATGAAAGCACCGCAATCAGTACACCTACCGCACCTATCGGATTTTCAACACTTGTTTCATACAGGAAAGCACCGGTAATACCGCCGATACCGCCCATGTACATAATACCGGGAATACCAAGGTTCAGGTGGCCTGCCTTTTCCGTAATAATTTCGCCCGTTGCACCAAACAAAAGAGGCATACCCTGACATACGGCTTTGCTGAAAAACACGGGGGTCAGCATTGCCTTGAGCATAGAAAGTATAAATTCCATTACTTTGCCTCCTTATGCGCCTTGTGTCTGAATACAAGACGGTAGTTTATGAAAAAGTCACTTGCTATAATGAAGAATAACACTATACCCGTAAGCACGTCTGCCGCCGCCTCATTAAGTCCGCAGCGTGTTGCAATTTCCTGTGAGCCGTTGCTGAGGAACACTATAAGGAAGGAATAGAAAATCATCATAAACGGATTGAACTTAGCAAGCCAAGCAACAATAATTGCCGTGAAACCGCGGTTATCCGAGGTATCCTTTGCAATGGTGTGTGTTGAACCCGCAACAAGCATAAAGCCTGCAAGTCCGCACAACGCACCCGATATGCACATGGTACGTATGATTACCTTCTTTATGCTGATGCCTGCGTATCTTGCGGTGTTTTCACTTTCACCCACAACCGAGATTTCATATCCGTGCTTTGTATATCCGAGATAGATATAAATGAGTACTGTTATAAGAATAATCGAAACAAGGTGGATAATATAGTTTTCATTACCCAAAAAGCCGCTTGCAATATCGGTGGGGAACCAGCCTGCACGTGTTTCCTTGTTAATCATACCGATATAGCCTGCACCGCCCGTAGTGTCCCAGATAATGTTGAAGAACAGCACAAGCTGGATTGCTATGTAGTTCATCATAAGGGTAAACAGCGTTTCGTTGGTGTTCCACTTTGCCTTGAATATGGCAGGAATAAGTCCCCAGACAAGTCCTGCAGTTATACTTGAAACAAGCATTGCTATCATAAGAGGTACGGGGCTTAACTTATCTGCACAGAAAATCATAACCGTTGCCGTTGCAAGACCGCCCATAAGAATCTGACCTTCGCCGCCTGTATTCCAGAATCTCATTTTAAATGCGGGTGTAAGCGCAATTGCAACACACAGCATAATCATAGCATCTCTTATGGTTCTCCAAAAGGGCTTTGAGGAAAGAAGACCTCTTATAAAGCCTTCAACGGGACTTGAAGAATATGCCTTCATAATATTGTTCATCTGTCTTGTGCCAAAGCCAAACAGCTCACCGCCCATTGCCTCTGCAACCCTGTCGGGAGTTGAACCTGTAAGAAAATAAATTACAACAAGACATACAATGCATGCAAGAACAATTGCCGCTGCCTTAATCAGAAAAGCTATCGGCTTTGAAACACCCTCACGTCTTGCCACACGGATAAGAGGCTCTTTTATAACCGCAGGTTTTGTATTATTAGTTGTCATCGCCTTCTACCTCCTGTGTGTCGTCGGAATGCTTTGTCATAAGAAGACCCAGCTGCTCTTTTGTGGCTTCTTTTGCATCCACAATTCCGCTGATTCTGCCTGAGCAAAGCACCATGATTCTGTCGCTGAGTGCAAGCAGCACGTCAAGGTCCTCGCCTACATATACAACCGCAACACCCTTTTTTTTCTGCTCATTAAGCAAATGATAGATGGTGTAGGAGGTGTTTATGTCAAGTCCTCTTACTGCGTATGCTGTCATAAGCACCGTGGGAGATGCCGCAATTTCACGTCCGATAAGCACCTTCTGAACGTTACCGCCCGAAAGACGTCTTACGGGTGTTGAAATGTCGGGAGTTACAACCCCAAGCTGCTTTACAATATCTTCGGACAGCTTTTTCGGGCCTTTTCTGTCGGTAAAGAACTTTGTTCCGCTTCTGTAGCTTCTGAGCATCATGTTACCTGTCATGCCCATGCTTCCCACAAGACCCATACCCAGTCTGTCCTCGGGAACAAAGGAGAGTGCAACTCCCAGATTTCTTATCTGTAAGGGACTCTTGCCTATAAGCTCCTGACCGCTGCCGTTACCTTCGGGTGAATAGTAAGTAACACTTCCGCTGTCGGCAGTCTGAAGTCCTGCAATAATTTCAAGAAGCTCCTTCTGACCGCTTCCCGCAATACCTGCTATACCCAAAATTTCACCGCTGTTTATAGTAAGATTTATATTGTCAAGCGTCTTTATTCCGTTCTTGTCGCTGCAGGAAACATCCTTGATGACAAGTCTTGGGGTAACATCCTTAGGCTCGGGTCTTTCAATGTCAAGAGTAACCTTTTCGCCAACCATCATTTCGGTAAGAGAAAGCTCGGTTGCCTCGCTCGTATTCACCGTACCCACATACTCGCCCTTTCTGAGAACCGAAACTCTGTCGCTCAGCTCGAGTACTTCCATAAGCTTGTGAGTAATGATGATGATAGCCTTGCCGTCCTCACGCATTTTTCTTAAGATTTTAAAGAGAGTTCTTGTTTCCTGAGGAGTAAGAACCGCCGTCGGCTCGTCAAGAATAAGAATGTTCGCTCCTCTGTAAAGAGTCTTGATGATTTCAACCGTCTGCTTTTCGGAAACCGACATGTTGTATATCTTCTTGTAGGGGTCAAGCTCAAAGCCGTACTTGTCGCACAAGCCTTTGATTTTATCAACAACCGCCTTCATGTCAACCTTTGTTTTTCCCGGCATACCGAGAACAATGTTTTCCGCCGCTGAAAACAAATCAACAAGCTTGAAATGCTGGTGAATCATACCAATTCCCAGTGCAAAGGAATCCTTTGGGGAACGGATGTCAACCTTTTCGCCGTTTATGAAAATCTCGCCGCTGTCAGGATAGTAAATACCCGAGAGCATGTTCATAAGCGTTGTTTTACCGCTTCCGTTTTCTCCCAGCAGTGAGAGAATCTCACCTTTTTTTACACTTAGGTTTACGTCTTTGTTCGCCACAACACTGCCAAAGGTTTTGGTAATGTTTTTCAGTTCAATGGCATATGTATCTGTCACCTGAGTTACCTCCGTATAACAATATTTGCAATAGAACATTACTTAACGATTTATTCTAACACACAAAAACATTTTTTTCAATGCTTTTATTACATTTTTTCAATTTATGTACCCAAAACCGGGTCTTTTTTAAAACAAAAGCGATAATCTTATAACGAGGTGATTATTTTGAACAGCTACACCCCCCTTTTCCCTCTCAGCAAAAATGAATTTTACCCGCATTATGTTTCATCACAAAACTTTACTCCCGAGCATGTCACAGGCTACACTCCCTCACAAATGAGAAAAGCCTACGGTTTTGACGTATCTTCCGATGCCAAAGGCATGAAAATTGCCGTAATATGTGCACTTGACAATATTGCACTTATTGAAAACACATCCCGCTTCTGCCGTGAGTTTTCCCTGCCCATGCCCGAAATTTCGGTATTCTATCCCGACGGCAGAGCAGAAAATACCACCGAAAGCTGGATTACCGAATCAAGCCTTGACGTGCAATGGATAAGCGTTTTTGCACCCTATGCCGAAATACTGTGTATCTTTGCAAAAAACGCACTTACCGACAGCATATTATCCGCCGTTGAATACGCAAAAACTCTCAGTCCCGACGTAATTTCAATGAGCTTCGGAGCAAGAGAAAGCGGGGATTTTATAGCAAAAAACAGCATTTTCACGGATACGGACTCAGTCTTTACCGCTTCCTCGGGAAACACGGGAGGCGTTCCTGAATTTCCTTCCACAAGTCCTGATGTTTTAAGTGTCGGCGGAACACAGCTTATTGCAAGCAATGACGGAGAAAGACTCCTTGAAAGTGCATGGAAAAACGGCGGCTCGGGTATCAGCGATTTATTCGGCATTCCCGATTTTCAGAAAAGGTTTGCTCCCGTAAACGAGCTGTCAGGTGGCAAAAGAGCCGTCCCCGATGTAAGCATGAACGCTTGTGACAGCCGCGGTGCAAGCATATACGTTGCATCCCGAGGAGGCTGGACAACCGCAGGAGGAACAAGTCTTGCCTGTGCATGTATGGCAGGAATATGTGCCTGTATTCTGAAAAAACAACCGTCGGTCAAAGATGAAGGCATTGGCTCATATCTGTACAGGCTTGCAGGCTCAAGCTCGTATACGCTTCCACAGTATAATTTTTATGATATTATCCTCGGCTCAAACGGCGTGTATACCGCAAAAGAGGGTTGGGATTTGTGCACAGGTCTGGGTGCTCCCGTAACAAACCGCCTTACTTCTTCTTTTCCGGAAAAGAAGAAGTAAGCAGTCGGGAACGCCCGACAGCGGTGACGTGACCTCACTGTAGCGATACGTCCTGTCACCGATGCCCGAATGGAAGTCCGTTTGACCTCCTTAAATCAAAGAGGTCAAACTAAGTGCTTCACCAACCAAGCAATAAAATAAAACCGAGCTTCAAGTGCTCGGTTAGCCAAAACGTCCACCAAACCACGGCGGACGTTTTTACTTTGTGTGAGATAGAAAACCCCAATTTTCCTTTGTGTCCCAAGCAGTAAGCAATCGGCAACGCAGTTCATAACACACGCACTGCAACCCATCGAGCGACAGCGAGCGATTTGCCGAGATTTCTCAGCGTCATCCTCAGCTTCATGCTGTCAGAGAGCCGCCACGGCTCAGGCACGACCTCTAAAGTCGTGCCGAAGAGTGGAGCGTTTTTGGTTTCTTTTGAGGCGGGTCAAAAGAAACTCGCTGTCCGCAGACAGCGAAACACCTGTGTGACATAAATCTATCTTTAAGCGTCACCGCAGTGCCGAAACACTCCTGAGATACATAAAACTAACTTATACAACCGCCTTATTAAAAAAACATCCTGATTTTGTGCATATT
>JAZNIM010000011.1:0-10622 GCA_045577475.1 Eubacteriales bacterium | reverse complement strand
TGACACGCCTGCGGTTATTTCCACCGACTCGGAATGCAACACCGTACGCATTTCCACTCCTTATAAAAAGCTTATTGCAAGTGCTGTTGACAGTGCAGGCATGGAGGAAGAAATACGCATATTATACGTTGCTCTTACCCGTGCACGTGACATGCTTTTCATGACGGGTGTCAGCACCAGAAAGATGGAAAAGCTGATTGAGGAGGCTTCAACAGGGGCGTTTTTGGGTGAATATTCTTCTTCGTCAAGCTTTCTGTCGCTGATACTGTCCTGCATAATCAATGACAAGGCGGCGTTGCCCTTATATTTGGCGGCAGGCATGGAAAACGGTGTGCTTGCCGATGAATTATCACATTGCTTTGAGTGTGAGTATGTTTCATGTGAGGACGCCTGTGCCATGCTTGAGGACGGTACTTTACAGGCAGATGATTATGATACGGACACGGCTTCTTTACAGGTTGATGAAGCATACCTTGAAGAAATAACTCGCCTTGGTTCATTCAGCTACGGAGGGGACACAGCTTCTCCTGCAAAGCTTACGGTTTCCATGCTGAAAAAAGGATTAATTGACGATGAAATGTCTGACCTTACTGAGGCTGATGAAACAACTGAAGAAAAGGTATCGACTGAGGTGACACAATACGAAACCGTCAGTCTTGAAAACAGGGTGCAGAAGAAAATTCCCGACTTTTTACTTGGCGAGCATGAACCTGACGGTGCGGAAATAGGTACGGCAATGCACATGTTTATGCAGTTTGCGGATTATTCAAGATGCGAAAGCCGAGAGGGGTGTATTGAGGAAGCAAACAGGCTTTGTCTTAAAGGCTTTATCACCCAAAGGCAGGCGGAATTACTTGAATTTGACAAGCTTTGCCGTTTCTTTGAAAGCGATTTTTATATGGCTGTAAAGGCAAGCAGCAATCTTTTCCGTGAGCAGAGGTTTAATCTTGAGGTTTCCGCTTTTGCAGGTGCGGCAGACGGATCTGACAACCGTGACATTCTTGTTCAGGGTGTTATTGACTTATTCTTCAGAAATTCCGACGGCTCATACACTGTTGTTGACTTCAAAACCGACAGAGTATTCGGTGCTCATGCCGAGCAAACGCTGATTGACCGTCACAAGGTACAGCTTTCCTACTACTGCCGTGCTGTCAGCGAAATGACATGCTGCAGGGTGAGAGATGCGTACCTTTACTCCTTTGCTTTGTCTAAGGCTGTCAGGGTGGATATTTGAGAGAATTACATTAATATAAAGTTAAGGGGCAGTCCGATTTCGGACTGCCCTTAGTGTTGTTCGTTAATTATTGCTTTGTCTTAATATCAATTCTTGCGCCGTCAACCCTATAGTCACAACCTGTTGCAAGACAGAACTCGTCAAGAGGCAGATAAGGCAGGTCGTCATAGAATTCAAGCGGCTTTTTGAGGGTTATTTCCTTGCCGTTTACCGTTATTACATTGCTGTTTTTCGTCCAGTAGGAAACGGTGTTGTTTGCTTCAAGCATGAGAGTTTTGTTTTCAAAATCCCACTCGTAGTAAACTCTTGCAAGGTTGGCAAATTCTCTTAACGGCTCAAACAGCACGTAGAAGTTGCCGTCCTCAAATTTTGAACGGTAGTGGCTGTTGTACTTATAACCGTCAATGTAGGTTTCGTAGCGTGTCTTGCCGTCATCGAAGGTTAAAAATCTTATGCTTTCAAGCTCAAAGTGACCGCCGGCTGTTGTGGGATCTATTCTGAAGCGAGTAATTTTGCCTTTCCACAGAGGATGCTCCTTTGTGAGAATTACAAGTGAGTTGTCGGATGCCTTGGCATTTGGCACAATCATTCTTGTGTGGTGGAAATCCTCATCTGTTTCGGTTTTGAAAAATGCCTGAACAGGTGAAAGCTCGGGATGCTCTCTGTTAAGAGGTGCTGTACCCGGTGCTGATACAAACTTGAGTGCAATTGCATCAATCTTTTGTGCATCAAGGTCAACCTCCATTGCCATCTTGGGGTCATCCACCTTACTTACTCCGCAAAGCTTTCCGTCTTCAAAGGAAAAATCAATGCCGTATGTGTCTGTCCAGAGATTTTTGCTTTCAGGCTTGTCAAACTTTATTTCCTGTGCAACCTTTTCGGGAACTTCCTTTGGAACAAGCTGAACGGCACTGAGATAGTGTCTTCCCTTGGGATGGATATATCCCAGTCTGTCAAGAGCATTCTGTGTGGGTCGGTCTGACTCAAAGCTATCGCCCTTTACGGTTACAGCCTTTCTCATTTCATTGAGATAGCCGAAGCCGTTAAGATTTGCAGGACAGATATATGTTCCCTCGCCGTATTCATTCCATGTTGAGAACATCATAAGCTTTCTCTGCCACTCATGCTCGCAGTCCTTATAAGAGGGGAGAAGGTCATCCGTGAACCACTTGATAACCTTGCCCATGTTTTCGCAGGTAATCATGGGATGTCTGTCAACACGCCATGCTACATCGTTATAGCCCACGGAAACGGTAGGCACAACGTGGAGAAGTCCTGTATCAAGCTGGGACTGCATTCTGTCCTTCTGATAGTCGGGGTCATAGCCGAAGTGTCCCCAGCCGTAGGCATATACGGCATCAACGCCTGTATATTTTCTCTGCTCACTTGGCTCTCCGCAGGTGATGATTGCAAGGTCACGGAAGCCGCACTTCTTGGCAGATTCACGCAGCAGCTCTACCACCTCTTTTACTGCTTCAAAGCTGCCAAGGTCTTTGGCAAGACGTTCGGTGTTATAAAGGGACATGATTGCTATGCCGTCAATTGACAGGTATCTGGGGTCTGAGAAGAAGTAATCTTCAAAGTAAGGAATAAAGTTATCCTTGACCTGCTGTACAGAGGACGGGTGTGCGCTTGCGCCTGCTTCCCAGATAAGAGCAAGCTTCATATAATCGCCGTACTTTGCCTTGAAGTGACCGTCGTGGATAGCCGCCGACAGAAAAGTTTTAAGATTTGGTGCATTTGCAAAGCGTGCATACCAGCAGTAGAATTCGCAGTCAAGACCGTGCTCACTCATCCACTTGATTTCCCAGTCAGCGACTTCGGGAATACCTTCATCGTAAAAGCCCAAGTATGTAATGTTGTCATGGAATGCACTGATTGCATCCCAGCCTACATGCTCGCCTGTTCTCCAAAGAGAGCAGATATTCATACCTGTTACATAGTCGTCCTTTCTTTCGGGAAGAACGGGAGGCTTTGGATAATCCTCAGGCTCAGGCTGAATTATACTTACAAACACGTCGGTAAACTTCATCATGCCGCTTTTTTCCGGTTTATAGGTTATACTGATACCGTCAAAGAAGCTGCAAGGCTCGTTAAAGTCGATTTCTCCGCACTTTTTACCGTTGAGCATTACACGTGCTTTGCCTTTTTCTGTATCTGCATAAACAACAAGAGTCTGCCACACGTGAGGATTATGATTACGCAGAACCTTGCCGTCGGCACTCAGAGCCTGAGTTCCGTTATCAAGGACGGTTACGGCTTCCTTGCCATCGCTTGTAAGGCACAGCTTTATGTTTTCTCCTTCTGCTGTATAAGTGAGGTATTTAAGCTCAAAGCAAACCTCGCCGCTAATCTTTTCAAAGCTTTGTGAGCAAATACCGAAGCAGTCTTTGCCTTCAGTCTGAATGACGTTGGTATAGATAAGACCGCCTTCATAAGACTGCACATATGCTTCGGCACCGTCTACCTCCACATTCCATTTATGATAGAGGTCGCCTTCCTTATAAACCTCGTTTCTGTCGTTAACAACATAGTTTATTGAAAGAAGCGTTCCCACAAGTATTGCTCTGCCGTGGCTTCCTGCTTTATAGCCTGTCTTTAAACGTGCCACGGTATCTGAAGGAACAGCGGCAGTTTTTAACACCTTACCGCAATAGCAGACGGTTGCCTCTCTTTTATCCATATCAAATTCTATGGAGAAGGAGTGACTGCCGTTATTTGCAGCAACATCAAGGCTGTCGTCACCGCAGTAAAACATGCCGTTTTTCTGTGTGACAGCAAACAGCGGCGTATCATCAACGTCATAGAATTCAAAGAAGAAGCCGTCGCCGTTTTCTATTTCAAAAATATGATTGAAAAATGCTTTTCCGCTTCTTATGGGCATAAATCTGCGTCCCATTGTTACGGGGTCATTTCTGTCGGGGTCTGTTTCAAGAATAAAACTTCTTTGCCAGTAAACGGGATTCTTGTGAAGTGCTTCACCACGTCCGTCATAGTCCCAGCCTGAAGGAACAGGGTGACGTGATTCATGCAGAAACCATTCATCTATGAGATATACTGCACTCTTTGTAACTCTTGTGTCACGGTTCATGGTAAAATCCTCCTTTTACGGGGTTTTATTTTGTGATAATGTCAAAACGGCTGTCGTTTACCGTGTACTTATAGCCTGTAACAAGGCAGAATACATCAAGGGGCATATAAGGCAGGTTGTCGTAGAATTCAAGCGGCTTTTTCAGCTTTATTTCCTCGCCGTCGAATTTAACAACATCGCTGTTTTCTTTCCAGTAGGAAACCTTACCGTCACACTCTATCATAAGTGTTCTTTCGTCGTTGTCCCACTCGTAGTAAAGGTTTGTCAGAAGGTGGAAGTCACGCTGTGCCTCAAAGAGCACATAAGGTGTGCCGTCCTCAACCTTTGACGGATAGTGACTGTTATATTTCCTGTCGTCTATATAGGTGACTACGGGAGTCTTGTCCCATGCAAGAAGCTTAACATATTCAAATTCAAAAGCACCTATGTTATCGGTGGGGTCTATTCTGATTTTTGTTACTTTACCCTTCCATTCGGGAACAGTGCTTCCAAGCATTATTGCCGCATCGTTTCTGCCGTCTGCCATTTTTGCCAGCTTCTTTGATTCGGAAAACTCGGGTGAGTCCTCTGTTGCAAAGAACACAATAAAGGGAGAGTGCAAGGGATTTGCCTTTGAAGCGTCATTTCCGCCTTCAACAGAACGGAGTTTTACCTCAAGACCTGCAACCTCATTAGCATCAATGTCAACATCAATTTGTATCTTGGGATCGAATGCGGTACCTTCCCCCTTCATCATGCCGTCCTCAAAGCGTACCTTCAGATTGTCAGTACTCCACTTGTCAACGTCAGCCTGACTTTGGATTTTCATTTCGCCTACAACCTTTTCGGGTGCATCCGGCTTTACAAGCTGAGGGGTATAAAGAAGTGTTCTTCCCTTGGGGTGCAAATATCCAAGTCTGTCAAGCACCTTCTGTGACGGTCTTTCGGACTCATAGCTGTCGCCGTTTACGGTAACTGCTTTTCTCAGCTCATTGAGATAGCCGAAGCCGTTGAGATTTGCAGGACAGATATATGTTCCCTCGCCGTACTCGTTCCAGGTGGCAAGCATAAAGAACTTTCTCTTCCATTCTTCGTCCTTATCCTTATATCCCGCAAGAGCCTCGTCTGTTATCCAACTGAGGGTTTTTCCCATATCCTCACATGTCATCATGGGGTGACGGTCAACACGCCATGCAACGTCGTTATAACCAACTGCAAGGGTGGGAACAACATGCACATTTTCACTTTCTTTTCTTACCATTCTTCCCTTGTTGCTGTTAATGTTATGGTCGGCGCTGTAGCCGAAATGTCCCCAGCTGTATGTATAGGAAGCGTTGATGCCTGCCTTATATGAGCTTTGTGAGGGAGCAACATTTGCCATTACACAAAGGTCGCGGTAGCCTATCTTTTTAACAGCTTCACGAAGTGCTTCAAAGCATTCATGAACATTTTCTTCGCTTCCGAAATCTTTGATAAGATTTTGCACGCCGAATACTGCAAGGATTGCAACACCGTCAATGCTGAAGTATCTTTCATCCGAGAAGTAGTAGTCAATCCAAAGGGGAATGTAGTACTTCTTGAACTGCTCAACGGTTTCGGGATGTACGCAGTTCATTGCCTCCCAGATAATAGCAAACTTAACCTTATCGCCGTACTTTGCATGGAAATGTCCGTCGTGGAGTGCATCGCAAAGGTGGGTGTCAAACATGGGCGCTGTCTTCTGATTTGCGTACCAGCAGTAAAATTCGCAGTCAAGTCCGTGCTCTGCCATCCATTTGATTTCCCAGTCGGACACTTCCGTGATACCTTCGTCATATGTACCGAGGTATGTCTGGTTGTCGTGGAAGTTACTGATGGGATCCCAGCCCCAATGTGAGCCTGTACGCCACAGTGAGCAGATATTCATACCTGTATAGTAATCGGGCTTTCTTTCGGGCATTACGGGAGGCTTTGGATAATCCTCGGGCTCGGGCTGAATTTCGTAAACTATTACGTCTGCAAATCTCATATAGCCGTCATAGTCGGGTGTATATGCAATTGAAAGACCGTCGAGAATATCAGCCTTTAAGTCAAAGTCAACCTCACCGCATTTTTTTCCGTTGAGCTTGATAACGGCTTTGCTTGCATCGGTATCTGCTTCAACACGAAGAGTCTGCCATACATAGGGGTGATGCTGACGAAGAGAACAAACATCCTTTGAATACAGCTTGGTGCCGTTATCGTAAAGGGAGAGAACTTCATTTTCACCTGAAGTCAAAGAGATTTTTACGTTTTCTCCGCTGTCCTTTACGGTGAGGTATTTAAGCTCAAAGCGAATTTTTCCGCTCTGTGCCTTAAAGGGACGGACAGCCTTGGCGGTTTTTCCGCACTTTGCATCAAGTCTATAGGTGAAAAACCCCTGACCTTCGCTGTAGTATTTAATACCTGCACTGCAGCCGTCCTCGCAAAGTTTTATCCAGTTATGGGGAAGGTCTGTGTCGGTATGTACGTAGTCCTTATCGCACACAAGGTAGTTTATTGTAAGAATGGTGCGGACAATAACACAGCCTCCTGTGCTTCCCGCCTTATAGCCTGTTTTAAGTCTTGCAAGGTTATCCGCTTTGAGGGGAAGTGTTGCACAAGCCTTGCCGTCAAGGGTGATGAGTGCGCTATTTTCGTCAAGGTCAAATTCTATGCCTATAGCGTATTTTCTCTGTTCATTAAATGCACCCAGCTTTGTATTGCCGCAGCAAAGTATGCCGTCCTTCTGAGTAAGGCACAAAACGCTTTCCTCGGCAATATTATAGAATTCAAGGAAGAAGCCGTCGCCCGAAATCATTTCCACAATGTGGTGGAAGGATGCCTTGCCTTCTCTTACGGGCATAAATCTTCTTGACAGTATGAGAGGATATTTTCCTTCATCGCTTGTTTCTAGCTTTCCTCCGCGGCCCCACAGCTTTTCAAAGGGGTCCTTTGCACCTCTGTTATCCTTATCCCAGCCTGAGGGGACGGGGTGTTTATGGGTTCTTGGAAAGCGTTCATCTATGAGATAAACCGCACTTTTTGTTTCTCTTGTATCAATTATCATTTACTTTTTCTCCTTTGATTTATATGTTTTTTTGACATATTGTACAGTATATCGTTTTTTTTGTAAATAGAGATTTTGATACATTTTTTATCATTTTAGATACAATATGCTTGTTTTGTACATTTTTTTGCTTCAATTTTTTAGTTACAAGGTGTTTCTTTGGGGAGTTTTGCCGTCAGCAGGCTCCGAAATCCGCCTTGCCAAACATTAAAGTATCTTAAAAAGACAGAATATCTTACTCAGTAATAATTTCAATTTTGCTTCCTTTTGCTTCAACCTTGTAGCCTGTGGCAAGGAGGAACTGTGTCATGGGAAGGTAAGGAAGGTTGTCAAAGAATTCCAACGGCTTTTGGAGCTTTACCTGTTTGCCGTCAATGATAACGGTATCCTTATTTTCCGTCCAGTAAGAAACCTTGCCGTCACATTCTATCTTCAATGTTCTTTCATCGTTGTCCCATTCGTAGTAGAGATTTGAAAGCAGGTGGAAATCACGTGTAGGCTCGAAGATAACGTAATATTCTCCGTCCTCAAGCTTTGAAGGATGATGCGGATTATATTCCTTGCCGTTAATGTAGGTTTCAATTTCGGGCTCTTCAAAATACAGGAACTTAATGTATTCAAATTCAAATGCACCGAGGTTTGATGTGGGGTCAATTCTCAGCTTTGTAAGCTTGCCGTTCCAGCCGGGTTTACCTTTTCCGCGTGTTATGGCAGCGCCGTTTTCGGCTGTGGCATCTGTGCGGTCAAGCGTTCTGTACTGGTCATAATCGGGGTATTCCTCCGTTGCAAAGTAAATCTGCCAAGGAGATGTTGCGGGATTTGCTTTTGAAGCATCATCACTGTCTGCCTTTGAACGCATCATAACCTCAATGCCGGCAATTTTACTTGTATTAAGCTCTGTGTCAAGCACAATTTCAAGTTTGGGGTCGTTTCCTGTGGCGTCACCCTTCATCATGCCGTTTTCAAAGCGTATGGAAAGGTTGTCGGTGTTCCATCCCTTAATGTCATCTTCCGAAGTAAAGCGTATTTCATGAAGCACGCCTGTGGGAAGTTTACCATGCACCAGCTGCGGACAGTGAAGCGCAGTTCTTCCCTTGGGATGCAGGTATCCAAGTCTGTCTAACACTTTCTGCGACGGTCTGTCCGACTCATAGCAGTCCCCTTCAACGGTTGCTATTTTTCTCATTTCGTTAAGATAGCCAAAGCCGTTGAGGTTTGCAGGACACATATATGTTCCTTCTCCGTACTCGTTCCATGTTGCGAACATGAGAAGCTTTTTCTTCCAAGCTTCGTCTTCATCCTTGTAGGAAGCGAGAACATCATCCCTCATCCAGTGTAATAGTTCTTCCATATCGGAAAGCGTCATCATGGGATAGCGGTCAACCTCACGCCAAGCACAGTCGTTATAGCCTACTGCAACTGTTGGTACAACGTGGCCGTACTGCTTGTTTGCAAGCTGTGCCTTTATGCGGCCTTTTGTATAGTCTGCATCAAAGCTGTAGTGTCCCCAGTTGTAGGTGTATGCTCCGTCGATACCCGCCTTTTGTGATTCCTCTGTGGGAAGTATGTTTGCAATAACTGCAAGGTCACGGTAGCCAAGGCGTTTTACTTCTTCACGCAGAGCCTCAAAGCATGCACGTACGTTTTCGGCATTTCCGAAGTCCTGCAAGAGTCTGTGCACTCCGAATACTGCCATAATTGCAACACCGTCAATCTGAAAATATCTGGGGTCTGAGAAGTAGTAGTCGCTCCAGTAGGGAATATAGAATTTATTGAACTGTTCAACGCTTTCGGGATGTACGCAGTTCATAGCTTCCCAGATAATTGCAAAGTTCATCATATCGCCGTACTTTGCGTTAAAGTGACCGTCATGAAGTGCATCACAGATGTGAGTGTCATACATGGGAGCTGTTCTCTGATTTGCGTACCAGCAGTAGAATTCGCAGTCAAGACCGTGCTCCTTCATCCACTTGATTTCCCAATCGGCAACCTCAGGCAGACCTTCGTCGTAAAAGCCCATATATGTGATGTTGTCGTTAAAGCAGCTTATGTTATCCCAACCGTAGTGTGAGCCTGTTCTCCAAAGTGAACAGATATTCATACCCGTGTAAACGTCATCACGCTTTGTGGGAAGTACCGGCTCTTTTGGATAGTCCTCGGGTTCGGGCTGTATTTCAAATACAAAGATATCGGTGAATTTCATCACGCCGTCAAAGGAAGGCATATAGCTTATGGAAATACCGTCAAAGCCGTCGCAAGGAATTACAAAGTCGATATATGTGCACTTTTTACCGTTATGCTTTACAAGTGCCTTACCTGTTTTTGTGTCGGCTTCAATTCGGAGAGTCTGCCATACATAGGGGTGATGCTGACGCAAAACAGTACCGTCCACGGTTTTTGAGGCTGCACCGTTATCAAGAACCGTCACACACTCCTTGCCTTCGTTAGTAAGGCTCACTCTTACTCCTTCTCCGTCCTCGTTTACCGTCAGATATTTAAGCTCAAAGCAAACCACTCCGCCTGTTTTGGGGAAGGCATGGGAAACGGCGGCTGTCTTGCCCTTCTTTGCCGTCAGCACGTAGTTATAGAAGGACTGACCTTCGTGATAGTAGCTGATTTTTGCACTGCAGCCGTCGTCGCAGTTGTTTGTCCAGTTATAGGGCATATCACCTTCGGCGTGAACAAAACATTCATCGCAAACAAGATAGTTTATGAAAAGGAAGGTGTTTATAAGCTCGGTGTAACCCACAGAGCCTTCCTTATAGCCGAGAACAAGGCGTGCAAGGCTGTCGGTATCAAGAGCTGCTATGGTGCAGCAAGCACCGTTTACCGCAATTTCGGCTGTCTTTTTATCAAGGTCGAATTCCACCGAAACCGTGTAAACTCTGCCTGCAGGTGCATCGCAGATTTTTTTGTCCTTTACGTAAAAGCCGTCAGCCTTCTGCTCAACCGTAAGAACGGCATTGTCTGCAAGGTTGTAAAATTCAATATTAAAGCCGCTTCCGTGGTGGAGTCTTATGATCTGTCTGAAGGACGCTTTTCCACTGCGTATGGGCATGAATTTTCTCGACATTATGAGAGGGTACTTACCGTCATCCCTTGTTTCCATTCTGCGGTAAGTGCCGTAGGTTCTTTCAAGAGAATTTTTTGCACCTCGTCTGTCGGCATCCCAACCCGAGGGAACGGGATTTTTTTTGTTTACCATATACTCCTCGTCTATGAGATATACGGCATCCTTTGTTGTTCGCGTA
>JAZNIM010000010.1:0-2446 GCA_045577475.1 Eubacteriales bacterium | reverse complement strand
GTACTACGATCCTGCAGGAACAAACCACGTTGTATACACAATTAACCAAAGCTCGGATGACGGATGGAAGAGTCATGAATTCTTCTTCACGGTTTCCGAAGCAAGTTTAATCAGAAGCAATGATAAGTTCTCTCTCTTCTCTAATCCCGCAGACGGTAAGGCAGTGGGCTACAGCCTCAGAAATGTTGTGGTATCACGTGCTACTGACGAAGAAAAGAATGCACTTGCAAATAAGAAGGAAGAGCCTAAGACGGAAGAAAAGCCTGAACCTTCACAGCCTTCCATAACCGATAACGGACCGTGGACACTTGATAATCTTACCGTTTCCGCAGCAGCAGGTACAGGTAAGACCTATGACGAGGACGGCAAGAAGGTAACCGAAGCTGTTCCCAATGCAGATGAAAATAAAATCCTTTACACTACCGCAAATGCAACCTTCATTCCCGGTGCAACCTATAAGCTGAATCTTGAATTGAAGGGCACAAAGAATTCAAATGGCGGCGACTTCTCAAATGCAACCCTTACATTCAATATGATGTATGCTGATGACGAGGCAAGCGGCGGAAAGAACCATACAGTAAAGAATGTAAAGATTTCCTCAGACGATGAGTGGACTCCCGTTGAGGTTGAGTTTACCGTATCGGAAAAGAGCAAGTCAAGAACACAGGACAGTGTTTCGATGTTCTCAAATGCAGTTGACGGCTTGTCCACAGGCTATGCGATGCGAAATGTGGTGCTTACACTTGTAAGTAAGCCTGAAATAACCGAGCAGCAGACGCCAACCTCTTCAGGCTCATCAGCAAAACCTGATTTTGACCAGAGTAAAATTCCTGCAGCCATCGGCGGTGACTATGTAAACTTCTCGGTTTCCGCAGCAGGCGGAACAGGAATGCGTGCAATAGATCCCGATGACAGCAAGAATTACTGTTACCTTGCATATCCCAAGGGAGATGCTCCGCTGTTTCTGTATTCTTTCCATGATTATACCTTTGAAGCAGGTGCAACCTATGAAGTGAGCGTTGATTTGAAGATTGCTTCCATGGGACTGACGCTTAATCCCGGTGACGACAATTTTGGAACAAAGCTTGCACTTAATATGCAGTATGCAGATGATGAAAAGGGTACTCATAATCACGTTATTCACAGTCAGAAGGTAACTGTGGCTGACGGCTGGGTGAAGCTCACAAAAACATTCACCGTTCCCGAAAATTGCACAGACCGTTCAAAGGATAAGTTCTCAATATATGCAGAGCCTGCAAGCGGAACAACGGTTGGATATTATATAGATAATCTGACTATTACAAAGAAGTAAGCAGCATTTACAAAGACAGAATAATCCAATAAACAGCAATGGCAGGGGAAACCCTGCTATTGTTTTGCTAAAATGCAGGTAATGGCATCTACGATGTCCTGTATCAGATAGGGACACACTCTCCTGTAACCTGTAAATGAAAGAGCCGTGCATTTTAAGCACGGCTCGGTGTTTATTGTATTAAACTGTTTGTCAGCTTACTTTGGTAACGCAAAGGTTGTCAATATAGTATCCTGCACTAATGCCAACATTTGGGTCGGCATAGAAGGTAAACTTATCTCTGTTTCTCTCGGTACAGTTTTCGGGAACCGTAAATTCAAAGGTTACATGAAGCCATCCGTCGGAAGCATACAGCGGCTGACGGAGTACAACGTGGTTGTTGCCTGCCGCGTCTGCATACTGCATGTTGAACACGATTTTTGTAAAGAAATCCTTGTCTGCAAGGGTGGTATCCATACCCTTTGAAGCAAGTCTTAAGTCAATGTCGGCCTTGTAGGTGGCACCTGCTTCAAACTTGTAAGGCACCGAGGTGTAGAGGTAAACAGGCTCATCGCTTGTGGGCAATACACGGTAGCAGTAGTTTTCATTGTTGTCGGGGTCAAATGCTTTACTTCCCACGCCTGAAGAAACCTCGAATTCGTAGAGGTCGCCTCCGATTTCGTCTGGGATAAGGTCTTCCTCGGTAAGCTCTGCTTTGGAAATAGTTACATTTCTCAGACAGTAGCCTACACTCTTGCCGTTAACTGCGTTTGTGAAGATGCCGAACAAATCCTGTCCTCTTTCTACACATTCCTCGGGAACGAAGAAGTCAAAGCTTATATGCTGCCAGCCGTCCGCCGAGCTTTGACGCTGAACGTATACAACGTGGTTTTTGCTTTCCTTGTCGGTATATATCATGTTAAAGGAGGCTGCCGCTTTAATATCAACGCCGTCCTGAGGAAGCACCTTGTAGTCGCATGAGAAGTTGTACTTCTGACCGGGAATAAAGGTGAATGCATGAGTTGAATAGAAAAGTCCTGTGGAGTCAGCGTGAGGAACAGCCTTGAAATACGTTGGCTTGGATTCTCCTTCGCCAGCAAGTGAAGCTGCCTCGGTATCAACCTCAAAGGTTCCTGTTCCTGTATCGGGTGTTGC
>JAZNIM010000009.1:0-17192 GCA_045577475.1 Eubacteriales bacterium | reverse complement strand
TTATTCTTTATCCACAGAAGCTCAGGAAGCGTCCAGATGGTGTCCGCTTTATGCAAAACCTGCTTTTGTATAATCTTGCCGTAGTTTTCACGAAGGTACTTTACTTCCTCGGTGCTTCTTGTATCTGTCCAGTAAATTGCGGGACGGATTACATTAAAATTCTCGTCCATTATTACCGCCGTATGAGTTGCGGCATCAAGACCTATGGCACAAATATCCTTAGCATCAATTTTGCTTTTTTCAAGCACGCCCTTAATGTTTGTAACCGTTGCCCTTACCCAATCCTCGGGATTCTGCTCAACATAACCCACATTCGGGTATGATGTTGGATATTCGCAGCTTGCTGTTGCAATAATTTGTCCGTTTTCACACAGAAGCGTTGCCTTTGAAGCACCTCCGCCGAAATCTATACCAAGTAAATATTTCATAGCTTACCTTTCTAAGGAAGGCACACAAGCACCTGTCCTTTTCCTGAAAAATCAACTGTTTTGTGCATTTCGGGAATAAAAACTCTATCGCCGGTATTAAGAGATGCACCGTCTGCCGTCACACTTCCGTCCGTCACCACGGCAATTCCGTAGGATGGCATATTCAGCGTGTAGTTGCCGTCAATGTCAAGCCTTTTCATGGTGAACTTATCACAGGAAACAACTATGCTTTCGGTATCATTGACCTTTTTGGGTTTGAGAAAATACTTTTCCCGTATTTCTTTTTCGCTATAGCCGTTATACTCAAAGCAGTCAAGCATTTTATCAAAGCCAAGGCCTCCGTGAAGTTTACGCTCATTGAGCACAACACCCGACGGCGTCACCCTCTCGGGGATTACCATAAGGTCGGTAGGCTCCTGAAGCTCCGCTAAGAAGCAATCCTTTCCGATAGCATGAGGAACTCCCCCTTCAACAAAGATAAAGTCCCCTTTTTTAACCTTAAACAGGTGCATAGCATCCAGCATGCCCTGTATATCCTGCTTATCAAAAAGCTCTTGCCAGTACTCTTTGGTTATTCCTTCTTTGAAGCCGAGATACACCTCTCCGCCGTCAGAGAGCATATACCAGCACTCGGTTTTGCCGTAATTGCTGTTAAAATGCTCCTTTGCAAATGGAATTGTGGGATGCACCTGAATGGCAAGTCTTTCAGAGGAATCAAGCAGCTTAAAGAGAAGCGACATTTCATTTCTGTTTCCTATCATCTTCTCTTTATTATCTTCAATGATATCCCTTAAAAACACGCCGTCCTCGGTAACACTCAGTCCCTCGTTTTCAACCACCCTGTCGGGATTGAAGGCAGTTGTTACCGAAGCAAGCCAGTCCTCGGGGAAGCGTGAAGCCTCAGTGCCTTTTTTGTTTTCAAGGGCATCAAGATTTTTTCCTCCGTAGTAGGCTCTGTAAACACGGGTATGCTGAAGTTTTAAAATCATACTATACCTCCAGATAAACCGTTTCTATCTTATGGGGACAAAGCTCAAGCTCAACTTTTCCTTTTGAGATTTCAAGCTCATCACGTTTTTCTTCCGAGAGTGTAACGCTGACAGCTCGTTTTACGTCAGTACATAAGACAATTTTGCACTTTTCCGCCGTTTCTTTTGGATTGAACAGACGTACAACAACGCCCTTATTATCCTCTGAAGGCTTTACGGTGCTTACGCACACATTGCCCATAACCTCAAGCATACCGCCGTCCGCTTTATCCTCGGTTGTCTTCACATTTGAATAAACCTCAAAAAGGCTGTTCTTCAAATCATATAGCTTAACAAAATCTGTTTCGGGAGTTACTGCGTACTTAAAGGTATGCACCCCTTCAAGCTGTGCCTTTTCGCTTGGAATATTGCCGAACATTATTCTGCCGAAGGCACGAAGCATCGTAACGCTTATAACGCCGTTTTTGCTGACAGCACATTCATGAATACCTGCCTTGCTCACAAAGGAAAGTCCGCTTTTACCGTCCTCGCTTACAAGACTGACAATTCCGCTTGTGTTCTTTTCGTAAGGCTCAGGCTCGGGGAAATTGGCTGCCTTTTCAGTTACGCCTCTGTGACGCTCAACCATATCGAACGCCTGTGAAGCATAGTAAGAGTCACCGCCTATTCCCGTGGGAATATCCATTCTCAGCCTGTGGTCGTGTGCCTTATTATCTACGGTTGTTTCAAATTCAAGAGCAGGGCTTGATTTTTTCAAAGTAATATCGGTTATAATTTTAAGCTCGCATCTTTCCTTTGAACGCTCAAACTTATCATAGTCGCAGTATTTGGGCACGTCCATACACTTTGTAACTCTGAAGGTGGTTACAAGCTCGTCTTTTCTTACAATTTCAATTGCAGTGGGCGCACCCACCGAGGACACCGCCGTGTTATCGCTGTAAGGTCTTTCCGAGAACCAGCCGTTACCCATTTCGCCGTCATCCGTAAAAGTGCAAAGTCTTGTATACACCCTTCCGCTTGCCTTGTCCGTAAGATTTACGCTTCCGTCGGGTGTGATTTCAAAGCGAAGGTATTCATTTTCTCCCCAAAGCTCGCCATCGCAGTACTCTTTTGTGCCGACAGTCGGCTTTGCCTGTGTGATTTCATATACCGTTTCACCCATGGCACAAAGCTCACCGTATATCGCAAGGGTATACTTTTCAAAAGCGATGGGACTCTGGGTTGAGGTATCAACGTAATTTCTGTCAATTGAAAGAATTTGGTACGGAACCTTATTACCGTTCTTATCAACAAGCTCAAAGCCGCACTTTTTTTGATAAAACGCATTATCATAAAGCTGCTTTGCCCAGTTTTTGGGAAGAAGAAGCTCGGTTATATACGTACCCTTAAACTTTTTCGCCGAATAATTTATAACGGAAATACAAAGCTCGCCGTTTTTATTACGGCTTACCCTGCCCTCATAATCATGAAGAATTGCATCGGATATGGATTTTACCTGAGAATAGCGGTAGAGCATATCCTCATGCACAACATCAGCGGAGCATCCGCAGATTGAGTCATGTGGCTGATTTTTGAGAAGGTATCTATATGCAAGGCGGAAGAATGAGCTTTCCATTTTAAAGCCAAGCAGCTTTGCCATTGCAAGTGCGGGAGCTGTTCTGTGTTCAAGAAGCTGCTCACACATATCGTTCTCATATTTTATCGGGTAGTAGCTTGAAATTGAGTGTGTGACAAGCCTCATGCTTGTACTTTCATTTGTTTCTATAAGCTCACCCTTGACAACGGGAAGCCTATCCTTTACAGGAACAAGATACTGCGACATGTTTTCCATGCCGCTTATAAGTGTGTGCTTTTCACCCAAAGCCTTCAGCTTTTCCAGATAATCAAAGGTATTCTCATTCACATCCCCGTGGTCATCCGTAAACAGAAATATCACGCAGTCATTGCCTTCGTCATTGTTTTTAAGATGCTTTTCAAGATATTCCGCCTTATTTTCAGCAGTTACATATCCTCTGCACAGCTCACCGTAGCTTTGCTTATAGCCGAAGCATTCACTGCCGTCGGGGGATTTCCACACAAAGCTCTTGAAGCCTTTATCATTTCCCCCAAGACCTCTGCCGAGATACACGCTGTCTATTCCAAAGCCGTTTAAAATCTGCGGCAGCTGTCCCACATGACCGAAAATGTCGTTAATATAGCCGTATTTCCATGTTTTACCGCCGAACTTTTCAGCCTCAGCTTTTCCTTCAAGAAGGTTTCTTACAAGGCTTTCACCCGACACCAATATTTCATCGGGCATTATGTACCAAGGACCCACAACAAGCTTTCCGTCGGCAATTAACTTTGTCATTCTTTCTCTGTCACAGGGCTTTATTTCAAGGTAATCCTCAAGCACAACCGTCTGACCGTCAAAGTAGAATTTGTCAATTCTTCCGCTCTCAAGTGCGTTCATTATGTTTTCCGTCACGTTCACAAGTTTATAGCGAAATCCCTGAAACGGCAGATACCATTCTCTGTCCCAGTGGGTGCTTAAAGCACAGAATATCTTCATAGCAATGCTTCTCCGTTATGTTTATGTATTACTTATTGAGCCACTTATGATCCTCATCTGTTGTCATGTAAAATCCTCTTACGGGTCCAGCCATTATCCACAGCATGTAGTTTCTATAACCGGGAGCACTGTGGAAAGGATGGTAGCCTCTGGGTATTTCAACAAAGTCACCTGATTTTACGGTATAGGTTTCGTCAACGTCGCCTTCCTTGGTGTATACCTTCTGGATACCGAATCCCTGTGGCTTATCAAATTCGTAGTAGTAGATTTCTTCGGTACAAGCCTCTGTCGGCATATTGTCATCATCATGCTTGTGAGGAGGATAGCTTGTCCACTGTCCGCCTTCTATAAAACATTCGCCGATATAAATCTGGTCTGCCTCAACTCTTTCGTCAAGCACAAACATTGCGTGTCTCTGCCAGCCCGGCTTTCCGAGGTCTTTTTCAACAACATCCTTTGGTGTAATAAGTACAGGCTTGTAGTCATTCTTTGACGGGCATTTGCTTACTGCAATTGAAACCTCGCCAACGCCTGTTATAGTGAACTTTTTGTTTCTGGGAACATATACACAGGTTGCGTTGCCTTCAAAAACATTCATTCTTTCACCGATGTTTTCGTAATTAAAGCCTTCACCTGTAACAGTGCACTTGCCGCATAAAATGAGAAGTGCAAATTCCTTGTCGTTTTCGCTGTATGTTTTTGTTTCGCCGTCTGAAAGTCTGACCATGTCTACTTCGACATTTTTGCAGTGGCTGTTTTCTAACGTGAAAATTTCCGATTTGCCGTATTTTTTAGTCCATGTTCTCTTATACATTAACTCCACGCTCCTTTAAAAATTCTATTGTTTCCTTGTATGTCGGCACCGCCTGACGTGAGCCGACCTTTGTGCATTTAAGTGCAGAAACACCGCTTGAAAATACACATGCCTTATAAAAGTCAAATCCCTTACACAGTGCAAACGCATATGCTCCGTGGAATACGTCCCCCGAGCCGTTTGAGTCTACTGCATCAACGGAAAAAGCAGGATATTCTACTATCTTTTCACCGTCGTACATGATACCGCCCTTTTTACCCTGTGTTATTACCACAATTTCGGGGTTATACTTTTCAAAAAGCACCTTTGCCGCTTCCTCTGCCGACTCTGCCTTTGTATGACCGAGAGCAAATTCCTCGGATGGAATAAGATAATCCGCATAGGGAAGCAGATTTTCGACGCCTTCGTAAAGTCCGCCTGCATCGTACAGCACCTTTGTGCCGCTTTGCTTTGCAATTTTTGCTCCCTCGATAGCCGCCTTCATATCGTTGCCGTCAACCATGAGGATTTTTGCGTTTCTTATTGCCTCGGACTGCTTTTGGTCAAGCTCTGTAGGGGGAACATTACCTCTGTCAAAAACGCAGGTTCTTGACACTGTATCCTCACAAAGCAGAATGAAGGAGGAAAACGCCCTGTAGCCTTCTTTAACCGTCATAAGCTGTGTTGAAACGCCGTATCTTTCAAAGTCGGACATAAGGAAATTACTTGCCGCATCATCCGTGGCATTTCCGATAAACGCCGCAGTTTCACCCAGCTTTGAGGCTGCAACAAGTCCCGTTGCACAGGGTCCGCCTCCGCTTGTTTTGGTGGAGGAAGCCTTCTTTTTTGTGTCCTCCGCGGGATAGCTTTCTACGGTTATAAGAGTATCATACACATTTGCGCCTATTCCAACAATGTTTATCATTTTATCAATTCTTTCTATGATTTCTTACATTTTTCAGATAAGTTTTTTGAAGTAGTCAAGACAACTTTGATTTATGGTTGTCTTGACGGCAATACTGTACACAAAACCACTTGTGCACAAAACGAACAAGAGCAGTTTTGACCGCTTGCGTTTATGGCGGTCAAAACGACTTTTCGGGCACTGAAAATCAGATATATTCCGAGGTTACCTGCGAAAATCGCTGTCGGGCGTACCCGACTTTCCGTTGGCTTCAACGAGTCTGATTTTTTCTACCGCAAGCTTCTTTACGGTTTCAATGGGATGCTTCATAAACAGGTCAATGGCAAGGCTTCTGTTCGGGTCATCGAGAGTTTCCTTTGTGCCTTCTGCAAAAGCACAGCAAACGTCAGTACCGATGTTCATTTTACGAATACCTGCCTTGATTGCCGCCTTTACCTGTTCATCGGGAATTCCCGAGCCGCCGTGAAGCACAAGAGGAAGTCCGCCTGTTGCTTCTCTTATAGCCTTTACTCTGTCAATATCCAGCTTTGGAGTCTTTTTATAATGACCGTGTGCGTTACCGATAAGCACCGCAAGACAGCACACCCCTGTTCTCTTTACAAATTCTGCCGCTTCCTTGGGGTCTGTATACTCCTCCATTGCGTCATCGTTTACGCTTCCCACGTGTCCCAGCTCTCCCTCAACCTCAACATCAATTGCCGAGCAAACGTCAACTATATGCTTTGTGTTTTCGATATTTTCCTCAAATGGATGCACCGAGCCGTCGTACATGATACCTGTTGCTCCCCATCTGAGAGCCTTCATTACTTCCTTTTCACCCGGACCGTGGTCAAGGTGGAAGCATACGGGAACGGTTGCCTTTCTTGCTGCAGCAATAACCGCAGGACAGAGATAATAACCTACTTCTTCATTAAGAAGTCTTGGATATACCTGAATAATTACAGGTGCTCTTTCTTCTTCCGCCGCCTTGATTACACCCATTACGGTTTCTGTATTATATACGTTGAAGGCAGGGATAGCAAAGCCTCCCTTTTCTGCCATATCTATAATTGTTTTAAGACTTACAAGCATGCTAATACTGCCTCCTCAAGCTTCATAATCTGAATGTCCTCTGGCTTTGTTGCACTCAATTCATTATACTCTGCAGTGCTTGTAGTTACAAGTACCTTTGCGTTAACATTTTTTGCATTTGTCCAGCGGCACTGTGCTGTTTTCTTCATAACATCAGGCATATACTCTGCCATAACAAAGTTTGATGCAAGCATGGTATACTGTCTGTTGAGAAGCATTTCATTAAGCGTACCGCAAGCGGAGAGAATATCTCTCACAGGCTGTGTTTCCTCAAGGTCACGGGAAAGCAAGGGGCTGTCCTGTACGGTATAAGCCGCATCCCCCTTCTTGGGTGAGAGCTTGCCGTCCTTAATAAGAGAAGCAACATATTCAGTAAAGGTCACAACCTCAGCCTTAAGGTCTATTCCCCATTCCTTATATTCACGCTTCATAACCTTAGCATCACATGGGTCATAGCAAACAACCCTCTTATAACCGTTAAGCACCTTTGCACAGTTTTCCATAACCGTCTTTGTTTCGTTAGCTGCACCAATCATAAAATCAAGGCTGTAGCCGCTGTTAGGCTCGTCACGAAGAAGTGAAACCTTAACACCTGCTTTACCGAGAAGCTCAAGTGCTGTCTTTGCACAGCCGCGGGCTCTTGTGTTTTCCCCGAGGAACAAAAGTGTGTCGCTATCCTTCATTTCGGGGATTTTATCGAAGTTTGTTTCGCCGTAGATATTGCCCTTTTCAAGCACATTTGTAACCATATCCATTATGTACTTAGGCAGCTTTCCGTCAAGTGCCGCACCAAGGCGTGCTTCCTTTGTGAACATAACGGGATCCCAGCCTGTTACGCAGTCGGTCATACAGCCGCCGCAAAGTGAGCATTCGTATACATTATCAACTATATCATCCGAGTATTCAATTGCATCTCTTGCAACAAGAGAAAGGGACATTGCTCTTGCTCTTACCGAGTTTCTTTCAAGACCTGTGGCAATTCCGATGGGACATACGTGGTGGCACATCCAACAGAAGCGGCAGGCATCAATATGTTCTTTTGATTTTGTAGTAAACTGCATAATATTACCTCCCAAAAATTACAGACCCAGCTTGAACGGATTCATGATACCGTTGGGGTCAAGCTGCTTTTTAATACCTTCAAATACCTGCATTGCAGGGCCGTACTGCTCCTTCATGAGTCTGCCCAGCTTAATGCCAACACCGTGGTGGTCATTAACAACACCGCCGTTTGCAAGAGCCGTTCTTACGCCGCAGTTCCAGATTTCCTGATGGAGTCTGAAGGCTTCGTGGGGATCCTGAGGCACATGCTCGCCGTCAACAATAAATCTGTCGTAAATCATACAGCCCCATTCATACCAGTGTGAGAAGTGAGCAATAAAGCGTGCCTGGGGGAAGTTTGTTTCAATTGCTTCCTTCATCTTCCAGTAGATGTTTTCAATCTTATCATAGGGTGCGATTGTATCCATTGTACCGAAGCACTGAGGAATATCCATCATATGACCGGGATAGAAGAAGGTAATCTTTTCCTTCCACCACTTTTCGCCGTACTCACTGCCAAGGTCTTCAACATCGTACTTTTTGAAGGTTTCAAGAAGTATCTTCATTTCAAGGTCAGCCATTTCCTTAATGCCTTCAACGGCAACGTTCATGAATGCACCCTTCTTTTCAACGCCTACAATCTTCTTGATGAGAGTTGCAGTTTCGGCTTCGTCATAAAGACGCATAACAGACGGCTTGAACTTTTGGAGAAGCTCACGGCCTGCATTGAAGGCATCTGTCATGTTATGGAACAGAAAACCTCTGAACTGGCGGGACTCAGGCTGCTCGTAAATTCTCATCTGCGCTTTTGTGATAACGCCGAGAGTTCCCTCTGAACCGATGAAAATCTGATTTAAATCAGGACCTGCTGCGTGCTTTGGTGCAGGTGAGGTTTCAATAATATCGCCGTTGGGAAGTACAACCTCCATCTGCATTACCATATCGTCAATCTTACCGTACTTGGTACTGGATACGCCGATACCTCTGTGTGCAAGGAAGCCGCCGACTGTGGAACATGTAAGTGAAGAAGGATAGTGCATTGTTGCATAACCTCTTTCATTTGCTGCCCATTCAAGATGCTTATAAATAGCACCTGTTCCCGTTTCAATATACAAAGCCTGTTCATTGAACTCGGTAATCTCATTCATTCTCTTTGTGTCAAGCACAATACCGCCGCACACGGGAAGTGCACCGCCCTGAGAGCCGCCGCCGCCACCCCATGTTGTTACGGGAAGCTTATAGTAATTGGCAATCTTTAACACCTTTGAGGTTTCTTCTGCGTTCTTGGGAGCAACAATAAAGTCACCCTCGGGCATTCTAAGACCTCTGTCCGCCCACATTCTTGAGAGCCAGAAGAAGTCAACGCTGTGTGAAATCTTATCAATCGTTCTTGTGGAACAGTTTTCTCTGCCTACCGCATCTTCAAACTCGGTGGCAATTACGTCAAATAAAAAGTCTGTCATTTTTATACTCCTTACAAATAATTATTTAGTCTTCAAGTGCATCAAATTCAAGCTCTGGTACGAACTTACAGAATTCCTTCAGAACATCTGTATAGTCGCCGTAAAGCTCGCTCATATGGTGAATATACGGGCCTTCTATAATCTTTCTTTCAAGCTTTGCCCAGTCCTTGAACTGTGCCCACATATATGTACCGAAGGTAAGCGGACCCTCGCAGGTTTCAAAGGTACCTCCGAGAAGTGTATACTTACCGTTATCCCCCTGGAAGCGTGCAATTGTATATGTACCGTCCTTTGCTCTGAAGGAAGGCTTTGTATTAAACAGCTTTGGCTTAACGCCCTCCGCTCTCTGAGAATACGGGAACGGTCCGCAGTGCCACAAAAGCTCGCTGTTTTTATTCTGAGGATTTCTTACAGTAAACTCACCGAAAAGCGGAGGAGTCTTTCCACGGGAGGCACACATGAGAAGTGCATTTGTAATTGCACCGTGGATATCCGACTCACATGTTACGATATATCCCATATCATAAAGAATACTCATTGCAAGACAGGGGTTTGCACCGAATGCAAGAGGCATTGCCGTCCAGCACTCGCTTGTCATAACACTTGCATTGTTTTCTTCAAATATTTCCTTATATACATACACAAGATTGAGCATCTTTCCCAGAACCTCATCGTCAAGTCCTGCAGTATCATACTTTTCTTTAAGGTCTGCAATATCCTTTTTGAGTTCTTCCCCTCTTGCTTCAAGGCTCTTTTTGAACTTATCCGCAACTACCGCCATATTGATATTATTGAGGTTCAAGCCAAACTTCTGATTAAGCTCCAGCTCATTGCACATAATGCTCTTGAACTGCGGGAAGCGTGTACCAACCTGTACAACATTGAGATTTTTGAAGTTCTTCACCATTGTAACAACAGAAAGGAATTTACCAAAGTCCTTTGCAAAAACTTCATCCTCAACCTGACAGTTTTCAATGTAGCTGAAGGGTACATTATAGCGTCTTAACTGCTTACTGATGGCAAAAAGTCCGCACTGAGCATCGGTGTATCTCTGTCCGTTTTCCTCGAACACCATATCCTGCGGTCCCCACAGTAGTACGGGTACGCCCACCTTTTTTGCAATCTGTCCGCAGACCTCCTCGTTACCGAAGTTACAGTTGATAATGAAAATTGCATCAACCTTTTCATTCTTCATGTAGTCGGCAACCTTGTCGGCATCTGCGTTTTTATACACTACGCCGTATTCATTGAGCCATTCAAGGTCAACAAACTCTGTCTTGTCATCCGCAAAGTTTTCTTTCAGGTATTTCACAAGCTTATTCTTGCTTTCAACACCCTTTGCAGGTTCAAATATTCCCTTTCTTGTTGCAAAATCAAACAAGTCACGCACATCGGGAACAAGTCCGATTTTGATTTTGTAATCAAGCATTCCAAACACCTCTTTTTTGAAAATAATTTTCATATTTTGCCGATATTTTGCATTTTTATTATAACACGAATAAAAATAATTTTCAATAGTTTTATGAAAGTTTTTTTCATAATTGACAAATTTGTGCATTTATGATATAATTAAAAACGAAAATAATTTCAAAAGAGGTCAATATGGAAAAAACAAGCCTTAAAATACAGCTCATGTACAGTGAAATGAGCAAATCCGAGAAGCTTATCGCCGACTGGATACGTGAAAATCCCGGCGAGCTTATATCCTTATCTATCGTGGAGCTTGCGGAAAAGTGCCGCTGCTCGGAAGCGACTATTGTGCGTTTTTCAAAGAGATTGGGGTTATCGGGATATCAGGAGTTGAAAATCTCCCTTGCATCGGAAGGTAACATATCCCCAATTAAAGGCGACATTCAGCAAAGCGACAGTCCCTTTGACATATACGGCAAGATTTGCAATGACATATATTTATCCCTTGAAAAAACAAAAAAATCCCTTGACGGGAAAAATCTGAAAAAAGCATGCGAAGCAATAAGCAATGCAGGAAAGATTGTTATATTCGGTCTTGGAAACTCTGCCGCCATTGCAACGGATGCGGCGCACAAGTTCTTACGTGCAGGACTCAACTGTGTTGCCTACAGCGACAACCACATGCAGGTTATTGCCGCCTCCCACCTTACGGAAAAGGACGTGGCAATCGGTATTTCCCATTCAGGCTCATCAAAGGACATTGTAGATGCATTACGTCTTTCAAAGGAGCACGGTGCTGTCACGGTATCAATTACCAACGGCGGAAAGTCACCTATTCTCAAATACACCGACATTCCCCTGTTCACCTCGGCAGACGAAACGAAATACAGCATTCTGGGGCTTAACTCAAGAATTGTTCAGCTTGCAATTATTGATGTTATTTATCACTGCATTGTACTGAGCAAGTCGGATGCGGCAATTGAGTCTATCAAGGAAACGGAAAAGTCGTTGATGTCAAAAAAATATTAGAAAGTGAGATTTGCACCAATGAAAGCATTATATCCCGTAATTTTCACAAAAGTAAAGGACGGTTATCTCATTGAAGTGCCCGACCTTGATATTCTGACGGAAGCTGACAACGATGAAAACGAGATTGACACTGCAATAGATGCCATATCACTTATCATTATTACAAAGGAAGATAAAAACGAAGCTATTCCGTCTGCTTCGGATATAGCAAGCATTGATATATCAAAGGGAACTTTTGCAAACGAGGGAAAGAGCACTGTTTCTTTGGTTGAGGTTGATACTGATAAGTACAGAAGTATGATTTAGCACAAAAGGCATTGACAGAAAAGCATTTTTGGGTTGCCATAAAGCTTGCGGATTTATACAAAGTGTCACTTGACTATCTTGTGGGGAGAACCAATTGAACGGATGCAGAGTTTTTCACGAAAATGCCTACGCATATAACACATTTTCCCTCAACAAAAAATTCAGGGCTTGTAGCAAATAATTGTTACAAGCCCTTTGTTCTGCTTTATTTTAATTCAAATGCCAAGGTTTCAATTCCACGACCCTTTACTGTTGTCTTTATACCGTTATTCTCAACATCAAGTCCTTTGAGAATCCATTTTTCATTCATTGTCATCTTACAAGCACCTGCAACCTCAGTACACAGCTTTATTTCAAGCTCGGCTGCTTTATCCGTTGTGTTGAATACACGCACAACAAGTTTTTTGCCGTCCTCCGACAGCTTTATTGCCGTAACCGTCAAGGCTTCGCCCTTTATTTCAAAGAGCTTACCGCTTTTACCAAGGCAGATATTTTCGTATTTATCGGGTCTGAAGAAAAGCTCAGCAATATCCGTATCCTGAACCTGCGGACGACCGCCTGTAAACTTCTTTACGGAATACGGCTGAAAGTGTGGTATAATGCCGTTCTGGAAGTTTTTGGTTTTACGTACAAGTCTGCTTACCGCCGTTTCATTATCGGTGTTTTCAAAGGTTATACCAAGATGCATTTCATACTGTCCGATACACTGGCTTTCAAAGGTCTGCATCATATTTCTCTTTAATCTTGAGTTGCCGTTGCTGATTATACCCGTACACCTGAGAAGCGTCAGTGCAACAGTTCCCTTTTCTCCCACAAGATGCTCATATTCATAAAGACCTTCATTCATAATACCCACACCGTGACCGTTTTCACCTACGTATACAAAACCGCTGTTGGGCTGCGTTCCGTCGCCGCAAATCTTTTTAAGTGCTTCACGTCTGTCACGCTCTGTTGTATCAAAGGGCACAAGGCTTGTTGAAAAATCGGTTGAGGTATGTGTATCAAAGAGTATTCTCAGGCGGTGGTCGCTTGATTTATTGTCAACATTGCAAACAACATCAACCCACTTTTGTCCCTTTACAAGAGTAAGTTTTATGTCAACCTTGTTTTCCACCATTTTCTCGCTTCGTCTGTTCGCCATAAAATCACAGCATTCGGGAAGGTTGAGCCTATAGCTTACAACAACACTCTTTTCAATGTCCGTATTTTTTACAAGCTGAATTTTGTCAGGCTTTAAGTTATCTGTACCGATAACACCGTCCTGCCAAATATTCCAATGTACATAAAGGTCGCCCTTGTCGCCTCTGTCTTCAAGTCTTATGCAGTCGTCATGAACCTTTCCGCTTTCCTTATCGGTTATACTCACTCTGCCCATTTCGTCAACGTATACGGTATAAAGGTCGTTTTCTATTGAGCATCCGTTTATATCCTTACCTTCAAAGCCGATATTTTCAAACGCCTTATCTGCCTTTCTGACGGTATATGTTCTGTAGCTCATACCGTCAAGACTGTCAACGAACAGCTTAATGCGGTAGCTGTTACAGTCAAGCTGACCGGGAAGATTTATGGGACTTGTTGTTTTTAGCACATACTCGTCCTTATATTCAACATCAAAGGGCACTTTATTTCCCATTTCATCAAAAATATCAAAGCCCTCAACATTTTCGGTAGCAGGAAAATTACACTCAATATCGCAAAGAGCCGACACTCTGCTTTCGCTTGTGTTCCAAACGGTAATAACGTAGTCCTCTTCATTTACTCCGTCACGGGAAACATGACTTGTAAGCTGGGTGAGAGCATCCTGAACAAGCTCGTTTGCCGCCTCATTGAAGCGTGCCGTTCTGTCCATCATATTTCTGTGCACTGCATCAACGCTGCAGCCGCAAATACTGTCATGAGGATGGTTTTCTATAAGCAGCTTCCAGAGATATTTTGAATAGTCGGCGGGATAAAGACCTTCAAAGCCCAGCATATGTGCCATGCTGTAAAGTGCTTCCACCTGATTTTCAAGCTTATTCTGTGCCCTGCAGTTGGCAATTTTAAGATACACTCTTGATGACAGCGTTCCTTTAAGCACATCATAGTCACTTCCGTTACGAAGCTCGCCTGTCATTACATTCATAGGCACGTTATTTTCCTTTATATAGTTATGTGCCTTATCCGTATACTCCTGCATACTGCACTGATAAACCTTACCGTCCTCAAGTGCTTCATTGAGAGCAGGCAGAACATCATAGAGATTTTCCTGCGCTTCAAGGTGGTCAACACCGTTCATGAGAAGATAGTAAGGTATTCTGTCTGTGCCGCCGTAAAGCTCCTCGCAATGCTTTATCAGAAGCACATTCTTCTGAGTATCCTCGGAAAAACGCTGTGCATTATTGTACCAATTGGTAAATCTTACCGCAAACACCCGTGAGCCGTCCTTACTGTCCCAATAAAATTCCGCAGGAACATTCAGTTTTTTCAGCTTATCTTCTTCATCTCTTTCAAAGAAGGTATAGCCACGTCCCAAAAGACAGGTATCAATACCGAAATTATTATAAATCTGCGGAAGCTGGCTGATATTTCCGAACTGGTCGGGAATGTATCCTGTTTTTCCGCAATATCCGAAGTTTTCGGCAATTTCACTTCCGATAAGAAGATTTCTTACGGTTGCTTCTCCGTCGGTAAGGAAAAAGTCATTCTGCACATACCATGGACCCGGTATAATGCGTCCTTCTCTTATGTACTTTTCAAGTTTTTCCTTATTCTGAGGTTTAATTTTAAGATAGTCCTCCAGCACTATTGTCTGAGCATCCATATGGAAAATATATTTTGGCTCTTTTTCCATTATTTCAAGCAGATTATCCATCAGCTTTA
Organism: Eubacteriales bacterium; assembly: GCA_045577475.1. Lineage (GTDB taxonomy): Bacteria > Bacillota > Clostridia > Oscillospirales > CAG-382 > UMGS1387. The sequence continues at coordinate 2,327 of JAZNIM010000009.1, read as the reverse complement.
CAAGTCTGTATCTGAACTGCTCAAAGGTAAAATACCATTCTCTGTCCCAATGTGTATGGGATATTACGCAATATTCCTTTTTCATATTTACTCTCCTTTAAATATTACACATCATGCAAGCTCTATTTCAAGAACACTTACCGCACCTGAGGGCAGATAATAGCTGTTCTTGTTAAGAACCTTCTTTGTTTCATCAAACATATCCGGGTATTCCTCGTATATTTCGCTGAAAGCATCCTCGGGTGCTATTTCATATGCCGTCACACACTTTATGTTTTCGCCCTCAATATCAAGGTCAACCTGCTTTCCGAAGTCCTTGCTTGTATTTACAAGGTGAACAAAAACTTTCTTTCCGTCCTCGGAAATACTTGCAACTGCATCAATACCGTTAAGCGTCGGACAGTCAATTGCATACCTTCCTATATGCTTGCTGTACAGCTTCATAACCGTACCCACAGGCTGAAGATAAGCCTTGGAATTAGGTGTTACGGGCGTTGGCATCATCATTGCATTTACCTGCCAGCGATTACCCACAAAGTCCGCCATTGTGGCTATATCAAGTATATCCGAGTAACGCTCAAAGGTGTTAAGGCATCTTGCATACGCCACTCCTGCCGCCCAGCTTGAAAGAAGCTCACTTCTGTTTCTTCCTTTAAGAACATAATGCCCTTCCGTCATTGCAAGACGTTTACCGTAAGGAGCAACCTTTTCTCTCATTTCGCAAAGTCTTGCATCCAGCTTTTCATAAGAGTGCATCATCATGTCCCATGTTTCGCTCTTATCTCTTTTATAGTTCATGCCGTTGAGAGTCTGCTTTTCGTCCCCGTTATAGCCGATATGATAATGGAAGGAAACGTAAGGCACGTAATCGGGAATATTCTTGCACATTTGTGTTTCCCAGCCGCCGTCACCCCAGCAGATAAGCTTTATTTTATCATCGGCTGCGTGCATCTTTTCTGCAAACTTCAAGGTTCTTTCAATTGTCTGTTCAAGGTTGAAGCCTCGTTTATCGTAATTGGTTTCGTTACCTATCTGCCAGTAATTAATTCCGAACGGCTCTTTATGTCCGTGTGAAATTCTGAACTTATTATCGGGATTGTTACAGTAGTCAATCCACTCTGCTGCTTCCTCGGCACTGCCCAGTCTGTCAAAGCCTTCTTTAGGATAAGCCCAGTGCATTCTTCCGTCCGACTCCATGTTTACAACCATGAGTGTTTCTGCACCCACTCGTTTACAAAGCCCTGCCACCTCTGCCGTTCCGACCTGATTTGAATACACGCCGTCCCAGCTTGAATTCAGCATCCATTTTCTTTCGCTTCTCGGCCCTACCGCTTCCCTCCAATGATAGTAGGAGGCAAAGCATCCGCCAAAGCGTACCATGGGCGGTGCAAGCTCATCGAACTTTTCAAGGAATATGTCATGCCACTTATCCTTTGCAAAGTCCCAGCATGCATCAACCGAGGCATCGGCTGTACCCAAAGGCTCCATAAACTGCATGAATATATATGGCGAAACTGTATTTTTCTTATTTGTATTAAGTGTAAGTTTCATTTTCTGCTTCCTCTCAGATTGTTACAGAACCATTCTATATTAAAAACCAAAATATGTCAAGTAAATATTGAACAACAAATACCGAAACAGAGGTTGACATTATTATATTAAATTGCTATAATATTATTAAATCCAAAGCATTTTCAGAGCATAAAATGTATTAAACAGGCAAAGAGGTTTTTTTATGGAAAAGGGCAGAAAATTCGACCACGGTATCGAGGATGTATACCCCGTAAATCAGGCATCATATACACGAGAGCTTATCTGGATAAGTACATGCGGCATTACCTATCCTTACAAAAACTATCTTGAGCAGAGAAACCGTTCTGCCATCATGTGTATTGAATATGTGGAAAGCGGTGCGGGGATTATCTGTGCCGACAACAACCGATATTATCCCGTTGGCGGCGATACATACATGCTTCACGTCAACGAAAACCAGAAATACTGGGCAGATTCGGAGAACCCTTGGAAAAAGTACTGGGTAAATCTCCATGGTATTGCCAGCAAGAAGCTTGTTGAACTTTACAAGCTTGGTTCATGCCACCATTTTCCGGGACTTAACATAAAGGACGAGCTTGTAAGCATAATCGAGATAGCAAAGCAACGCAGCAGCGACAGCACCTCGGCGTACCTTGGAATACTTCACAAAATATTTTTTAAGATGTATGAGTACAATATTTCGGCAAGTCACTCAAATCCCGCCTCAAAAATCCGTGACTATATTGAACTACATGTTTCCGAGCCTTTTTCTCTTTTGGATATACAAAACGCAT
>JAZNIM010000008.1:0-2866 GCA_045577475.1 Eubacteriales bacterium | reverse complement strand
TTTTTTTGTCCAATCCCGTTGGGCGTTTCAATCCATTGACCAGATTTGTACAATTCAACACAGTTCTTTTTAAATTCAAAATTATATTTCACATAAAAACCCCCTTCACTGTTGTTGTCCAGTAAAAGGGGTACGTATCATATGCGGGTGGATATTTATTCATATTCATTATTAAAATTCAATGGCAATTACAGCGGTTTTTGGTATAATAACAGGTTGCGTAAGGTCAAATTCCACTTCAACGGGTGTTACAGCATCGGGGTTTTCAAAGGTATTATGTGCACATGGATTTTCGTTGTAAAGCATCATGCCCTTTGCCTTTGATGCAGTTTCACAGCCAAAGGCTTCAAGTGTAACGGATGCATCATCGACAAAAGACAGGTTTGCAAGCGTTATAAAGGTCTTGCCGTCCTTGCGTGAAGCAGAAACAGAAACCGAGTTTTCAACCGCTTGGTTATCCGTAACGATTGCTTCAATGCACTCTGCTCCCTGATGCTGCTTATACATATCAAAAATATGATATGTAGGCGTTGTGATGCAGTTTTCCCCCCCTGCAAGAAACAGAGCGTGAAGATTATTGCAAAGCTGTGCCACATTCGCCATTCTCACCTTATCGCAATGGTTATTGAAGATATTGAGAGTAAGCGCCGCAACAGCCGCATCTCTCATTGTGCTTTGCTGTTCAAACAGGTTATAGCCCTTTGTGGGACCTGATTTTTCTCTATGCCAGCAACCCCATTCGTCAACTATGAGCTTAGGCTCGCTTACAAGCCCGTGTCCCTTTATAATATTCCAGTTACGCTTGATTACGTTTTCAATGTTTGCGGCTCTCTTTACAATTCTGTTCCAGCCTTGCTCGCCGAAATCCACGGGATTGTCGTTTTCCTTATCCGCACCGCAGCTTGTGTAGTAATGCATTGCATAGCCTTGAAGCTCAGGCTTATAGTGTGCTGTCTTTACACCTCTCATAACGCCGTCAGTCCATGCATAATCCTCGCCGTCAGAGCCGCATATTATATATTCACGACCCGGAAAGGAATTTTTCATGACCATGTTAAGACGTCTGAATTGGTTGGCATAGAATTCTTCTGTCATATTTCCTCCGCCGCCCCAGTTTTCGTTGCCTACGCCCCAGAAGGGAATGTCAAAGGGTTCGGGATGGCCGTTGGCTTCACGCTCCTTGGCAAGAGTTGTTGAGCCTTTGGGTGACATGCAGTAATCCATCCAGTCAAGGATGTGCTTTGGTGTTACGCTTGTGATATTTGCCGCAAAATAAGGCTTTGCACCTACAAGCTCACACAAATCCATGAATTCGTGAGTTCCCACCTCATTGCTTTCGTATCTGCCGTCCCATTTTGTCCACCAGTTGGGACGTGTAGGTCTGTCCTTACCGATGCCGTCACGCCAGTCATAGGTTTCGGCAAAGCAGCCTCCCGGCCAGCGAAGAACGGGTGCTTTTATTCTCTTCAGCTTTTCAATTATATCCTTTCTGAAGCCGTTGATATTGGGTACCTTTGAGTCCTTTCCCACCCACAGACCGTCATAGAACACGCCGCCGATGTGCTCGGTAAAATGGCCGTAGATTTCGGGAGCTATTGTTCCTATTTTCTTGGGGTAAACAAGATATATCTTTTTTTCATTCATTTGCTTCACTCCTCACCTGTTTGTTTATGTAACAATTATAACGCAGATAATTGACAAATACTGGCATTATATTGTATAATAATAGCATAAATTTATCTTTCGAGGTGAAAACATGGCATTTCATCAAAGGCAAAACACCTTCGGCAAAAACACCTTTACCTCCTACTGCTACAAGGACACGGTGTGGGAAAGTCACTTTCACAGGGACTTTGAGATTGTTTACGTTATTGAAGGAAGCCTTGACTGTACTGTAGGCACAAGGTCGGCTGTCTTAAATCAGGACGAGTTCGGCATGTGTCTGCCCTATGAAATACACTCCTACCGTCCAAGCGAAAACACACGGTATCATGTATGGGGCTTTGCCGCAAGCTTCGTACGCACCTTTGCGGGAATTGTATCGGGAAAAACTGCAGACAACTTCAAATTCAACTGTTCCGATGAGGTGCGAAGGTATGTTCTGACTACCCTTACAGAGGGCAACACGCCGCCTGTCTGCACCCTTAAATCCTGTCTGTATGCTTTATGCGGCGAGTACTTAAGTCAGGTTAAGCTTTGTGAGCTTGACAAAAAATCAGCCAAGGCGGCTGACATTATTCTTTTCATTGAGAGCAATTACAACAACAATATTTCTCTTGCAGATGCCGCAAACCATTTAGGCTATGACTACCACTACATTTCAAGATACTTCAAAAACACCTTCAACATGACATTTCTTGACTTTCTTAACGGTTGCCGCACACAGGCGGCTGTAAGTCTGCTTGAAGAAACGGACAAGAGGATAACCGAAATTGCCTTTGAAAGCGGCTTTCAGAGTGTTCGTGCCTTCAACGCCTGCTTCAAAAGGTGCATGGGGGTAAATCCCACCGATTACAAAAGGAGTATTCTTAAATAACATTGGAATTACAGTATAGTTTCATTTAGGGTTCTGACATAATTCGGTGCAAAAACGAGATAGTTTTATGTATCGCAAGGTTTTCGCTGTCTGCGGACAGAGAGTTGGTTTTATGTTTGGAAAGGGGGTGTTTCGCTGTCTGCGGACAGCGAGTTACTTTTATGTTTGGCAGAGGATATTTCGCTGTCTGCGGACAGCGAGTCATACTTTTCCCTCTGGAAAAGTATCAAAACAGCCCGCTCATGGGAAGACTAAATGCTACGGATTTCAGGACTTCCTCGCCGCGGAGGCTATGGGTGAAGTGCGACTTGCTGTTGCGGCAAGGCAAGA
>JAZNIM010000007.1:0-24036 GCA_045577475.1 Eubacteriales bacterium | reverse complement strand
AAGCAGTTGTTATCAAGATTTACATCGGTAACTGTTATTCCACTCCCCTCAATGAAAATCCGTTCCCCTGTTAGGGTAGTAGCAGATATTCCGCTTTCGTCAAAGCTGTCTACCGAAGATACTCCTGTTACATTAAGCTTGTTTCTATCATAAATAAAAACATTCTGTCCCTTACCATCACAATAATCTGACATTATATCACCATCCTTTATAGTATATAATATCATATTACTGCAAATGAAATATTATGTCAGTTTAAAGCACGATACAACTCTGTTGCTTCGTTTTTTGCAACATGCTCTTTAACATTTACTACTTCAACCTTCAGTGTCTTTTCACCAAAGGTGATTTCAATAATATCGCCCTCTTTAACATCATAAGATGCCTTTGCAATTCTGCCATTAACACTGATATGCTGAGAGTCGCATGCATCGTTGGCGACAGTTCTGCGTTTGATAAGGCGAGAAACCTTTAAGTATTTATCTAATCTCATAAAATTAATCTCCCAAAACAACAGAAACGAAAAGGACTGACGGCAACAAACTTTGCAGAGCCAAAAGCAATGCAGAAGAAAGATTACCGTGCAGTCCTCTGTGTTCAACCGTTAAATCAATTAGCCCTTGTACTTAGCTACGATTTCCTTAAGGCTCTTGCCTGCAGAAAATGCGGGGCGGTATGTTGCGGGAACCTTGATCTTTTCGCCGGTTCTGGGGTTCTTGGATTCCTTTTCAGCGCGATACTTTACAGCGAAAGTACCGAAGCCAACGAGCTGAATCTTGTCGCCTTCAGCGAGAGCTTCAGTCATAGCGGAAAGTACTGCGTTTACTGCGTTAGCAGCCTGATCCTTTGTAAGGCCTGCCTTTTCAGCAACCTTAGCAGATAATTCTGTCTTGTTCATTTTTCATTCTCCTTAAATTAAATAATTTAACAATAATAATATACCATCATATGGCAAAAAAAGCAAGAACTTTTTTATAAAAACACCAAATTTTGGTGACATTTAACCGTTTATTTACAATTTAGCACAAAATATCGGAAAATATCAACTCAAAAATTATTAAAAACACCAATTAACGCTAATGTTAATCCTTGAACATGCCGAGAAATATATCGTTTTTATGGCTTAACGCTTCTTCTGCTTCTATATCGTTTACCTGTGCAAGAGCACTGCATGCAAACAAGAGTCCGCCGACATTATCCGAGGTTGCACCTTCTTTTTCAATTGTATCAAGAATTTTGCGAGCATTTGCAATATATTCATCAGAGTCATAAAGCTTTTGAAGATTGGTTTTATCCGCCTTCTTTTGGAGCTTTTGCGCCCTCATGAGTGAAGGCAATGACTTTGCAACGCTGTCAAGCTGCATATAAGGCGTTTTACGCTGCTTCTCATCATTTTTAATGTTCTCCCAGTTGACAAGTACTTCCCCTGAATTTGCCACGGTAACGTCGCCAAAAACGTGGGGGTGGCGAAGAATCATTTTTTTACATATTCCGTCTACAACATCATTCATGGAAAAGGCACTTTCATCCTTTTTGATATCGGAATGGAAGACGATTTGGAAAAGAACATCTCCAAGTTCCTCACACATTAAATGATTATCCTCCAAATCCAAGCCTTCTATAAATTCATAGGTTTCATCAATAAAAGCATTTCTTATGGACTTACAGGTTTGTTCCCTATCCCATGGACATCCGTCTTCGGAACGCAGAACGGAAACGAGCTTGCATAAGTCATCAAAATCATAATGCTCTTTTGATATCAAATCCTTAATTGCAGTCTTTGCATCAAACATTATCTTCACCTTTTTCAAGCAAATTAAACTTATCCATAATTTTACAAAGCTTTTCTCCCTTAGGCATCATCAAAACATCATATCTGTTTATACCTTTAAGGGCAAGCAGCACTGAAACATAAACCAAAGCTGCGGCAGCTATGGCTGCAAGAGTAATCAACTTCTGATTAACAGGAACATTTCTTAGCAGCATTGAAACCGCAAATGCACAAATACCGCAAGAAACACCCGCTGTGAGTGGTTTAAGAAATACTCTGCGAACATTTGGAAACACGCCAACGGTTTTCCACATGAATATCAGATTTAGCGACATGATAGTGAAATAGCATGACGCCGTACCCACAGCAGAGCCGAGAATTCCGAAATTGGGAATTCTTGAGCAAAAATAAGTTGCTATAATTTTCATAACTATGCCGCTCGTTGTGGAAATTATTGTATAGACCTCCTTGCGGCAAGCCTGAAGCACGGCATTTGTTATGGATATCATACCAAGGAAGAATATGGAAACCGAAACAACACTCAGTGCAGGACCTGCAAGTTCACGTGCATAGTAGACCGCATCGCCACTGACGATTTTTTCTTCAGAAAACAGAAAATCGACCACTCTTTTTGAAAGAGTACCCATGCCTATTGCGCAAGGAATTGCAATAATCGCACAATTTCTGAAAGCGGACTCAATCTGCTTATGAACTGATACATTGTCCTTCTTTTCAAGAGATGACGAAATAGCAGGTATTGCACTTATTGCAAAGGGATATATAAACGGCGGTGCAAGATTCAAAAGCGGTATTACCATTGAAGAATAAGTGCCGTAAAATTTACTTGCAGCAACCTGTGTAATTCCCGATTGTATCAAACCGCCGGGCATAACCATTGTATCAACGGTATTTGTAAGTCCCATAATGGATGATGCAAGTGTAATAGGAATGGCAATAACAACAAGTTCAGCAAGAATATTTACACAGCTTCTGCTCTCAGCGTTATGTGATAATGCCTCAGAAAGATTGTCCTTATATTCCTTGGAATTGTTATACATTGCTTTAACCACAACCGTATATGCCATACCGAGAAAAACACCGATTGTAACACCGAGGATAACAAGAGCAGCCACAACATGTACAGGATAACCTTTATTTGTAAAGTACACGGCGCAGAATATACCTATGCCAACCTTTGCAACCGCCTCTATAACCTGAGAAACCGCCGTAGGAACCATGTTCTGAAGACCTTGGAAGTAACCCCTGTAAGCAGAAGAAATGCAAATAAAGAATATTGTGGGCGCAATTGCGAGCATTGCAAGATATGCATCAGGCATATCAGCAGATGCGGCGAATTTTTTTGCAAAAATCATCATAGCCGCAGTTCCTGCACCGCCGATGATGAAGAACAGCCAAAATGCAACCCTGAATATCTTTTTTATTTCTATGTGCAGATTATTGGAGTTTGCTGTGGCAATCATTCGTGATACAGCAATGGGAATTCCTGCTGTGGAAATCATATAAAACGAAACATAAATACTGTATGCCGCATTATAATAAGCCATACCGCCAACGCCAATTATATTTGTCAGAGGTATGCGCAAAAATGCACCTATAAGCTTAACGGCAAGATTTGAAATCATAAGTATGATTGCGCCGAACACAAAAGTCTGCCCTTTATTTTTTGTCAAAACTATCACCTTTCTTAATCAAGCCAATACATTTTTCTTTATCAAAGCCTGCATATTTATCACTGTCAAGAAATTCATATGGGTATTTGGGAGAAAAAATTCGTTCTATATGAGATTTATCCTTTGAAACTATCTTAGTGACACTTCCCGCTCCGACTCCGAAAACCGTGTGGTATTCACCCATCATTATAATATTATAAATGCTTTCAAAGCCCTGCTTTGCGTATCCGACGTTATCAAGATTATCAACGGTATTCTTTTGCCTGTACATATAATAGGGCTTGTATCCGAATTCAGCCAGATAATTACTTGCAAAGTCTGTCATAGATACTGCATTGCTCATCCCTTCAAAATCGGTAACACCGCAGGTTCTAAGCTCCGAAGACTTCTTTAAGGTAAGAGCATGAACCGTAATATTCTCAGGTTTGAAAGAAGCAACATCCGTGACACTTTTCATAAACGATTCTTCGCTTTCACCGGGAAGTCCGGCTATCAGGTCAGTATTTATACATTCAAATCCCAAACCCTTTGCATATTCCATGGCACTCGCATACTGTTTAAATGTATGATTTCGTCCAACCTCGGCAAGAACCAGATCATTCGTCGTCTGAGTGTTTATACTTACTCTGTTTACGCCTAAATTCTTTAAAATACGCAGTTTTCCAACACTGATACAATCAGGTCTACCTGCCTCAAACGTAAATTCCGTTCCGCTTACTTTAAAGCAGGCATTGACACACTCCAGTAAATCTTCAATCTGTGAAGCAGATAGAATTGCAGGCGTTCCACCGCCGACATACACGCTTTGAAGATTAAGTCCGCTTTCATTTATTAGCTCAGAAACTGCACAAAGCTCCGATTTCAGCTTTTCGAGATATTGAGGTATCAGCGAAAACAGTCTTGGCGTTGCGCAGGAAACAAAAGAACAATAGCTGCATTTAGTAGGACAAAACGGGATTGAAATATACAACGAACATGCATTGTCTGACATTCCTTGAAGTAACAAATCCTCATTTATACAAGCCTGCACAGCGGTTCTTGCTTTTGTTGGATTAATCATATAGTCTTGCGTAAGGATTTTATATGCAGAGTCAGAGCCGACCGTGTTAACGAACATTCTTGCAAGCTTAACAGGCTTCACCCCCGTTGAAATGCCCCAGGGCGGTACAAATCCGAAAATCTTTGCAGCACATTTTATAAAGCATCTGCCGATAAAGTTTTTCATATCGGCATACTTATCATTATTAATTTTACTTACATCGCAAAACTCAGCATACTTATCCCCTGCTTTAAGTTTAACGACAACATGATTATCACCGTTTTCCTGCCATGCATCAATTCTCAAGGTGTTTTCTGTATCCGTCTCACCGAATTTTTCACAAGGCATATAAAGCAAAACAAGGGATTGATAGTAAAGCGGTTTTGCGCTGTTGGTAGTGTCATTAACGGTAATAATCATAATTTATCCGTATCAAGAATTATGGTAACAGGTCCGTCATTAAGCAGTGAAACCTTCATATCAGCACCAAACTCCCCCGTTTTTACTGTAAAACCGTATTTGCTAATCAAGCCATCAACGAAACGCTCGTACAATGGGATTGCTTTATCGGGTCTTGCAGCATTAATAAAGGATGGTCTGTTCTGTCCCTTACACTCAGCACAAAGTGTAAACTGAGAAACCACCATGATTTCAATTTCTTCGCCCATATCTTTTAATTGAACCGGCGAAAGATTCATTTTGCCGTCAGCATCTTCAAAGACGCGAAGCTTTGCAACCTTATCAACAAGAAAATCCGATTCTTTTTCGGTATCTTCATTATACACTCCGAGTAAAACAAGAAACCCTCTTGATGTTTTTGATTTTTCTACTCCGTCTATTTCAACCTTTGAATATAAAGTTCTCTGAACCAATGCAATCATGAAGAATAACCTCTTGTAACGTCTACAACGTTTTTAACTTTCTTGAGTCTTGAAATAATTGAATTTACATGAGATGTGTTACGGCATGTTATATTAAGCACTATAATCATACCGTCATTTCCCGATTCCTTGGAGTTCATGGCATGGACCTGAACTCTCATATCGGCAAGTACCGCTGTAATATCCGCAAATACCTGGAATGAGTTATACGCAAATATCTGAAGAAGTGCCTCAAAGGCTCCCGATGTGTTATCACCGTTTTCAAGGGAAACCTTAGACCAGCGAACAGTTACCCATCTGTCCTTCTCTTCATCCTTTGCAATTCCTGCCCTTGCATTGGGGCAATCATACTTATGAACCGAAACACCAAACCCCCTTGTGACAAAGCCGATAATGCTGTCTCCCGGCAACGGATTACAGCACTTTGCAAACCTTACCTGACAATTATCTATGCTGTCAACAATAACACTCTGTATTGCACCATGCTCGGTTTCCTTTGCACGCTTCTGTTCTGCCTGACGTGATTTTTCGCCAACAAAATCCTCGATGGGGTTTGAACTTTTGGGCGGTTCGGGCGTTACTATTCTTTCAAACTCGTCTTTAAGCTTTGGAGCAAACTTTGAAACAGCCACACCGCCGTAACCGATATTATTATAAAAGTCATCAACATCATTAAAGCCTGCACGCTTTGCAACATTTTCAACAATTTCGCATTTTTGTGCTTCCGTAAAGGTCTTACCGTACTTCTTAAGCTCCTTATCGATTTCAAGCTTACCTTCGATTATGTTTTCGTCACGTTTTTCTTTTTTAAACCACTGACGAATTTTGTTTTTCGCTTCACTTGTTTTTACAATTTTAAGCCAATCTCTGCTGGGACCGCCCGATGAAGATGATGTTATGATTTCACAAATATCGGCGTTTTTGAGCACCGTGTCAATAGGCACAATAACACCATTGACCTTAGCTCCTATCATTTTATTACCAATCTGCGAGTGTATGGAATAAGCAAAGTCAATTGTTGTTGAGCCATGCGGCATGCTCTTTACGTCACCCTTCGGTGTGAACACAAAGGATTCATCCTCATACAAATCAACCTTTAAAGGACGCAGATACTCATCTGCCCCCACATCCTTTTCGGTTTCAATAAGCGTCTTAATCCACTGAAGCTTTTCAGATATTTTTTCTTTATCGCTTTCGCCGGATTTATACATCCAATGAGCGGCAATACCGTATTCCGCTACGGCATGCATATCCCAGGTTCTGATCTGAACCTCAAAAGGAATGCCGTGTCTGCCGATAACCGTTGTATGCAAGGAACGGTACATGTTCGGCTTTGGAGTTGAAATATAGTCCTTAAACCTTCCGGGCATAAGATTAAACATCTCATGAATAAGTCCGAGCACCGTGTAACACTCAAGTTCGGTGTTTACAATAATTCGCATTGCATAAAAGTCATATATTTCGTCAAAGCTCTTGCTTTGGTTATACATCTTTTTATAAATGCTGTATATGGACTTTACACGACCTGAAAGATTATACTGAATTCCCGATTCCTTCAGCTTATCCTCGACTTTCTTTGTTGCTTCTTTAAGAAAATCCTTATTCTTACCGTATCTTTTATCTACATCAGTCTTAACCTCGTCATAACCGATTGGGTCAAGATACTGAAGTGCAAGATTTTCAAGCTCGGATTTGATTTTTTGAACACCCAGCCTATGTGCAAGAGGTGCATACAAGTGCATTGTTTCAAGAGCAATAAGTCTTTGTTTGTTTTCACTCTTGGCATTAAGGGTACGCATATTATGAAGTCTGTCAGCAAACTTTATGAAAATAACACGAATATCATGATTCATGGCAAGAAAGAGCTTTCTTGTATTCTCAATACTTGCTTCTTCCTTATCCTCAAAATAAACATTTGGAAGCTTCGTCAAACCGTCAACAAGATCAAATACAGTCAGACCAAAAAGCTTTTTAATTTCTTCATCGCTTGTTTTATCCTTACAGTCTTCAAGCGTGTCATGTAAAAGTGCCGCACAAACAGAATCTGTGTCAAGCTCCAAGCCTACAACAATCTCAGCAACACTCAAGGGGTGGCAGATATATGGCTCTCCTGATTTTCTGAATTGTCCGTCGTGAAGCATTTCGGCATATTTATATGCCTGCTCAATTCTATCAAAATCATATTTTGTACGAGCCTTTAATAGAGAATTTTTAAGATGTTCAAAAGTTATACAATCAGCCAAAATAAACCATCCTTATGAATTTGATTTTTTCAAGCGTGCAAGAAATTCAGAGCTTTCAATATTTACCTTACCTTCTGTTTTTAAAAGTGAAACATTGGCAAAATCAGCACTGCTTCTGCTGAGAGTAATAAGCTTCATTTCTTCAAACACGCTCAGCATGATATTGAACATGACAGCCGAACATTCAACATTATAATCAGATGAAACCTTCTTTGCACACTTCCATATATCAAGTGTAACTTCCTTATCAAAGACACCTATTAAGCTTTTTAAAAACAGAAAGCCTGAACGCAAATGAATTATCTGAGGATAATCGATTTCTGCTACTGTGCCGCTTCCTGCAAGTATCGACTCAAAGCACTTTTCCTGTCTTATCTTTTCAGATTCTTCCTTTTCAGTCATTCTTACATCCTTGACAACAACCTGAACCGAAAGTGTTCCTCTGAAATCATTCATATCAATGTTGCACATAAAGTCTGCAACATCACCCTCGGAAAAAGGAAACTGCTCCTTTGGCATGCCAAAATACAAAGCAACTGCGGTAAATGAATCCTTTTCAATGGTTAGCTTCAAATGTTTGCCTTCACCAATTGAGAAGATTTCCTTAATCGTCACATTTTTTATGCAAAACAGCGGAAGCGGATTTCTCAAGCCAAACGGTTCAAGAGTCGCAATTTCTTTACCGTTTTCAACAGTGACATCTTTAACATCAATTTCAAAATCAGCATCAATATTATTATAAACACTGTCAAAATCGAAAGATTTTTTTGCGTATTCATTTATGGCTTTTCTAAAGGCATCTACATTGTTTTTATCAATGGTAAGACCTGCAGCAAGCTCATGACCGCCGTATTTTATAAGTAAATCCTTACAAGCACAAATAGCTTCATTTATATTAAAGCCCTTGACACTTCTGCCTGAACCTTTTCCTACATCACCGTCAATTGAAATCAGAATCGAGGGGAGCTTGTAGCGTTCTGTGATTTTTGAGGCAACAATTCCAATCACACCAATGTGCCAGCTCTCGGAAAATAATACAATAACTTTATCATTGTCAAAATCATGTGATGACTCAATCTGTGAAACAGCCTGCTCAAAAATCTGGTTTTCAATATACTGTCTTTGACGGTTAACAGAACAAAGATAGATAGCGATTTCTTCTGCTTCAGCCTTATCTTCCGTTATAAGAAGCTGGAGAGCTTTGTTAACGTCACCGATACGGCCGGCAGCATTGATTCTCGGTGCAAGTCCAAAACCGATTGAAGAAGCTGTAAGGTTCTTTCTCTGAGCCATACGGCGTTCAGAAAACGTCTGCGATATAAGAGCACAAAGCCCCTTGTTCTTGGTATTGACCAGAGAAGCAAGACCTTGCTTTACAATTATTCTGTTTTCGCCGATTATGGGCATTACATCTGCAACCGTGCCGAGTGCTACGATATCGCTGTACTTTGAACAAAGATTTGCAAGATTCTTATTATTCTCAAGTGCACAAATCAGCCTGAAAACAACACCTACTCCTGCAAGCTCTTTAAAGGGGTATTCACTGTCATTTCTGTGAGGATTTACGACAGCAAAAGCGTTTGGTAATTCCTCGCGGCACTCATGATGGTCAGTAATTACAACATCTATTCCGATAGAATTTGCAAAATCAATTTCCTCATGGGCAGTTATTCCGCTGTCAACGGTAATGATTAAATTTATGCCTTCAGCAGCAAATTTTTCAATTGCAGCAACATTAAGACCGTAACCTTCATTAATTCTTTCGGGAATATAAGTTACAACGTTTGCTCCCTTAAATGTGAGATATCGCCAAAGAGCGGCTACAGAAGTTATGCCGTCAACATCATAATCACCGTATATAAGTATTTTTTCTCCTTCGGAAACTGCACGTTTAATGCGTTCGACCGCAACCGACATATCTTTAAGCAGAAACGGGTCTGCAAGATCATGAATACTGCCTGTCAGATAGCTTGTCGCAGCTTCCGGTGTATCAAAACCCTTTGCAACAAGGATTTTTGCAATAAACGGCTTTACATTCAGTTGCTTGCATATAGCTTCAACCTTATTATTATCAACCGTTCCCACTGTCCATATATTCTTAGTATTATTTTCTTTCAACTCAACTATCGCTCTCTTCCAAAATTTTTACTATGTATGCAGTTAAATGCTTTTTTGTGTATAAATTCATTATTTTAGTTACAATTGCAAACATTGTCACAAAGCATACAATCATAGATAATGCGGAAATGTATTCTATATCAGTGACTTTATCTGCTACAAAGTATGAAATAACAGATACTATTATCGGCAAAATAAAGATTATGATTGAAACAAACAGCGTTCTGTTTGTAGATGTTTCAAGCTCAACAATATCACCGATCTTGGCATTAAGCGTATTTTTTACATCAAGAACAACTTCTTCAACCTGATTGCCAAAAACAAGCTGAGCGTGGCAAACACCGCCATTTTCACAGTTATGGCAGGATTCACAAGCACTGCTTCTTTTGGAAACCACGGTGGCAGTTCCACCCTTTACATCTACAACCTTTGCTATAGCTTTCATACTTCAAACCCATTTCAACTATTAATAAACGAAAGTGCAGCACGAAGTCCGTCAACCGCAGCACTTGTAATACCGCCTGCATATCCTGCACCTTCTCCGCAAGGATACAAATTCGTGAATCTATCCGCTGTAAGCGAGGAATTTCTGGGTATTCGAACCGGTGAAGAGGTTCTTGTTTCTGGAAAAGTAAGAACGGCATCCTCACATGAAAATCCTTCAATGTCACGATTAAACATCCGAATACCGTCAGCAAGATTAGTACAGATAAACTCAGGAAATACATCCTGTGCTTTTCTAATAACGGTTTTACCGGTATAAGTCGGTATAATCCTCGATGGTTCATTCAATGCTCTATCCTCAAGAAAATCGCCCAGTAATTGAATAGGCGCAGCTCCGTTAGAGCCTGCAACTTCAAACGCTTTGCGTTCAATGCTTTCCTGAAATTCAATTGCACCGTCAACCGTACAACCGTAATCAGAAGTGTCAACAGAAACGGCAATTGCGGAATTTGCATTAACACCGTCACGAGAATAATTACTCATTCCGTTCGTAACTATTTGACCGTTATCGGAAGCTGAAGCAACTACTGTTCCTCCGGGACACATACAGAAGGAATAAACGGCTCTGTTCCCAAACCTGCGTGAAAGCGTATATGATGACACACCAAGAGCCTTGTTTCCTGCGTATTTACCGTAAAGAGATGCATCAATATCCTTCTGAAGATGTTCTATTCTGACACCAACAGAAAAAGGCTTAGGCTCAACACACACGCCTTCTCTTATGAGGCTTTTTACCGTGTCACGAGCACTGTGACCGATACAAAGAAAAACAGCACTGCATGAAA
This sequence comes from Eubacteriales bacterium, assembly GCA_045577475.1. Classification (GTDB taxonomy): domain Bacteria; phylum Bacillota; class Clostridia; order Oscillospirales; family CAG-382; genus UMGS1387. The sequence goes on along the minus strand of JAZNIM010000007.1, from coordinate 13,004 downwards.
GCTTCTCTCCGCCACAAACAGTTACGGATTTAACTTTTCCTGATGCATCGTAATTAACGTTTTCCACACGAGTGTTAAATAAAACCTTACCACCCAAACGGATGATTTCATTTCTGATATTTTTTACAACTCTTCTTAAGTTATCGGTGCCGATATGGGGCTTTGCAAGGTAACTTATTTCGCTTGGTGCACCGTTCTTAACAAACTGCTCAATAACATAATGACAAAGATCATCGCTAATTCTTGTCAACAGTTTTCCATCGGAAAAAGTACCCGCACCACCTTCGCCGAATTGAACGTTGGTTTCTCTGTCAAGCCTTCCGCCATTCCAATATTCATTTACCTTATCGGTACGTTCGTCCACATTACTTCCACGCTCAATAACAACGGGATTAAGCCCCGCCTTGGCAAGCGCAAGGGCACAAAACATTCCGGCAGGTCCAAACCCCACAACGATAGGTGGTACATTAAGTGGCTTTTTACACGAAAAATCCGGAGTTGAAGCACTGCAAAAATCAATACCTGTTCTTTTTTCTTTTGCTATGTGAACATAATCCGTCAGCTTAAACGCAACTGTATAAATGAAGTAGATGGAATTTTTATCACGTGCATCTACACTCTTTTTAAAAACAAAAGCACCATTCTTGTTTAAAGCATTTCTATACTCGCTTTTTGATACAAGCTTCAAAGCCTTTTCTATAGCAGCAGCATCATAATCCATATCGTGAAAAGCATTAACGGGAACTTTTATATTTCTGACAAGTGCGTAATTTGTATCCAAAACATTATTATTCATTACAGTTAATCTTCACTCACAGTATCAGCAGCAGTTTCTTCGGTAGATTTGTCAATTGCTTGCTCATCATCATTCACTCTTTTATCAACAACAGAGGTAATATTGATTCTTACAGTATCAATAAGATTACCATCAGCATCATGTGCCGTAACACCTGCAGGTAAATTAAGACGCTTTACCACAAGCATGGGTACTACATCATTTATGGGATCCGTAACGGCATTTTTAATGCCTTCTACCCCGCTTACACTGCCCTTAACATATACTTGAGAAGGCACAACTGTATATTCGTATTCAAGATTAGTGTTATAAAACATCGGAACAACGTTTTTAAGTTCGGTTTTGTATACGGGAATTTCCACTTTTACAACATCTTCGGAAAGCTTGAGATAAGGGCTGTCAACGACTCTTTCATTCTCATCGTAAAGCTTAAGTTTTCCTGTATAAGTAATATTGTTTTCAACCTTACCAATATTCATTTCTACCTTAGCCTTAACAACAGATTCAACCAAATTCTGAGGTCCTGTTACACGAACATTTTCAAATGATAAAGTAGGTACACCCATCTGATAAATATCTTCTTCTATTGTATATAGCATAACAGTTTCTACAGGAACAACATCGGCCACGTTTCTGTCAACATTTACATTAATCTGAGAGACGTTTTTATTGGCTATTGTAACACCGTTCTTAAGACACACAACATTTACATCCATTTTGTGTGTTCCTGCATAATCAATACCGCTCATATCCACGCTGGCATATATATCCTGTATAGAAATCTGTGACAGCTCTGACTTTTTACCCCGCACCTGTACATCAACAGTAAAGTCTTTGCCCGAAACAATATCAAGTCCGTCAGTATAGGAAAAATTATTAAGTACAATCGGAACGCCGTACACAGTCATTTCTTCAGTTGTTGTACGAACATCTATTACATAAAACCAAAGAATAACAGCAGCAATCACAGAGAAGATTTTTGGCAATATATCGGTTCGTTTTTTATTTTCGATTTGCTTCATGCTTCTTCTCCTTATGTATTATTCTTGAAATTTTTTCCGAATAAGTGTTTTGGCTGCTTTTGTTTACTGCCATCTTCACCTATAAGCAGCTTTACAAGCTCATCCTTTAAGGTTTTTGAATTATAATCTCTGGTGAGAACCCCGTTTTGTGCAATAGAAATAGTACCGGTTTCTTCAGATACAACCACAACCACGCTATCCGAGTTTTCACTCATTCCAATTGCAGCTCTGTGTCTTGTGCCAAGATCTTTTATAATGTTTTCATTCTGCGACAGCGGTAAAAAGCAACCGGCAGAATACAATTTGAAATTTCTAATTATTAATGCACCGTCATGCAAAGGTGCCTTATTGAAAAATATATTTTTAATAAGGAATACCGCAGGGTCGGAATTAATAACTGTACCGGTTCTTATTACATCACCCAGCTTTGTGCTGCGCTCAAATACAATAAGAGCACCTGTCTTATCATTGGAAAATTCTTCGCATGCTTCCGCTACATTATTTATACAATCCATTATTGCCTTCATGTCGCCGCTTCTCTTGTTGAGATTGCCAATCAAAGAGCTGCCGCCCATTTTTTCAAGAAATGAACGAAGTTCAGATTGAAAAACAATAAGCAGACCGATTATTCCCACCTGCACAACATTAGTAAGAAGAAAATTAAGAGTGTGCATATTAAATATATCGCTTGCGAAAAGTGCAGCAAGAATCAAAATGACACCTACAGCAAGACGTCCTGCACGTCTGTCGCTGATAAAACGGAAAATATAGTAAAAAATAACAGAAACAATTGCTATATCAAGTATATCAAAAAAAGATATTGAAGTCAGACGTCCCAAAACGAATGCTCCTGTGCTCTTGATTATATCCACAGCGACAAACCTCCGATTGTAATTAAAATATAACAACATAAGTATATCACAAACGAGTTTAAAATGGAATGACTTTATAAATAAAATTATATTTATTTACATTTTAACTACACTGAGTTTTTCTTTATGACAAAAAACAATATAACCAAACAACCGATTAATCCGCAATTGCTAACTAATAAAAATATGTTTTTCAAGCTTAATAACAAAAAGAAAAAACTGAAAAAAATATCGCAACACATGCTGTAAACCCGGCAACGGCTTACATATATTTTAAAATAAAAAAAGTACCGCAGATTTCTCTGCGGTACTCGAAAACAAAATTATTCTTTGAAGAACACCAGCTTATCAATAGAAAGCGTGCCATATACGCCCTGAACGGGGTCAAATCTGATTTCAACAATTTTGCCATTCCAGAATTCGTTATCGCCAAGATCAATAATGCCTACATAATAACCATCATCTGTGAGCTTTGCACTGGGATAGGTTAACTGTACGCACTTAGACTGGCTGAGCTTAGGATCGTCTTCTGTAGCAAAGTACAAAGCGAAGTAAGTCTTTGCAATGTCGTTAACATCAGCTTTAACCTTAAACGCAAGTCTGTTATAGTCATCAGCAACAAAATCAACGCTCTTAGTGCCGAACTGAACATCAATGCTGTCGTCTTCTTCAATTGTAAGATTAAAGTGACCGTCAGCAACAGCAGGATCATATGCTTTGTTTATGCTAAACGGAGCAAAATCTTCGCCGTCAAAATCATAAGCAAGACCTTCTACTGCATCAATATCAAAGCTTGCAAGCTTTTCAGCCCTCTTTTCAGCCTCAACATCAACAAAACCGTCAGCAAGATTGCCGGTATAAGGAATAACAGAAATGTTATCAACATAGAATGAGTAGCAATGTGTTTCCTTGGGTGAAGCAAAGATACCGAACATCATATTAGCAGCTGTATCAAGAGTTTCGGGAACTGTTGTGATAAGCATAATGTGCTGCCATTCTTCAGTACCAACATTAATCTGGCCAACACCGTGATCCTTTGAAGGAATGCCCTGTTCGCCATATCTTATGTTATTACCAACGCTTACCTTCTTGTCACCAAGCTTTTCACCCTTAGCATCGGTATCATGGATAAGAACATCATACTCAATAATGTAACGACCGCCCGCAACATAGTTGTTTTCAGGCTTTGCCCAGAAGTATGTCCAAGCATCCTTGTCTGTTATATTGGTTTCAAGGAAGAATACCTTATCGCCTTCAACCTTGGGGTTGTCAACAACAACGAGCTGGCTGCCAACTGTATTTGTTGTATAGAACTTATCATCCTGTTTGTATGTATCAGCAACAAGAAGATTTACAATTGCACCCTCAACTTTATCGGCTGCGGGAGCTTCGGGTTCAGGCTTTTCTTCAACCTTGGGAGAAACGAGGATAACTGTTTTTGTTGTGTCATCCCAGTCAACGTCAAGACCGAAGGATTCACTGATTGCACGAACTGGAACCATTGTGTAACCTGCACCAACTATCTGAGCAGGAACATCAATTTCAAAAGCTTCACCGTTCTTGTAGATAGATTTCTGACCGATGGTGAGCTTGATCGTTACGTCGTCCTTAACGGAAGTAACGGTTTTCGTACTGTCATCCCAATCAACAGTTGCACCGAGAGCTTCAAAAATAGCTCTGAGAGGTACGAGAGTTCTCTCTTCAACTATAACGGGAGGCTGTTCGAATGAAAGCTTTTCTCCGTCAAGCTTGACGGAAATTTCGTCAGCAAAAGCAACTGTTGCCAAGCAAGTAACAGCTAAAACTACGCTGAGAAGTGTGATTAAAAATTTCTTCATTGTGTTTATCTCCTTTACACATAAATTTTGATGTAATTATTCTATCACTAATATACAAAATTGTCAATAGTTCGTATCAAAAAAATGTGCTTTTGTCTAAAAAAGGCTGCCGAATTGAACATCGACAGCCATAAAACAAAGCTTATTTTGAAATTGAAAGCTTATTAAACGTGTTATCAAAAGACACATTTGTACCAATTGCTTTGAAGAAATCAGTGGTAACCATCACAACATTATCTGATGCATATCTTGCGGGAGCTGCAAGCTTCACAAGTTTATTGTTGTTAATCATCACAAAACCTTCATCAACAGCCAAAATTGCATTGACTGTACCAAAGCTAACGCAAGGCACTTTGTAATTTGCGTCATATGAAACAAGATATCCAAGCTTTGCACAAACCTCATTGAGGGGAACGTAAATTACTTCATTTTCAACTACGGGAGCAGTTTTGAAATTAGCGGCACTACCGTTAACACTTACGGCAAGGTCATATTCAACCTCCTCACCGGATGCGTATATTTTGAGTACACTGTAAAATTCTTCAGCAATTTTCTGCATGCCTTTATCACCGGGATGTCCCGCTACGCCTGCATGCTCAAACAGACCGAGCGCTTTATTCTCGGGAGTGCTGTGCTGAGAAAGGTTAACTACAGGTACGCCCTTATTTGCACCGGCAATTTTCATACCTTCGCTTCTAATATCCGTTTCACTGCCGATAGCGAGTGTGCTGAGGATAATCTTAACATCGGGGTTAACACTGCGGCAGAAATCAATGCACTGTTCAACAGCATATGCAAAAGATTCGGCAGTAACGTTTGCTCTGGGAGTATTTTCACCGAACTGCATAGTTACAACATCGGGGACAGTCTGCATTATTTTAGGACCAAAGGCAGCCATTATGCTTTCTTTATAGTCTGCGGTCATCGAGTCGCTTATTGTTCTCTCAAGTGCTGAAGCATTGTGTCTGTACCACTCAGTCTTAACGTCAGGAAAATCAGCTTTAAACAGCTGCTGCATCACGCTGAAGTAGTCCTTGTCAGAGGCAGAAGCAGCCATACCGTAGTTACCAAACCAGCCGAGACTTTCGTTAGGGCCGTGCTGAAGAACGGAATTTCCGATACAGAATACAGTAAACGTATCAGGGTCGCCTTCGCCTGCTTTTAATTTTGTTACTGAAATGTTGTCGAGATACATACTGGTACCACAGCTTTCTCCGGGATCTGCATAGATGCCAAAGGACATCGTCTTGGATGTGTCGATATTTGAAGGAACGGTATACACAATAGATATATGAGTCCACTTACCGTTTTCAAATTTCTTTCCTGAAATACCATGATGTGTGCTCTTACCGGGTTCAGGATTGATTTCAGAGAAAGCAAAGCAGCCGTGAGAACCGGGATTAGCAGCTTTTGCACCTGTTGCATCGGTTTCAATAAGAACATCATATTCAATGGAGTAGGTTTCGCCGCCGACAAAAGTCATATCATTGAACCAGATATAAGTCCATGATTTCTTTTCAACAACATTGCTTTCAAGATAATAAACCTTGTTGTCAGGGTTTTGGGGATCATCTACAATCTGAATTGGCAAAACCCCCGGGGTGATATTGTATCCGCAATAAGGATCTTCACCCTCAGCATTTGCCATTGTGATAAGATCGCCTTCATTGGATTCAGCAGCAAAAGATACCGCAGTGAGGCACATAGCCGCTACCATTGATAAAATAAGAATTTTGAAAAATCTTTTCATTTCAAAATCTCCTTTCTTTAATATGGCTTTATTTTACCACTTTATAGATTAAAAGTCAATAGATAGAATTGTATTTAGAAATGAATCCGACAGGTTTTTACGCCTGTCGGATAAAGACTATTCTACTACTGTAACAACAAAGTTGTCAAGCATATAAGAAATATTTACAAAAGTTCCATCAGGTTTGTCGATAGGATTGGAGAAGAAGGACAAGATATCCTTGTTTCTCAAAGGAGAAGCTTCATTGACTTTATGCTCAAAGCTCACATGCTTCCAACCGTCAGAGGTAGAGAACTTTCCGAGAGTATCGTGGTGGTCCATCATTTCCTTAGTAACACCGTTGCTGTCAACGTCGGTATATCTCATGTTCCAGTTGAGAGACTGAGCTTCAACAGGGTTTCCGTTAGTATCTGTAAGAATTCTGATATCAAATTCAACTCTGTACTTAACGCCTGGCTTGAAGAGAGTAGGCATCATGAAGTAACCCCATGTCTTCTTATCCTTTGGAGGAGTGAGCTTGTAAGCGTGGTTGCCCGGGTTGAGGTCATCCTCAACGATTTCAACAACAGAGTTGTGAGAATATGCATACATCTTACCGTCGCCCTCGGCATCGGGATTGTCAATATGGAAAGGAGCGCCGTTTTCTGCTTCAAGAAGAGTCTTGTTTCTTTCTTCTTCAGCCTTCTTCTGAGCAGCAATTCTTTCTTCAGCAGCAGGGTCTTTAATCATTCTGATATAGTCAACGTGATATGTACCGCCCAAGTTTGTGGGGTCAAAACGAAGTGTGCAAACCTGATCAATCCACTTTTCGTGATTTGTAAAGTCAAATACTGCCGTTACATATCCGTCTTCATCAGGTTTGAGATTGTTGCAGTTTACTCTTGCAGTCTTTGATTCGCTAAGACCGTTTTCTCTTGAAGTTGCAAAGTAGAGTGTAAGAGTTCTGTCCCCGTCAGGTTTTTCAAATTCAGGCTTGAAGCGAACTTCGCACTTCTTATAAAGCTCGGAATCAAAGAGAACCTTTGTATTTGTAATCTGAGCATCATGTGTGTAGCTCTTACCCGTCATTGCTGTAGCCGTGAAGGAAATATTACCGTCAGCAACACTTCCCGTAGCTGCAGAAATTACCCAGTTTTCAGTATCGCCGGGAACATTAAATTCCCACTCGTTATCAACTCTCTGTTCAATGGCATCCTTAAGACCTTCAGAACGAACTTGTACATTCAAGCCGTTGTCGGTTTCGGTGTACTTTATGCCTGTCTTGTCGTACATAAACTTAACAGGAAGCATGGGAAGACCGTCAACAACCTCAATGGCTGCCGCAAGCTTTTCTTCCTTGCCGTCAACAAGCACCTTGTCACTGCCAACTGTGAAATCAAATGTCACGCCCTTATCGGTCTTAACTTTAAGTGTACCGTTCCATCTGTTCCACTCATAGTAGAATCTGTTAAGGGTATAGAATCCAAGTGAAGGATTGGTAGCAATAAATACTTCGTTACCCACCTTCTTAAAGAAGCCGTCCGCAGAAATATAATCCTTTCCGTCAATGTTAAGAGTATATCCGTCAAGCTTTGCAGGTGCAAGGAATTCGATAGACTTAATATAGAACTTGCCTGCTATCTGAAGCGGGTCAACTCTGAATTCGTCAACCTTACCGTTCCAGAAGTTGTTGGAATACATATCAATTACATAGTACTGATAATCACCAAGCTTTGTGTTTACTGTAACGCCTTTGGTAGCCTGGAATTCCTGGTCAGTTGTGTTCTGGAAGTACATCTGAATTGTTGAAGCAACATCCTCTTCAAGCTTCATGCAAATTCTGAAGTATCTTGCATCACGTGCATTGAATACGCTTTCATCGGAAGCGATATTCTTGATACCGCCGTCAGCAGCCAATGTTGTACCAACAAGAGCCTTTTCGGTTGCGTCATATACAGGATTTGAGCAGTTGTGGCTTGCAATCCAGTGCTTGCAGTCTTCAGGATTATCGAAGTACCAGCCCTTAACAACCTCGCACTTATCAAAGTCAATGGTCTGTGTTTCATCTTCAGTCCAGTATGTCCTTCTAATGTCGATTTTATTTGCAGGATAGAGGTATCCGAGTCTTGCCTTCTGATTGTCGGTAGGCATGGCGTCAAAGTGCTTGGAGTCATCCTTGCCTGCAACAGATGAGAACACCTTTCTGGTGGCATCAATATAACCGAAGCCGTTTACGCCCGAAGGCATGATGTAGTGACCTTCGCCGTATTCATTCCAGGTCGTATGGAGAGCAAACTTGCTGATCCAATCCTGACTTTCTCTCTTTGCAAGACGAGGCATATAATCATCTCTTGCCCATTCGAGAAGTTCAAGGAAGTCTTCTTCGGAAGCATTGGGAGTTCTTGTTTCTGTCCAGCCGATGTCGTTAAAGCCAACACCGATGATTGCTGTAAGCGCAAGGTGACCTGCATCAAATGCAGAATTCAAACGGTTCTTAGAATATTCAGCCATATATGCCTGATCGCCGAAGTTGTAGCAAACCTGAGCATCAAAACCTATCTTCTTAAAGCGTTCGTTTGTCTTTGCGTTATTACCTGCACCGCAAGCAAGAAGAATAAGTCCGTCATAGCCTGCACGCTTGATATCTTCTCTCATGAACGTGAAAAGCTCGGTTGTCTTTGCGTCGTCGCCGCACATCTGAATGAACTTTTCAGGCTGATAGATAGTAATTACAGGCTTGTTGTCAATGCAGAAGTATCTTGAGTCTGTGAGATACCAGTCATACCAGTAATCCCAGATAACCTTCTTAAAGTCATCGGCAGACTTCTGGGGAGTATTTGTATTTTCCCACATAATCATGAAGTCCTGCATATCGGAATACTTAGCATTCATAAAGCCTTCATTGAGAGCATCGGAAAGACGAGTCTTCTTAATGCTTTCATTGTAGCCGCTTACATACCAGCAGAAGTGCTGGAAGTCAATACCGTGTTCAACCATGAACTTGATTTCCCAGTCAGCTACTTCAGGAAGACCTTCGTCATAGTAACCGAGAACGGGAGTTGCTTCTTCATAAGGAGAAATACAGTCCCAACCGTAGTGAGTACCTTCTCTCCAGAGAGAACATACGCTCATACCTACATACCATTCGTCGTCTGTTACAGGAACAGGAGTGGGAACGTAGTCGGCATAGTCATATACATTGTATACTTCAACGTCGTCAAAGAGGAAGTCGCCTTCGCCGTAGGATTCAATGGCAACAGTATCAATGCCGTCAACGGGAAGAGCTACTTCAAGGCACTTTTTATTGTTAACCTTAATGAGAGCCTTACCTGCAGCCGTGTCGCCTTCTATTCTAATAAGCTGCCAGATACCCTTTGTGTAATCTCTTACAGCCTTGCCGTCGGAAGTAATCTTGCCGTCAGCAATGTCAACCTTAACGGCAGTCTTGTCGCCGTTCTTAATTGCAACGCTTGCTGACTGCTTATCGTTAACCTTTACAAATGTTTCATAAACAAACTTACCGCTAACCTTATCGAAAGTCTTTACAGCACTTCCCTTTCCGGGAATCTTTACGCTGTTGGGATCAAGGTCGCCCTTAACCGAGGCAACGGTTACTCCGTCAGTAACCGTCCAGCCGTAAGGAGCCTTACCAACTACATCCATTCGGAACATATCCATGACGTCATAATTAACGTACATATGCACTTCTTGAATTGTCAAAGAGCAAACAGCTTCATCATGTGTGGTTACAGTCATCTGAGAAAGGTCTGCCGCCTTCTTGGACATATCGAAGGTGCCGATTACATCACCGTTAACACGAATAAACACCTTGCGTACATCGAGGTCAAGCTCATAGTATGTATAGAACTGACCGTTCTTACAAGCGATACCTGTGTCAACCTTTTCGTCACCTATGGCATATACTTTGCCGTCAGCATCGTTGCGAAGTTCGAAAAGAACAGTGCCGTTGCTGTCCTTAAAGATAAAGCTTGTACCGTTACCGCTGATTGTGTACTTTGTTTCAAGCTTAACGACGCCCTTTGTCTGTGTGGTAACATCTCTGTGAATTGCAACATGACCTTCCTTGCTTGCATCACCCAGAACATTGTTGGAAGTATCTGTTTCCTTTATAGCGTTATCAACAAAATTTTCATACATCCAGCCAGAAGCAATCTGTGTCTTGCCTCTCGGTACACTGAGCATTGTAAAATCATCAATAAGGAACACAGCCTGATTTCTGTCGCCGTACTCTAAAAGCTTGCCGTCCTTACGGTTTTCGGGAAGTGCAACACGGTTGATGATTGCGGCTGTTTCACTTCTCTTTATTGGGTTAGTTGCATAGAAGTTACCGTAATCGTCTGAGCCGAGAACAACACCCGCCTTATAAAGCATCATAAGGTCGTTGTAATATTCCTCGGTTTCTGCAACGTCAGGAATATCCTTGATATCATTCTTAGCTGCAAAATAATCTGCAGGCATTGCATTTGCAAACATTACAGCCATTTCATAACGCATGATATTTCTGTCATAGTTTGCAAACTGACCTTCTGCAATCAAGCCGTTTTCCTTGGCGTAAGCAATGTACATATCGTACCACTTACCGCCTGTTACCTCGGCAATTGTCTTGCCGTTGTAAATTGCATGCACACGGCTTGCCATTGTGATACCTTCTGCAACCGTAACGTTTCCTTCGGGTGCAAAGAGAGTGTCACTCTGACCGTTCATAAAGCCAAGCTCGTATGCAGACTTTACTTCGGCAGCATACCACTGGTTTGCAGGCACGTCCGTGAACTTGGCTTCGGTATACTCGTTTGTTTTGGTGAAGCCATTTGCTGATGCTGCCACTGACATAGAAAGTGCAGCGAGAGCTGTTGCACAAAGCTTCAGAAACATGGATTTTTTCATGTTTTTTCTCCTTTACAAAAATTTGCTATACTTAGTATGTTAGCATGTTAATTGAATTATAACATACAATATTGAGATTTTCAACCGACTTACAGCAATTTTGTAGCAATGCACAATTTTTAAATGATTTTTTTGTAGACAGGTCGTTTTTTGCAAACTAAATTAAGTCGGATTTTCGTACCTTAAATTGATTTAACTGCAGAAAAGCCGAGTGCTTTCCCTATGCAATTTTGAGCCCTTAAATACCGATATAAAAGCCAAGACAGCCGAAGTATGTAAAAAGGCCTCGGCTGTCTTTAATACTGAATTTTTACTCAGCTACAGTTACAACAATGTTGTCAATCATATATGAAATATTGCTTATGGTTCCGTCAGCGTTTGTCTTGGGATTTGCAAATACGGTAAGTGCATCAGTTGAACGATCGTTTGATGATTCTGCAATAGTATGTGAGAATGACACATGATGCCAGCCATCCTCGGTGTTCATAGTCTTGCCGAAAGGCTTATGGTGATCTGCATTTGGCTTTGTTTCACCATTAACAGTATCGGTGTATTTAAAGTTCCATGACAGGGATGCACCGTTAACATCATTGCCTCTTTGATCCTGCATAACTCTTACGTCAAGCTCAATATTATATGTAACACCAGGCTTAAAGCGTGTAGGCATATAGAAATACATCCAGCTCTTCACCTCTACCCCTTCTTTTGCCTTCAGGTAGAAAGCGTGATTTCCGGGGTTAAGGTCGTCTTCAACAATTGAAACAGTTCCCGATGTGGAGTATGCGATAAGCGGGATATTTGTACTCTCTGCATCAAAGTTTGCAACGTGAAAAGCTTTTCCATCATCAGCTTGGGCAAGAAGTGATTCTCTTTGTTCAAGATATGTATCCTCAGCAGTTGGATCATATTCTCCCCACATTCTGATGTAGTCGATATTGTATGTACCTTCAAAATCTCCCGGGTCAAGACGTAACATAGTTACAGTATCAACCCATTTTTCGTTCTGAAGCATGTCAATAGTAATGTTGTAATATCCATCCTTATCGGCTGTCATTTCGGCATAGTCAAAGCTTATCTTTTTTGCCTCATTAAGATTAGGCTCACCTGTGGTGGCAAAGTAGAAATACATCCTTTTCTTTGCAGCTTCGGGATTTGTAAAATCAGGCTTCATTCTAATGTCAATCTTGTTATACTTCTTAGCACTGATGTTAGGTGAAACAGATATCTGCGGATCAAAGCCGCCTTTTGAATTTGCAATTGCAGTTACCACAACGTTTCCACCCGAAACGCTGCCCGACGCACCATTTATTCTCCAGCCTTCAAGATCACCGGGTACTTCAAATTCATAAGAATACGCAACTCTTTTTGCAATTATATCCTTATATCCTGCCGTTCTTACAAACACATCAAAGCCATTATCCGCTTCTGAATACTCAATCTTGCAGTTATCGTAAACAAATTTTACGGGAACCATTACAAGTCCGTCAACAACCTCAACAGGTGCATCAAGCGTCTTTTCACTACCGTTTACAACAGCTTTATCGCTTCCTACATTAAATTCAAACACAACATCATCTGTGGTAGTAATTTCAAGTTTGCCGCTCCATCTGTTCCATTCATAATAGAAGTTGTGGAGATTATAAAATCCTTCATCGGCATTACCCGCAACATAAACATCATTTGCAGTTTTCTTGAAGAAGCCTTCCTCAAATGTGATATCAACATCATCAACGGAAAGAATGAATTTTTCAGTCTTTTTCTTGCTGAGAAGCTGAATATAATCAACGTAGAAATTGCCGGGAGCATTCATAGGGTCAAATCTGAGACCGGTGACCGTACCTG
>JAZNIM010000006.1:0-8319 GCA_045577475.1 Eubacteriales bacterium | reverse complement strand
AATTCTTCCTCGGTTTTGGGTGCATCGCCGTAGCCCCGGGAGTCAATGTCATTTTCCACATCCCGGCGGATTCCGCCGTACTCGCTGTTAAAGAAAGGTCCGCCGGTGTACTTGTACTTTTCGATAAGGTCGGGGTGTGTTCTGTAAAGATGGTCCTTTACGTGTCCCTTGTCAAGGTCGCACAGGTGCTCGTTAAGTCCTTCTGCCGATTGAATGTAGTCGTGATAGTCCCAGATGTCGGTTTTCACGTGGTGGCTTCCGCTTGAATCAATGCAGGGACGAGTCTTGTCGAATGCCTTTGTGGCATCGTATATTGCCGCTAAAAATCTGTCGTCCTGAAGCCTGTTATCACGTCGCCAGGTTTCATTTAAGGGACACCAGCCGATGATTGAGGGGTGGCTGTAGTCACGCTCCAAAACCTCAAGCCATTCAGGCATCATGATGTATATTGCATCCTCGCATGTGTGGTCAAGTCCCCAGTTGGGATATTCTCCCCATACAAGATAACCCATTTTGTCCGCATGGTAAAGGAAGCGTTCTTCAAATACCTTTTCGTGAAGTCTTGCACCGTTGAAGCCGAGAGCCATGCTGTACTCAATGTCAGCCTTTAATTCATCGTCGTCCTTTGCCGTGTAAATGCCGTCGGGATAAAAGCCCTGGTCAAGCACCCATCTGCCAAAGACGGTTTTGCCGTTAATCATAAAGGCGTTGTCGGATAGGGAAACAGTACGAAGACCGAAATAGCTGTCAGCCACATCAACAGATTTTCCGTCCTTTGTGACAGTAAGCTTTACGTCATAAAGCCGTCCTTTTCCCACTTCCCATAAATGCTTTTCGGAAAGAGCTACCGTCATAAGTGCATCCTCGCCGTATGCCTTGACACTGCCTTTTCCCATTTCCTTGCCTTCATAAGTAACAATGGCCGATACCTCATAACCGCTTATAGCTTTACCCAATTTTATGCGGAAAGTGACGCTCGGCTCGTCGATGTTTACATCGGTAAGCACATTCTTTATGTAGTTTTCACCCACAGCTTCAAGCCATACCGTCTGCCAGATGCCCGTTGTTCTTGTGTAGTAACAGCCGAAGCTTTCAAGCCTTGGTGACTGCTTGCCGCTTGGAATTTTTCTTGTCTTTGTGCAGTCAAAGGCACATACGGTAATGTAGTTTTTTTCGTTCTTTAAGTACTTAGTGATGTCAACTGAAAAAGATGAGTAACCGCCGATGTGCTCTTTGGCAAGAGAGCCGTTTACATAGATAAGAGAGCGGTAGTCAACGGCACCGAAGTGTAAAATAATGTTCTTGCCTTTATAGCTTTCAGGTAAATCAAGGCTTTTTCTGTACCATACACAGTTCATAAAATCCTTGTGTTCCACACCCGATAATTTGCTTTCGGGACAGAAGGGGACGGTGATTTTTCCCTCAAGACTGCTTCTCAGATAATACTTCTTGTCAACACCCACACAGGCGTCGTCTATTTCAAAGTCCCACTGTCCGTTGAGATTTAACCAATTGTTCCTCACGAGCTGAGGACGGGGATATTCGTTTCTTGGAATACTCATAGTTGCACCTCCGTTTTTACTTGATTTTACCACTGTTTTGTGAAAGTGTCAACGTGTTTTAAAAATATAAGAGTAATTTGGTACTTTTCAACAATGTTTTTGTTCTTTTCAAAATAATGGTTGACAATTGTTTTTGTTTGGCGTAGAATGGGGCTGAACGATATAAGATCGGCGGTTGCTTTTAAGAAAGGGATCATGATTATGCTACAGTATAAATGGGAAAATCTGACAGCAGGCGAATTTGACGAAGCAATTGAAAAATCAGGCGGACTTTGTATTTTGCCTATGGGATGTATGGAACGCCACGGCGAACATCTGGGCTCAGGCTGTGATTCCATTCAGGCAAGAACACTTGCAAATGCGGCTGCAGAAAAGGAATATGCGGTAGTATTTCCCGCAACAATGTGGCTTGGAGATGTAATGGGCGTGCATGCGCTTTCGGGAGATGACCTTGAAGCTCCTTATAAGAAAAGGGGCTATATTGCACCAAGTCCCAGACTTTTGTTTGATGTTTTGGAGGAGCTTTGCGAGGAAATTCACCGCAACGGCTTCAGAAAAATACTTATACTCAACGGTCACGGAGGAAACACGGGACTGCTTAACTTCTTTGTACGCAGTCAGTGCTACGAAAAGAAGGACTATGCCACAATGTGGACAAATACGTATCCGTCGGATTTGGCGATTTTTGAAAAGCTGTATAATGAAGTTCAAAGACGCCCTGAGGATTTTCCGCCGCTTTCAGATAAGGAAATGGAAACTCTTGAATACTATGCTTCAACAGGTCTCGGCGGCGGTCACGGTGACAGACGTGAAACGCTTATAAGCCTTGTAGGGGACCCCGACATTGTCCGTCCCGATAAATACGATGCCTGCCCCAATCAATCAACGGGAAAAGCTGATTATCTTCAGCAAATCGGCGTTGTTCACGGTCAGAACTGGTCGGTAAACTTTCCCCATGCTCTCAGCGGTTTTTCTTCCGAAGGATGCACACAAAATCTCGGTAATGCACTTTTGACATACTGCAGCGAAAGGCTTGCACATACCTATAAAGTTCTTAAAGAGGACGAAAAGTGCGTTATGATGTCACAAAGAAAACCATTCTAAGATAAATAAAAGAGCAGAAAGGATTTGCTATTATGTTACAGTACAAATGGGAAAACTTAATAGCAGGCGAATTTGACGAAGCCATTGAAAAATCGGGCGGACTTTGCATAATGCCCATGGGATGCCTTGAACGCCACGGCGACCACCTTGCGGTTGGCTGTGACTCGGTAAAGGCTCATTTTGTTGCAAATGCGGCGGCGGAGAAGGAATACGCAGTAGTGTTCCCAACAGGCTTCTGGGTAGGTGACGTTTACGGCATACATGCTTTGTCGGGTGATGAACTTGATTCACCCTATAAAAAGAGAGGCTATATTGCACCCAGCCCCCGTCTATTGTTTGACGTTATGACAGAGCTTTGTGAAGAAATACACCGTAACGGCTTCAGAAAGATACTTATTCTCAATTCCCACGGCGGAAACACTGCTTTTCTCAACAACTTTGTCCGTGCAATGTGCTACGAAAAGAAGGATTTTGCGGTAATGTGGACAAATTCACAGAACGCACAGCCGGATATGGTATATGAAGCAATTCTCAAAGACCCCGACGGCTATCCAAAGCTCACAGACGAAGAAATGGCAACCCTTAAGCACTTTGCCGAAACAGGAACGGGCGGCGGTCACGGAGATATAAGAGAAACTGCACTTTGTATGGGCGGTGACCCGGGTCTTGTCCGTCCCGATAAGTTTGAAGCATGCCCCGGTCAGTCCCTTCATAAGGCTGATTATCTGACAGATCTGGGAGTATTCCACGGTCAGGCTTGGGGAACAAACTTCCCGTTTGCTCTGGGCGGCTATCCTTCAACAGGCTGTACCGAAAACATGGGTAAGGCATTCATTGAATTTGCTGCAAGACGTGTTGCAAATATTTATAAAGTACTTAAAGAAGACGAAAAGTGCGTAATGATGTCGCAGAGAAAGGCATTCTGATGAAGCTGAATGAAATTGCTGTAAGTCTTGGAATTGAAACGTACCCGCCTGAGCTTGATGCTTATTTTGAAGAAGACGGCTTTGACGGCGAAAATATACTATACGCCGATAAAGACTTCTTGCTTGGCTTAGACGAAAAATATAATGTCTTTGGCGTTCATAGAGAAACAGTGCTGTCAATTGCTGAGGATATAAAGCAGGACGGAGAGCTTCTTGTGTGGCTTAACTTGGGTGTAAAATACTTTAATGAGTTCGGTAATGATGCCGAAAAGTGCAAGGCATTTCCGCTTCCCAAAACCGCACAGAAAAGCACGTCTGTAGATGTGTTTGCTATAATTCTTCTTATGAGTCAGCTTGACATGACAAGGCAAAGGTATCTGTCACGGGGCGTGCCCGAAAATGAGGCGGACAATAACCTTTGTGCCTTCGGTAAATGCTTTGCTTCCATGAGTGAACGCTTTGGCAGAGCCATTTTGCCGCTGTCCCACTTTAATTGGCTGTGTAATTATGTTTCCGCAAGAATTTTCAATATCGCAGGATTTAATTTTGAGGTGAGAACATACCCGTGCCGTGGTATATACATCAAGAACAAAAAAAGCAAAGAGCTTGTGCCTTTGATGTTAAATGAAAAAATGCATAAAAGCGGACTGGTACTCGGCACAGCAGGCTGTGAGGATGAGGACGGCTCGTGGTTTGCTTCTTATGAAGAAACAGAAGATGCTTTTATTGGCTATGCCTCGGATAAAGACGGTGTTGTGCATAATGAGAAGAAGGAATATCCCAAAACCGAGTGGGAGCTGTTTTTGAAGCCGGGTGATGATATGATTTCCTTCCACATTCCCCAAAAAGCGGACTTTACTCCCGAAAATCTCGATAAAGCCTTCAAAGAAGGATGTGAGAAGGTAAAACAGTATTATCCCGAAAAGAATATAAAGTGCCTTCTTTGCTCATCATGGCTTGTTTCGCCGCAGCTTAAAAGTATAATGAAGCCAACATCAAACATAGTTGCTTTTGCAAATAGATTTACACCGTTTCCGCAAAAGAATGAAGGCAAGGCGGTGTTCAGCTTCGTTTTCCCCGCCGGGATTGATAAGTATGAAGACCTTCCCGAAAACACATCCCTTGAACGAGCACTTAAAAAGCTGTATCTTGACGGTGGATATTTATATAGTTATATAGGTGTTTTTGAGATAACAGATTAGAGGTTGAAAATTGATGAAACCTTATTTTGAAAAGCAGAATACAGGGCTTTTGCAGATAGTCCATGATTTCCGATTTACAGCTCTTAATGTAAAAGATGATTATTCGTTTTTGGATAGAGCCGGTCATACGGAAAAGCTCTGTTATATGAAAAAACGGGTAGATGATTTGAGTGATAAGGGATATGGCGGCATAGTTATGAATGTTGACCATATCGGATACTTAAATGACAAGGAATCCTTTGACAGAGTAAAAGAAATTGCTCTGTATGCAAAGAAACTCGGTTTGAAGGTGTGGCTTTACGATGAGCAGTACTATCCTTCCGGTGCTGCAGGAGGTCATACACTTAAGGGACATCCGGAATTTGAGGCTGCGGCACTTTCATGTGTAACTGAATGTGTCAATGTAGGGGAAAATGACGGTGCTGTAAGAATTCCGAGTCCCATGGGACATTCATCACTTAGGTATGCGTCTGCGGTTCCCGTTATTGACGGATTAGAAATGTTTGATGCGAGAATTGATGTATCTGAATGCACGGATATTGCAGGCGGTCTTTGCTTTGATGCACCTGTCGGCAAATGGAAGGTGTATTGCTTCTTTGAAAGAGTTCTCTATGAAGCCACAAAGCTTTGTCAAGGAACTCGTGCATCACGAAGATACATAAATATACGTGATAAAAAAGCAGTAGAACGTTTTTACGATGTTACGTTTACAAGAGGGTATGAAAAGATGTTTTCGAAGCTTGGTGATGTTGTAGATGCGGTGTTTACAGATGAGCCTAATACACCGTTGTATATATCTTGGAAAAATCCTGAGAACAAGACAGCATTTGAATCCTTTTCAATCTACGATAAAGCAAATTACGAAATTCCTACATTTCCCTTTGTCCCATGGCATAATGATGTGCCGAAGCTGTTCAAAACCAAATACGGATATGATATTTCTTTGTCCCTTGTTGATATATTTACTGAAACCGAAAACTCAAAAAAAGTCAGATGCGATTTTTATTCACTTCTTTCTGACATGTCACTGGAAGCCTTTCCGGTACAGATGCAGGAGAAACTTGGTAAAAGCGGAGTAAAGCTTTCAGGACACTACTATGGAGAAGAGGCATTTGATGTCCAGCCTTTTTATTACGGTGATATTCTTGACCATCTTTCTGCCATGGCAATTCCGGGTTGTGATAATTTAAAATCGCAGGCAGATGCACTACGGTACTGTAATGCATGTAAACTGGCGTCTTCTGCTGCACATATTTCAGATAAAGATACGGTTATGATTGAAGCGTCCAATATGACAGACGAAAATCAAAACATAACACTGAAAAAACTTAAAGCTGCAATAGATATGATGTTTGTACACGGTGTAAATCTGATTACTTCCTATTACGGAGAAAATATTCTTTGCCGTGAAGAAATGAAGGCATTTGCAAATCACGTTGCAAATATGTCAACATTGTTTCAGACAGGAAGATACTGCGTTGATACATTTTTGTATTATCCTTTTGAAGAATTGTGTGCAGTTCTTGAGCCTGAAGGAACGGTAGAAATCGGAGACGGCTTCCACGACCGCTTTGGTGTTATGGAAACTTCAAGGAAGCTTATGGAAAACAGGGTGACATTTGATTACATTAACTCCAAAAAGCTGCTTGAATGTCAGATTGGTGACGGTTATATTCTTTCTCCTAACGGAAATAAAATATTTAATGTTGTAATTCCAAATGTCGGATTTATTCAGAATTCAAAACTCGCAAATTATCTTGAAGAGGCAAGGAGAAAAGGCGTAAATGTTGTTTTTGACAACGAAAACGTAAGTTTTGTCAATATTTCACGCGATGCGGTATTAAGTAAAGCAAATCCCCATATTACATTTATGCACAAAAGCTTTGAAAACTACGATTTATACATGTTTATGAACACTGATGATGAAGCCTTTGAAAGCTATGTGAATATCCCATGTGAAGAAAAATGTAATTTTTGCACTGTTAATCCTGAAACTCTTAAAACCTTTGATTTGACGGCTGAAATTAATAATAATAATAATACTGCAAGACTTGCTGTCAAAATTGATGGACTTTCATCTGTTATAATTTGTAAATACTAAAAATCAGGGCATGTATCAATAATCGATACATGCCCTGAATTGTTTTGCAGTGCTGTGCTTGTTTTGTTTATATGATAAACATCGCATCTCCGAAACTGAAAAATCTGTACTTTTCTTCAACGGCAACTCTGTAAGCATTAAGGATTTTTTCTCTTGAAGCAAAGGCGGAAACAAGCATGATAAGTGTGCTTTCGGGAAGGTGGAAGTTTGTTATAAGACAGTCGGTAACCCTTATTTTTCTTCCGCCGGGATAGATAAAAATTTCGGTGTTGTCGCTGCCTGCATGAACAAAACCGTCCTCGCTTGCAGCCGACTCGATTGTACGGCAGCTTGTTGTGCCGACGCAAATAACTCTGCCGCCGCTTCTCTTGGTTTCGTTGATGGCGTCTGCACTTTCAACGCTTATGGAATAGAATTCCGAGTGCATCTTGTGGTTGGTGATGATGTCCTCTTTTACTGGACGGAAGGTGCCGAGTCCCACATGGAGCGTGACATAAACAATCTTAACTCCCATTGCCTTTATTTCATCGAGTAATTCCTCGGTGAAATGCAGACCTGCCGTAGGTGCGGCACTTGAGCCTTCGTGCTTTGCATAAACCGTTTGATATCTGCCTTTTTCGCTTTCTCTGCTTGTGATGTAGGGAGGAAGGGGCATTTCGCCAACATCGTCCAAGATTGCGTAGAATTCGCCGTCGTAGAAAAACTCGCATATTCTGTTGCCGTCGGGAAGAATGTCAATAACCTCTGCACGGAGCTTGTCGGAAAAATGTACCCTTGTGCCCACCGTCATTTTCTTTCCCGGGTGTACAATACATTCCCACTTTTTGTCCTCTACACGCTTGAGAAGAAGAACCTCTATAACCGTTTCGCCAAGATTGCTTGTGAGATTTCCTTCGCCGTCCTTGATGTAACGGCGTCCGAAAAGACGGGCAGGTATGACCTTGGAGTTGTTGAGCACAAGACAGTCACCCTTGTGCAGATATTCCTTTATGTCACAAAAATGACGGTGTTCGTAGAAGTCCTTCTGTCTGTCAAGAACAAACAGCCTTGACATGTCACGTTTTGCAGCGGGAACTTGTGCGATAAGCTCCTCGGGAAGATAGTAATTATAGTCGCTTTTTCTTAGTGTTTCCATGTTATTGTCCTTAATTCTGTGGTTTGATATCAATTAAAATGGTAAGCTTTTTGTCGGGAGTAACTTCAAGGTTTGTGTCAAGTGTGGCACAAAGACCCGTATCGGTAAATCTCCAGTTTCTTCCGCCGTACTGAACAAGCCTCGGTGTTCTCGGTACGCCGAAGGAGCGAATGTCAAGACTTCCTGAAATCATGTTGACTTCGATGTAGTCAATGCCTTCCTCAACATAACCGTAGCCGCTCCGAACGCTGAAAAAGCACCTGAAGGTATCGCCCAAATCAAGGGGACA
>JAZNIM010000005.1:0-3299 GCA_045577475.1 Eubacteriales bacterium | reverse complement strand
ATAATCGTGCATCTAAGATAAGTTTTTTTGCTACACTTGTGTTGGTGCTAATATCTTTTCTTCTTGCTTACTTCTTCTTTTTTGGAACGTAAAGCAGCCCGCGAGTCGTTGTTTGACTCACGGGCGGATAATCGTGCATCTGAGATAAGTTTTTTTGCTACACTTGTGCTGGTGCTAATATCTTTTCTTCTTGCTTACTTCTTCTTTTCAGCAAAGAAGAAGTAAGTCAGTTGCATTCGGCGTTGAGGGGACCGGCGAGTTCTTTGAGATAGAAAAGACGGCCGGGGAGAGTGGGGATAAAGGTTGAGGTGATGTTCTTGTCGGGACCGTAATGAAGGGTTGTAAGGAAGCTCATGCCCTGCCACTGCATACCTCTGCCGAGAGCACCGTCTGCACTGCCGATGATATAATCAGCCTGAAGGAAAAGACCGGGGCCGATGGTATTTGCACGGCAGGGAACGAGGGTGGTACGGCTCTTAAAGCTTGTTATTGCATTCTGCTCAATTGTAAGGGGATGAAGCTTTGCACCGATTCTGTAGCACTGCTTTTTCCATTCTTCAACGGTTGCAAATTCTTCGCCGAAGTGAGGCTCCCAAAAAGCGATATGGCACATTCTGCCGATACCGAATACAAGAACAAGCTTTGCACCTTCTGCCTTAAGGGAGGCAATTTTTTCGGGATATGTTGGAAGGTTTTCCTTAGTTGCAAAGTTTCTCTGGGAAGCAGGAACGGTGTTGTCGCCTAATTTGTTGAAGAAGGCTTCCTTCATGCTGTATTCAAAGGATGCAGGGTTGTCGCTGGGAAGGGTGTTGCCGTCGCCGTCAGACCATTCGTCCATGTTGAAGGTGTAAACGTGGACGCACTTTACATCCCATTCCTTGAGGAAGTATACTGCCCACTTGTACATACCCATAGGTCCTACGGGAAGGATAAGAGCAATCTTTGTGCCGTTGTCCTTTGCCTTCTTAATCTGAAGAGCAATTTCGTGTCCCATAAGTGTGTTAAATTCGCCTAAGGTTTCACATTCTATGGGGTTAAAATCCTTGTGCCAGAAGTCTTCACGCTTAACGCCCATGTCGCAGCATTTGTCGATTTTTTCCATATCCCAGCCTTTGGGATAAAAGCCTTCAAGAAGGCTGCCTTTTACCGTACTGTTAAAATCCATGATAATTCTCCTAATCTATATTGTACTAAAAATCAAACCATTCGTTTTTAAGTTCGTCTGTAAGAGGTTTGCCGTATTCACATACTTCATATGCCTCGGCAAAACGGATTTTGCTTCCTCTTTCTACGCCGTATCTTTCGATAAGCTCACGTCTGAAACGGGAAGCGGTTTTTGCAAATCTGAGCATGTGACCGTGTCCTTTGGCACTCAGAATTTCTTCGTCCGTTGAATTTTCGTTAATCTCGTTACCGATAAGCCACTTGTAACGCTCTTCCTTGTCAGCGGGTACTTCGTCCAATGTGCCGTAGGTGTAGGGAAGCCATTCGTAAACCTGACTGTCGTTAAGGTCGGCAATTCTGTACTTTGTTTCAACCTCGTCGTCAATGTCAATAACAATGTCGCCGCTGAAGGGCGGATACTTGAAGTTGTCCTCGTTGTACATAATAACAGGCATAAATCTCATTGCAGGTGCTTCGGGACACTCGTGGGGTACGGTGAGAAGATAGGAAGCATCCTGAACAAGCTGACCTGCTGCTCTGTGGTCGGCATGGTAGTCGTTTGGACGGTGCGTGATAATGAGGTCGGGACAGTATTCACGGATGTAGCGGATAAGACGCTTTCTTGTGGGAAGGTCGGCTGTGATGTTGCAGTCGTCAATATCCCATACATCGTATGTAATACCCAGAAGCTTAGCTACGTTTGCAGATTCGGTAGCACGCTTTGCTGTTGTTTCCTTTGGAGTCATAACATGATGACCTCCGCAGCCGTTGCAAAGACTTAAGAATCTTACATCATAACCCTTTTTTACAAATTTGCTTGCAAGAGCGCCGCATCTGAATTCGTTGTCGTCCTGATGAGCACCAATCATAAGAACTTTCATAAAAGTCTTCCTTTCAATTTTTGATTTATCAATAATTCCGTTAAAAATACGGTTGACAATCTGTCAATATTATTATAAAATGAATTTGTACAAAAGTCTTTAGCATATATTTCATTAAATTTATCATTTTTTCCGCGAGGTAAAGTATGTTTCCGTTAACACAGGTAAAAAACGATATAGAGCTTTTGGGATTTCATAACATATACTATTTTGAGTTTGGAAAAAACCATTATCATGCACCTGAAAAGCATGATTTCTGGGAAATGGTGTATGTGGATAAGGGTAAAATCCTTGCCAATACCAACGGGTACATCTGTACACTTGATGAAGGGCAGGCAATTTTCCACGGACCGGGTGAAATGCACTCCCACGTTTCCAATAAAGAAGTGGCAAATAATATGCTGGTAGTTTCATTTTCCTGTAAAAGCGAGGGAATGAACTACTTTTCGGGAAAGACATTTTCACTTGACAAAACGGGAAAAACACTGCTGTCATTGTTTATAAATGAAGCAAAGAAGGCACTCGGTAACATTTCGGGAGATTTTCACGATAATGCTCCTCTTGACTTTTCCTCTGCCGCTTTCGGTTCATGCCAGCTTATGATGTATCATTTCACTGAGTTTTTAATCAAGCTTTTGCGTGGAGATGCACATGTAACCTCAAACGCTGACCTTTCGGTTCTGCGGTCGGACGCAAAAAATGATGTTATGGAAGCAATTATTGACTATCTCAAGGAGAATGTTTACAATGATATAACGCTTGATGATATCTGCGGAAAATTTTTCATGAGAAAGTCAAGACTCAGTGTTGTTTTTAAAGAGTATACAGGCAAAAGCCCCATTCATTATTTCAAGTACTTGAAGATTGAGCAGGCAAAAAAGCTTCTGCGTGAAGAAAACCTAACTGTCAGCCAGATTTGCGATATGCTGAAGTATTCGGGTATACACAATTTCACCCGAAGCTTTAAAGCGACCACAGGCTTTTCTCCAACAGGCTATAAAAAAAGCGTCCTGTTTCTTTCTCTTTAGAAAGAAACTTACATATATGCGATTTGCGGAGTTACCTTTAAAGGTGCTCCGTTTGTTTTTTGAAAAGAAAACTGCACCACGGAAAATGATACGTACCCCTTTTACTGGACAACAACAGTGAAGGGGGTTTTTATGTGAAATATAATTTTGAATTTAAAAAGAACTGTGTTGAATTGTACAAATCTGGTCAATGGATTGAAACGCCCAACGGGATTGGACAAAAAAA
>JAZNIM010000004.1:0-15353 GCA_045577475.1 Eubacteriales bacterium | reverse complement strand
GATATTAATATCCGTAAACACTTCAAGGTCAGGCTTCCATTCAACAACAGTACCGGTTCTCCGTCTTACAGGTTCTTCAATAACAAGCTCCGTTGTGGGAAGTCCCTTTGCAAAAGAAATTGAATACTTTCCCTGCTTGGTATAGCTTGTTACATTCATAAATTCCGAGCTGCACTGTGTAGCACACGCACCAAGACCGTTAAGTCCAAGGGAATATTCATATGCTTCTCCCTCGTCATTATCATATTTACCGCCTGCATACAGCTCACAGTAAACGAGGTCCCAGTTATATCTCTGCTCATTTTCGTTCCAATCAAGTGGCACACCTCGTCCGAAGTCCTCAACAATAAGTGTTTTATCCTTCTTACAGGTGATGTTGATTACATTACCGTACCCCTCTCTTGCTTCGTCTATGGAGTTTGACAGTATTTCAAAAAATGAATGCTCACAGCCCTCAAGACCGTCCGAGCCGAAAATAACCGCAGGTCTTTTTCTGACTTTGTCAGGTCCCTTTAGGGACGAAATACTCTGATTGCCGTATTCTCCTGTCTTTTTCGCCATTTGGCTTTACTCCTCCTTAAAAGGCTTTTATTTTAAAGTCTGTCCTTGGTATCCCAAGGCTTTATATTTTTAAGCTCATTGAACAATGTAACGTAGCTTAAATGTCTTGAAGGCACTATTTTTCCGTCCTTCAAAGCCTGCATTACATTACAGCCGTCCTCGCACACATGAGTGCACTTTTTATACTTACAGTCACAGGCAAATTTCTCAATATCGGGAAAGGACGACAGCAAGCTGTCAACGTCAAGCATATTGAAGCCTGCCACATCAAGCATACTGAAACCCGGCGTGTCACCCACATAGGTATTCTCTCCCATTTTAAAGAGCGTCGTAACACGGGTTGTATGCTTACCCCGTTGAATTTTCTTACTGATTTCACCCGTTTCAAGGCAAAGCTCGGGGAAAACCGCATTGAGAACACTGGATTTTCCCACACCCGAAGCTCCCGTAAAAAAGCTCACCTTTCCCACAACACGCTCACGTATGCTCTTAACCGCATCCTCAAAATCCTGCTTATTGACAGCGGAAATTTCCACTGTTTCAAAGCCTGCCTCATTATACGCCCCGATAAGCTCTTTTGGGTTTGCCGTATCAACCTTATTGACAATAATCAGCACGTCAATCCCGTTTTTCTTTGCCACTGCAAGAAGCTTATCAAGTATAAACAAATCCGGGTCAGGGTCTTTCACGGCAACAACCATGCACAAAAGGTCAACATTTGCCACAGCAGGTCTTATAAGGCTGTTTTTTCTGTCCTTTATTTCCGTAATAAAGCCTTCCTTGCCCTCTTCCTTTTCAAACACCACTCTGTCCCCTGCAAGAGGAGTAATTCTCGCATGTCTGAAAGCACCCTTTGCACGGCATTCCTCAAGAGAGCCGTCCTCTTTCTCAACAGTATAAAGACCGCCTGTACTTTTAATTATTATTCCGAAGTATTGTTTTGCCACGCTGTTTCTCCGTATCTGAATTAATTTCCCTCTCGCATATCAATAAGTGATTCAAAGCCTGAGGGTGTTCCTGAATCTCCGCCTGCGGGAGGATTTGCAGGCTGTTCTGTCACGGGAGGCTGTTCCGTTACGGGAGGCTGTTCCGTTACGGTCGGTTGTTCCGTTACGGAAGGTTGTTCTGTACCCGTAGGAGCAGTATGGCTTTCAGCAGGCGTTGTGATATCATGATTATCCTGCGTTTCCTTTTTGTCATCGGTATTGCCTTCTGCGGAAGGTACATTTTCGCCTTCGTCCTCTTTATCTTCCTCTGTCTTTTCGGGACGCTTGATGGTTTTCTTGCTGACAGTAACTATAACGGTAGTGGAATCAAGAACCTCCATTCCCGTTCCCACGCTTGCATCAAGCACCACGCCGATCTGTGTTTCACTTTCTACATATTCAACCACAAAGCGAATACCCTCGGCATTAAGAAGCTCTCTTGCCTGATTTTCGGTTTTATCAATAATCATGGGCATCTTCATTTTCTTGCCCTTACTCACATACAGAGTAATCGTATCATTTTCCACATCAACTTCATCACCGACCTGTGGAATACAGTCATAAACTATACCTGAACTGTGGCTGTCGTTGAATTCCTCAACAATCTCTATTTCATCCCTTGTAATTTCAGGTCCGAATTTTCTTACAATCTGCTCAACTGCACTATTCTTTGGAAGTCCAACGCAGTCAGGCATATTCTTATTAACTTCTCCGTCGCTGTCATTTACATAAAGCGTTATAGCTATACGGTCGTGCTTAATAATAATTTCACCGGGGCCGGGATTCTGATTGACTATCACGCCGTTGTCTATATTTGCATAGCCTGTTGTCTTTATTTCTTTAACGTAATAGCCCTTGCTCTCGATTGTTTCCTCGGTTTCTTCATTATAAACCATGCCTGTGAAGTCATCGACTTCCATCTTTTTATCTTCACTGTTATTGTCATCAATACCAAGAAGGCTGTCAATCATTGATGCAAAACCATTTCCCTCATTAAGCCCTTCCTCGCCGCCTCTGATATAAGGCCATACCTTAGGCAGGAAAATAAACAGCATCACGGCAAAGAAGGAAGCCGTAACACCGAGTATAATCGGGAACATTGAGCGATGCTTTTTGGTATCCTTTTGCTTTTTCTTTTCTCCGGCAGCTTTTTCTCCGCCGCCAACTGCACCGGAAAACACGATGCCCGGATTTTTCACGAAATATTCAAGAGCCTTTTCCATGCTCATTGCACAGTTAAAGCGCTCCTCCGGCTTTTTGCTCATTGCCTTGAGGACAATCTGCTCAAGTCCCACGGGTATCTGAGGATTATGCTCTCTTGGTGCAACAGGCGTATCATTAACCTGCATCATTGCAACTGCCACAGGGCTGTCAGCAGTAAAGGGAAGCTTACCCGTAAGCATTTCATAAAGCATGATACCAACGGAATACACGTCGCTCTTTTTGTCAACACTCTCACCGCTTGCCTGCTCGGGGCTGATATAGTTTACAGTTCCGATTGCCTTATCTGTCATGGTAAGATTTTCCGATGTCGGTCCCTTTGCAATGCCGAAGTCCATCACCTTTACCTTGCCGTCACGCAAAAGCATAACGTTCTGAGGCTTTATATCACGGTGGATTATTCCCTTTTCATGGGCGTGTGAAAGTCCTGTAAGAATCTGCCGTACATAGTGAACGGCTTCCTTCCAGCCAAGAGCTCCCACCTTATCAATGTAATCCTTGAGGGTTATACCGTCCACATATTCCATGACTATATATTTAAGGCTGTCTGAAATAGCAACGTCATATATTTTTACTATGTTAGGCGAATCAACCATTGCAATGGTTTCCGATTCATTGACAAAGCGTTTTACCGCATTTTCGTCCCTGTTGAATTCTTCGTTAAGTACCTTAATTGCAACGGCTCTGCCCCCGTTTTGCAAATCGGATGCACGCAGCACGTATGCCATTCCGCCAATACCTACTACACTTTCAATTCTGTAACGTCCGTCAAGAACGCGGTTTATAAGCTTTTCAAATGATTTATCCATGTCATTCTACCTTTCACCACTACGAATTTTTAACAACAACCGCCGTAATATTATCGGCACCGCTTTCAAAGTTGGCTCTTTCCACCAGCTTTGAAACGCACTTTTCAGGTTCATCATATTCAAGGCAAATTTCTTGCAGAGCTTTATGTTCAAGGTATCCGCAAAGACCGTCTGAGCATAACAGAAGTCCCTTGACTTTTTCACAGTCTATGGAGAACACGTCCCCCGATATTACTTCATCTGTTCCCACAGCTTTTGTTATTATGTTTCTGTTAGGATGAGTTTTTGCCTCTTCCTCTGTAATTGCACCGCTGTCAATCAGGCTCTGCACATATGAATGGTCGTGAGAAATCTGCACCACCTCATCGTCAGTTATGGCATAAATGCGGCTGTCGCCAACTGTTATGCAAAAGTAGCTTTGACCGTCACAAAGGCAGGAAACAAGGGTTGTTCCCATGCCGTGAAGCATGACATCCTCACATGCCTTACTGACAAGTGCGGCATTTGCCTCATCCAGTGCATTTTGCAAAAGCGTCAGGATTTCCGACTTTTCACACTCTGCTATGTTTTCCTCAACATATGCATCAAATGTGGTTTGTGCAAGGGTGCTTGCCGTTCTTCCGCCGTTTGCACCGCCCATTCCGTCACATACCGTACACAGAACAAGTCCGCCTTCAAGCTCCTTTACACTGAAGTTATCCTGATTATTATCTCTTTGCTTGCCTATATCCGTTTTTCCGGCAAATCTTAGTTCCATTTCTATCACTCCTTCTGGAGAAACGCTGAAAAGTATTATTTATTCTGAGTGTTATCTGCACGCAGCTGTCCGCAGGAGGCATTTATATCGCTTCCGAGTCTTCTTCTTACAGTTGCGGTAATACGGTGTTTTTCAAGTATTCTTACAAATTCGTCAATTGCCTTTTTACTGCTTTTTGTGTAGCTTCTCTCCTTAACATCGTTAAGCGGGATAAGGTTCACGTGGCAAATCATGCCGCTTAGCAGCTTTGCAAGACGCTCCGCATGAAGCGGACTGTCGTTTTCTCCGCTTATCATGGAATATTCAAAGGAAATACGTCTTCCTGTTTTTTCAATGTAATATCTGCATGAGTCAATAAGCTCGTCAAGGTCAAATTTTTTAGCTATGGGCATGAGCTTTTTTCTCGTTTCACTATCGCTTGCATGAAGGGAAACTGAAAGAGTAATCTGCAATTTTTCGTCCGCAAGCAGTCTTATCTTATCACACAGACCGCAGGTGGAAAGGGATATATGTCTGTGACCGATATTAAGACCGTCCTTGTGATTAACAAGCTCAAGAAATTTTTTCACATTGTCGTAATTGTCAAGAGGCTCGCCTATTCCCATCATTACGATATTTGAAACCTTTTCGTTCAAATCCTTCTGAGCCGCAATAACCTGTCCCAGAATTTCCGATGGCAAAAGGTGGCGTTTAAGTCCCATCAAAGTCGAAGCACAGAAGGTGCAACCCATTCTGCAGCCGACCTGAGTTGAAACACAGATTGTATTGCCGTGCTCATATCTCATGAACACGCTTTCCACAAACTCTCCGTCGTGAAGCCTGAACAAATACTTCACCGTTCCGTCAATTTTCGACACCAATTTTTTTTCCACTTCGGGAAGGTTAATAAAGCAGTATTCCTCAAGCACCTGCTTTATCTTTGCGGGAATATTTCCCATTTCATCAAAGGAATAAACTCCCTTGGTAAGCCAGGAATATATTTGTTTTGACCTGTATTTTTCTATTTTTGTTCCCGATTTTTCAGAAATTTCCGAAAGAGTTTTTTCAAGCTCATCGGGAAAAAGGCTCATTATGTCAATTTTATCCAATATTATTCCACCGTTTTCTTAACAAGCTTTGCCACAAAGAATCCGTCCGTAAAGGTTTTATGAGGAAGAAAGGTTACATAGCCCTTATCATCCCCCATTATTCCCGTGGGACACAGTACAAAGTCCTTGTTTTCTTCAAGAAATCTGTTTACTACATCCTCATTTTCCGCTTTTCTGAGGGTGCAGGTCGAATATACGATAAATCCGCCGTCTTTTACGTATTTCTTTGATGCATTAAGTATATCAAACTGCACCTTTGGCAGATTTTCTATTTCCTCATACGACTTATATCTGATATCAGGTTTTTTGGCAATAACCCCAAGACCCGAACACGGCACATCGCACATAACCGCATCCGCTTTTCCGAAAAGCTCCTCCTTGGGATTTCTTCCGTCACGTTCTTCTGTGGTAATTGTTGTTATTCCAAGACGCTCCGCACCGCTTCTCACAAGTCTGAGGCGGTTCTCATGCAAGTCAAATGAATTAACAACACCTTTGTTTTCAAGATTTATTGCCGCCGAAAAGCTCTTTCCGCCGGGACATGAGCAGGTATCAACCACCACGGGGCTCTCCGACTTTACGCTTTTCTTTGACACAAGGCTTGATACAGCCGTTGAAGCAGGGTCCTGAACAAAGAACAAGCCTTCATCATATCCGTACAGCTCCGGTACTACGCATGATTTCGGTATAATTACCGTTCTCTCATTAAGCTTTCTTGCATCAAGTGACGCATCCAGCTTTTCACACAGCTCATCCGCCGTGATTTTAAGTGTATTGACTCTGAGAGCAACTCCCGGCTTTACCTTGCACAGTGCCCTTACAATCTCCTCGCTGCAGCCGTAATCCTTCTGCCACAGTCTGCAAAGCCAGACGGGAACGCTGTATTTTATGCTGAGTCCCTCAGCACCCTTCAAGGCTTTTATTTCTGCAAGTATTTCGTCCTTCTGCCTTACCGCACTTCTCATAATGCCGTTGACATATCCCGAATACGCCTTTGGGCAGGTTGTTTTCACAAGCTCTGTCGCCTCATTGCAAGCCGCACTGTCAGGCACTCTATCCATAAAGAAAATCTGGTAAAGTCCCGTTTCAAGTATGCAAAGCACAAGGTTTTCTATTTTTTCAAACTTAACGCTTGACAGCTTTTTTATTATATAGTCAAGTGTTATCTTTCTTTCTACGGTGCCGTATAGTAGTCGTGTAAAAAAAGCCTTATCCTTGTCCTCAAAGCCGTACTTTTTGATGGCGGCATCAAGCTCAAGATTGATAAACTTCCCGTTTTTTACACAGGAATTAAGCGACAGCACCGCCGCTTTTCTGGGTGTCATTTCCAAAATACAGTCTTAGTCCCTTCTTCTTGAGTTTACCATTACAACAAGTCTTAAAAGGTTTGCAAGTGAAACAGCAAGTGCCGCAACATAGGTAAGTGCCGCAGCTCTGAGCACCTTTTTTGATGCCTTTAAGTCATCCCCCGACATATAACCGTTTTCGAGAATGGCTATTGCACGTCTGCTTGCATCAAACTCAACGGGAAGCGTCACAAGCTGGAACACCGTTGCTGTTGCAAAAGCTATAATTCCAACATATGCAAGTGATGGAATTCCGAAAAGGAAGCTGAGTAAAATAAGGGGAAGTGCAAGATTTGAGCCGATATTGCATACGGGAACAAGTGCCATTCTTATTTTTATGGGTGCGTATCCCACAGCGTGCTGAACGGCGTGACCGGCTTCATGCGCCGCAACGCCTATTGCCGCAGCAGACCTTGAGCCGTTTGTTGAATCCGACAGACGGATTACGTTTGCCTTTGGGTCATAGTGGTCGGTAAGGTCGCCTGCAACGTGTTCAATTCTCACGTTATAAAGACCGTTTGCATCAAGTATTCTTCTGACAACGTCGTTTGCCGTAAGACCCGAGCCGCTGATAACCTTGGAATACTTCTTATATGTGGAATTCACATTGAAGGATGCCCAAAGTGAGATAATAATTGCAGGCAGCAAAACAAACAGATATACTGCCATTTCTTCGGGTGTATAATAATAATAACCGAACATGATTTCCTCCTGAACTATTTTTCGGGAGAAAGCATATCTCCCATTTGGATTTTTCTGCCGTTTACAAGGTCAAAGGCGTTCATTTCACCCTTGCCTTCAGGCTTTAATCTTGTAAGAAGAAGGCTGCCTTTACCGCATTTAACGGTAACGCCCTCCTTTGAGGTTTCAACAACCTGTCCTGCTATTCCGTCATACTCTTTATCAAGTTTTCTGCTTTCGCAAAGCTTTAAGATTTTTCCGTTTACATAGCAGAATGCACCGGGGAAAGGATAAAGACCCCTGATTTTATTATGCACCTTTGCTGCCTCATCATCAAAGGAAACGGCACATTCCTCGTTTGTAATTTTTTCCGCATGGGTAGCCATTGCTTCGTCCTGCTTTTCGGGTGTAATACTGCCCTTTTCAAGTCCGTCAAGCGTCTTTAACAAAAGGTCTGCTCCCAGCTCTGCAAGGTCATCAAAAACCTTACCCGTATTGTCGTTTTCGCCGATTTCGTATTCCGCTTTAAGAAGCATATCCCCCGTATCAACGCCGTTTGCAAGGAACATTGTTGTAACGCCCGTCACCTTTTTTCCGTCCATTACCGCTCTCTGAATGGGAGAAGCACCCCTGTATTCGGGAAGCAGTGAGCCATGGACGTTTATACAGCCGTATTTGGGAAAATCCAGCACATATCGGGGAAGTATTTTTCCGTATGCCACAACCACGATAATATCGGGGCACTTTTCTTCAAGTATGGGCTTTACCGCACCGTCCTTCAAGGTTTCAGGCTGATAGATATCAAGTCCCTTTTCAAGAGCATATTTTTTTACGTCGCTTACCGACACCTTCATGCCCCGTCCGCTTTGCTTATCCGGCTTTGTAAAAACGCCGCACACGTCATATCCGTTTTCAACAAGCTTTCTAAGGGATGCCGTTGCAAAATCAGGCGTTCCCATAAACAGTATTTTAAGCATTTTTAATCCTCGTCATCATCAAGCACTTCGCTTGCCTTATCTGTGTAAAGTATTCCGTCAAGGTGATCATATTCGTGGCAAAGGCATCTGCCGAAAAGCTCTGTTCCCGTATAGGTGAACCTTTCGCCGTTTCTGTCTGTTGCCTCAACCGTCACCGTCATGGGTCTTGTTACATACCCTTTTTTACCGGGAACCGAAAGACAGCCCTCTGCACCGTCCTGCTCGCCCTCTGTGCTTACGATTACGGGATTTATGAATTCAACAAACTCATTTCTGCCTTCCTCGATACCCACGTCTACTATAAAAATTCTTCTGAGAATTCCCACCTGAGGTGCTGCAAGACCTACGCCCTCGGCTTTTTTCAGGGTATCCTGCATATCATCAAGAAGTGTTATGATTTTAGGAGTAATTTCCGTTACTTCCTTACACTTTTTTCTCAGGACGTCATCGCCCTGTGTCATTATATTTAAAATTGCCATTGTAATTGCCTCTTTTATTACAGATTTGCAGGATTAACATCCGCCGACACGCTTACGTTTTTAAGTCCTGCCATATATGTTTTTATAAGCTCCGAGAGCATTCTGCGAAGGGAAGGATTATTCTTGCATTTTATAAGATATCTCATTCTGTACCGTCCCGCTATTTTATAAATCTCATTCTGGAACGGACCGTAAAGAATAAACTTGACATCGCTGTATTTATTCTTCGCCGCCTCATCTATACTTTTGCCGAATTCCTTTGCGGCGTTCTGCACATCCCTTTCAACCTCTCCCGAAAACGTCACAGTTATAATATCGCAGAAGGGAGGAAACAGTGATGCTTTTCTGAACTGTATTTCCCTGTCATAAAACGCCGTATAGTCCTGATTTGAGGACAGCATAAGTACATCATTATCAGGTGAGTAGGTTTGTATTACCGCCCTGCCCTTCTTATCTGCTCTGCCGCTTCTTCCCAGAACCTGAGTCAAAAGAGAAAATGTCTTTTCATTTGCACGAAAATCGTTCATGTAAAGGGAAATATCCGCATTTATCACGCCAACAAGGGAAACATCGGGAAAATCGTGTCCCTTTGCAACCATCTGCGTTCCCACAAGAATATCAGCCTCGCGGTTTCTGAATTTTTCCAGAATTTCCTCATGTGAAAATTTTCCGCCCGTTGTATCAGCATCCATTCTCAGCACCTTTGCCGTAGGAAACATTTTTGTAAGCTGGCTTTCAAGCAGCTGCGTTCCTGCTCCCATATACACAATGCTATCGCTTTTTTTACACACGGGGCATTCTTCGGGAAGTGGTGTGGAGTAGCCGCAATAATGGCATGTCATGGTGTCCTTGCCGTAGGTTTTATTGCGGTGATGGGTAAGCGTTACAGAGCAATTGGGGCACCGGAAGGTATGTCCGCAGGAGTGGCACTGTGCAAAGCTACGAAATCCCCGTCTGTTGATAAACAGAATTGACTGCTCGCCCTTTACAAGGTTTTCTGCAAGCTCTGCTTCCAAAGTTCCGCCCACGGTTGTGGGAATACCTCCCGCAGTTTTATCCGTATCGAAATCGTTTTTCACGTCAAAATAGGTTTCGTTTCTCATGTCATGGAACATAACCTCGGGAAGTGTTGCATTCCCGTAGCGTTCCGTAAGGCTGACAAGTGTATATTTACCCGTCTGTGCCTTATAAAAGCTGTCTATACTCGGTGTTGCACTTGCAAGCACAAGCAGTGCATCATTATAAGCACATCTGAAGCGTGCAATGTCCCTTGCGTGGTACTTTGGTGACTTTTCCGATTTGAAGGAGCTTTCCTGTTCCTCGTCGATTACCACAAGTCCCAGATTTTTCAAGGGTGCAAAAATTGCCGAGCGTGTGCCAATTACTATTTTTGCCTTGCCTTCCACAATGGATTTATATGCATCCATTCTTTCACCTGCAGAAAGTCCCGAGTGAATAAGTGCAATTTTATCTCCGAACACTGCCGCAAAGCGTCCAACCGTCTGCCCTGTCAGGGCAATTTCGGGAACAAGCACGATTACGGTCTTTCCGTCATCCACAACTTTGCTTATAAGCTTTAGAATAACGTTTGTCTTTCCTGAGCCTGTTACTCCGTAGAGAAGTGCTGCCGCAGCTTTCCCTCCGTCATACAGTGATATTAACTGTTCGTATGCCGCCTTCTGTGAGTCGGAAAGATTGAAATCACCGCCGTAGCCTTTATCGGAATAACAGCAAAGAAGCTCCTTATTTCTGTCTTTACGAACCTCAGCAAAGGTTATAACGCCCTTTTTATTAAGCTCATTTATAACAGAAACACCCGCACCCGAGATTTGACACAGCTCGGTTACGGGACAGGGAGATTCATAGTGGAGCAATGCTTCAAACACCGACTCCTGCTTTGGGGTAAGTCTGAGTGTGCCATCGGAAAGGGATGCAATTATATCCGCATCCTCTGAAAGAACGGCATACTTTTCATTTTTTTCGTTGATTTTACATTCAAAGTCTTCCGTAAAGCTGCAAAGCCCCAGCTTTTCAAGGGCATTAAGGCAATCCTTTACACCTTTTCCGAAGTTGTGTACAATATCCGTTTCGCTGGTATACTCGGTTTCACTAAGGCTTTCAAGAACATTGAGTGCCGCTTTGTTAAGACCGCAGCCTTCACCTGTTGCACCCTCATTTTTCTTGAACATTTTGACCTTTTTTACACCGAGCCCCGAGGGAAGCACACAGGAAGCCGCATCACCGAAGGAACAGAACAGCTGCTCCTTCATGAACTTGCACATCTCAAGCATTTCCCCGTCAATATACATGTATTTACCCGGAACACCCAGAACAGGCTTTGTTGTCTTACAGTCGGTTGTATCGGAAATTGCCGTCACAACACCGCACCTCTGCTTATTTGCACCCGAAAAGGGTACAACGACCACACTCCCCACCCTAACCTTTTTTTCAAGCTGTGTGGGAAGATGATAGGTATACGGTTTATCAATATGATAGGGTGCGTTGAGAATATTTACCGCTGCGTAAAGCAATTCATTACCTCCGATTTACGGAATACCGATTATGCCGATTAAAGAACTTCCTCTGAAAGAGATGTTTTGTCATGCTCTTCCATTGCCTTCTTTGCTTCTTCGGGAAGCTTAATCTTTATCTTGCCCTCATGGAAAAGCTTGATAGCGTTCTTTACGGGCTTATTGTTAAAATCAATTTCAATTTCATTTTCATTGTATACAGACTCGTTAAGCTCGGGATGCTCCTTTGCAAGGTTTTCTCTGTCAACAACGTATTTTGCTCCCTTTGCTGCCATCATAACAAGGGTGTATCTGTTGTACATATTGCCGTTTGAAAGTTCTGCGATTGAAGGTTTTACCATTTTGATTTCTCCTTAAAAATTTTGCTGTAGATTGTTTATTTGCCTATATGTTAATTAAAAAATTCGCAAACATCGCCGTAGACGTTTTCGGGTCTGAAGTTATGTGCTTTTACCGCCGCCATGATGTCATCGGCGCATTCCTTTGCCTTGCCGTCCTTATTGACCACAATGTAGTCATACATAAGACAGGAGCGTATTTCGTTCTCGGCAATTGCAAGTCTGCCCTTCACAACCTCCTCGGTTTCGGTGCCTCTGCCTCTGAGACGTTCGGCAAGCCCCGCTTTGCTTTCAGGGGCAATAAACACAAAAACCGCTCCCGGCACAAGGCTCTTTATCTGCACCGCTCCCTTGACCTCAATTTCAAGAATGACGTTCTTACCGCGGGACAGCATATCTTCGACGAAAAACTTAGGTGTACCGTAATAATTTCCGTTATAGCTTGCATACTCGATAAGCTCGTTTCTGTCTATCATTCCCGAAAAATCTTCTTTTGTGATAAAGAAGTAGTTTACGCCGTTTTCCTCGCCTTCTCTTTTCTGTCTTGTGGTTGCGGAAACGGAATACACAAACTCCTCGTTTTCAAGCACATATTTAAGAACCGTCCCCTTGCCGACACCCGAAGGACCGGATACCACAACAAGGCGGCCTCTTTTAATTTTTTCACTCATCTCTGCTTTCCTCCATGTCGCTCTGAGCACCGTTAATTCTGCCCTGTATTGCCTCTGAGGTAAGTGCGGAGAGAATTATGTGTCCGCTGTCGGAAACAATTACGCTTCTTGTCTTTTTACCGCCTGTTGCATCCACAAGCTTACCCGTTCCTCTTGTGTCCTGCACAAGCCTTTTGATGGGTGCTGCCTCGGGACTTACAACCGATACTATTCTTGAAGAATTTATCATGTTTCCGTAGCCTATATTTACAAGCTTCATTTTTATTTCTCCCAAGTAAAGAATTATTCTATGTTCTGAACCTGTTCTCTGATTTTTTCAACCTCGCTCTTTGCGTCAACCACGATTTTTGCAATGTCTGCGTTGTTGCACTTTGAGCCTGTTGTATTGATTTCACGGTTGATTTCCTGGAGAAGGAAGTCAAGCTTTCTTCCGCAAGGCTCATCGCCCGTTTCGGATATGATTTTCGTGAACTGTGCAAGGTGGCTTCTCAGTCTTACAAGCTCCTCATCAATTGCCACTCTGTCTGCGAAAATGGCAACCTCCTGAATCACTCTTGTTTCATCATATTCCTTGCCGTCCAGCATTTCCTCAATACGTTCATGGAGCTTCTTTGAGTACTCCTCAACAATCTTAGGCGATTCCTTTTCAATTATATCCACAAAAGAGCCAATTATTTCAAGCTTTTTGAGAATATCCTCGCCCAGCTTCTTGCCTTCCACCTGCTTCATCTTATGAAAATCACCGAAAGCTTCCGTTACCGCAGGTTCAATTCTCTCCCAAAGCTCATCAACGGTGTAGTCAACGCTCTTTACTGAGGTAAACACATCTCTGTTCTGTGCCACCGTCATTACCGAAATATCATCCTTCAGTCCGTACTTTTCATTAAGTGTTTTAAGACATGCAAGATAGTTTTCAAGATACGCCTCATCAAGGGAAACAAAAGCATCCTCAGCTCCCGGAAGTGCCTCATATGAAAGATAAATATCTATCTTACCTCGTGTGGTATACTTACCAAGCTCTGCCTTAATCTTTTCTTCCGTTCTTGAATACATTCTCGGAAGCTTTACGTTAAGGTCAAGATACCTTGAATTTACGGATTTAACCTCAACCGTAATAATACTGTCGTCAATTGTTTTTCGTGCGTAGCCGCAGCCTGTCATGCTAAGTATGTCAATCATCTCCGAACAACAAAAATTCCAAAAATACGCATAGTTACACGTATATATGATAATTATATATCACTTTTACTTCTTTGTCAAGTGATTTTCCTCTTTAAACCTTTGTTTTTCAAAGTTTTTCACGTTTTTTCACATTGTTTTAGACCGATTATTTGACTATTGACAGATTTTTCATTATAATGTATAATTAGAGGGTAAAATTATGGAATGTGACACAACTGAAAAATAAACGGAGGTTGTATGAAAGCAACTGCAAAATTAATATACATACTCATGATATCGGCTGTATGCTGTGTGTATTTTTCTCTATGTGCATCTGCAAAGGTATACACGTCAAGCGAAGAAAACTACAGCTGGTCTGTTGACCTTAACAGCCTGAGCATGACCATTGAAGGAAGCGGTGCTCTTCCCGACTACGCAAACCACGAAGAAGCACCCTATGCAAAATTTCTTCCCATTATTAAGACTCTTACCGTTGAGGACGGAATAACAAGCATCGGAAAAAGTGCCTTCATGTATGCTTCAAGCCTTGAAAGCGTAATTCTTCCCGAGTCCGTTACAAGCATCGGGCAATCGGCATTTGAATTCTGCTTCAAGCTAAAGCAAATCAATTTGCCGTCCAATCTTAAAACTATTGACAGCATGGCGTTTTCCTCCTGTCGTGCACTTGACGGAATAACACTTCCCGAAGGACTTGAAAGCCTTGGCACATATGCATTTTGCGACTGTGCAAGTCTTACGCAAATCAATCTTCCTTCAAGCATCACCACTCTTTCGGCAGGAACCTTTTCAGGCTGCAAGGCTCTTACAACGGTAGCAGGGTTGGAAAATGTTTCCGTAATTGAAGAGGCTGCCTTCTACGGCTGTGAAAGTCTTGACTCAGCCACCTTTTCCCAAAGTGCCGCAATAGCCTCAAGAGCGTTCTTCGGATGCTCCTCATTGGGCGTTACCGTTCCGCTGAACGCCTACAGCACGGAAGGTGCGTTTTACAACTCAAATGTATTTTTCAACGTAAAATGGAATATCGGTTCAAGAGTGGAAACAAGCACCGTTGCCATCAATCAAGTTCCCATTTACAAGGACGAGCCTGTCAAGGACTGTGTTCTCGACGGCATATATTTATTCAGCGGTTGGAACAAGCCTTTTACTGCGGCAACCGCCACAGGCAGTGAATACACTGCAAATTTCAAGCTTGCAAAGCCGATTATTTCATCATCCTTTACCATATCCGATTCGCAGGTAAATGTATCTGCTTGTCTTAATCTTTCCGGCATCACCTCGGACAATGCCTACATTCTCTTTGCCTGCTATGACGAAAACTCGGGTATGATTTCTTCAAAGAGGGTTGCCGTTGCAAAAAACGACACCGCTGCATATGCCGTTCTTGATTTAAGGGGCAGAGCACTATCTCATGTCAAGGCGTTTATTTACACGGATGCGTCTTGTCTTACGCCTCTGGGTGAGAGTGTTACGGCATCAAAGCAATAAGGAATTACGTGTTTTTGTTAAAGCTGCTTCTTTGGAGGCAGCTTTTTTGGTTGCTTTTTTGCCATTCAAGGAGGTAGCCGTCTGCAGATGGCAAGTTACTTTTTTGTCACACAGTAGTTTCGACACTGCGGTGTCGACCTTCTTTTGACCAAAGCGTCAAAAGAAGGCAAAAACGCTTCCGCTCATCGGAAGACTAAATCCTTACGGATTTCAGGTCTTCCTCGCCGCGGCGGCTATGGGT
>JAZNIM010000003.1:0-8109 GCA_045577475.1 Eubacteriales bacterium | reverse complement strand
AGTACGAGAGGACCGGGATGGACATACCGCCGGTGCACCGGTTGTTCCGCCAGGAGCACAGCCGGGTAGCCGAGTATGGAAGTGATAAACGCTGAAGGCATCTAAGCGTGAAACACACCTCAAGATAAGATATCCCATAGCGTTAAGCTAGTAAGGACACTTGAAGACGACAAGTTTGATAGGTCAGGGGTGTAAGTACAGTAATGTATTTAGCTGACTGATACTAATAGTCCGAGGGCTTGAACAAAGTAAGAGCAAATCTTCAGAGTATGTTTTATTCAGTTTTCAGGGTATATTAGAAAATACCCGGAAGAGAAAATGCACCTTTAGCTCAGTTGGTAGAGCAACTGACTCTTAATCAGTGGGTCCCGGGTTCGAATCCCTGAAGGTGCACCACCCCATGTGGGGCACGAAAGAAAAAGAAGCAGAAGAAGAACGTTTAAAGCGTTCAATTAGTCAGCGTCATTAACGGTGAGGGTCCACCCGTTCCCATTCCGAACACGGTAGTTAAGCTCACCTGTGCCGACAATACTCGGCTGGAGACGGCCCGGTAAGATAGGTCGATGCTGACTCCTTCCTCTGGAAGGAAATTCTGCATGCGGCTGTGGCGGAACTGGCAGACGCGCACGTTTGAGGGGCGTGTGGAGCACTCCATATGGGTTCAAGTCCCATCAGCCGCACCAATAAAGAGCACTTCGTTTGAGGTGCTCTTTTTGTTTTATAATATTTGTATTTTACCTATCCAACAACACTTCGCACTGAAAGTCGGGAAAATCTACCCGCAATCTGATATAATTATCGCAGACGGGAGGAAAAACTATGGACTGGATTTGCGGATTACAAAAAGCTATCGACTACATTGAAAACCATCTCACCGAGAAAATCGATTATCAAGCCGTTGCAAAGGAATGCTATTCATCAAGCTATCATTTTCAAAGAGTATTCGGTATTCTTTGTGGTTTTACTGTGGGTGAATACATCCGAAACCGTAGGCTGTCCCTTGCAGGGAGTGAGCTTGCAACTACAGATGCAAAAGTGATTGATGTCGCACTTAAGTATGGATATGAAAGTCCTGATAGCTTTTCAAGGGCATTTAAGCAATTTCATGGTATGTTGCCGTCACAGGTAAAAAGCAATGGTGGCATACTAAAGTCCTTTTCACCTCTTGTTCTGAAAATGTCTTTAGAAGGAGGTTCTGATATGGATTATAGGATTGTGGAGAAGCCTGAAATGATACTGACTGGATACAAGGCGCATTTTTCGGGGGTGCCCTATGGCGATGAACGAGAAAGGCAGGAAGAAAGACTTTTCGTATCTACAAGAGCAAAACAATGGTTATTGCGTGGCGCAAAAGGTGCGGCAAGGGACTCTAGCACGGATATGTGTCTTGTAACCAACATTGATGATGAAGGTTATGATTTTTACTATGTTGCCGAGCTTGACAAATATGAGCGTGAAAATATGTATAATACTGAAGTTACAGGCTTTGATTATATGCATGAGTTTGGTTTTGAAAACATTGTTGTATCAAAACAAACCTATGCTGTTTTCACCACG
Organism: Eubacteriales bacterium; assembly: GCA_045577475.1. Taxonomy (GTDB): domain Bacteria; phylum Bacillota; class Clostridia; order Oscillospirales; family CAG-382; genus UMGS1387. The sequence continues at coordinate 6,552 of JAZNIM010000003.1, read as the reverse complement.
CAAGAACAGGCACATCCCGTGAATGAATATGTGGATATCAGAAAGCGTATTGTTTCGGAGTGGTTGCCCGCAAACTCTTATGAGATAAAAGATGCGCCGGAAATATCGGTTTATTATTGGTTTCCAAAGGATGCTAAAGAAAAGCGGTATATTGAGATTTGGATTCCTGTTGTTAAAAAGTAATGCTTGACAAAATACTTTTTTTGTGTTATAATCTTCCAAACTTCAAAGAGGAGAAAAGACAATGTTAAGATTATTCGCCAACAATGCGAATATGATGCAGCTTGGTATGGTCATGCAGAGTGACTGTAATCAGGCTTACATTGTTATACCCTTATCGAAGTTGTAATTTATTTTATAATATTTGATGATTGCAGTGTAAGTAGACTTGTTTGTTTGCTTGCACTGTTTTTTATTTTAAGGAGGAAAAGTTATGTCATCAAACGAAAAACAGATTTTAGAGAGCTATGCTTTCGGTAATGTCGAGGACGGCAGAGAGAACTTGTCACGGTATGCAGGAATTGAGTTCTACTACACAAAGAAACATCTTGCCCCTTATATAGACAAGAGCAAGACGATACTCGAAGTTGGGTGTGCTACGGGTTATTACGGTATGTACTATGCTGACAAGTGTAAGGAATACGTAGGTGTAGACATTGTTCCGGCACACATTGAAATCTTCAGAGAAAAAATTAAAAATGCAGGTTTTGATAATGTATTTTGCAGTGTAGGAGATGCCACAAATTTAAGCCATATTCCAGCCGAAAGCTATGATGTTGTACTGTGTCTTGGTCCTATGTATCATCTGCCGGAGGAAGAACGTAAACAGGCTATGAAGGAGTGTAAGCGTGTGTGCAAAAGTGGCGGGATTCTTGCCTTTGCATATATCAGCAAAATCGGATGTTATGCAGGTGCTTGTGTACACGATGAGCTTCGTCAGTATTATCCCAGCGAGCTTGCCAACATAAACGGACTTATTAAAAACACAGATGATAAACGACCGGGATTATTTTTTTACTCAACACCCGAGGATATGAACGCACTTGCTGACGAATGCGGTCTTGCAAAAATTAAGAATCTTGGCACAGATTTCTTTATAACTATGAGTGTTGTAAATAATATGACCGATGAACAATTTGAACTCCTGAGACCGCTTTACGACAATATGACGAGCTTTGAAAGCTGTACCGGAATGGCAAACCACGCATTGCTTGTTTGTAGGAAATAGAAAAAAGCCTGCAAGGATTTTTTATTGTTATATTAAAAGTTTTACAGACAACACAATTCAACCATCCGTTTACATAATAGCTCTATTGTCACTATCATTATACCACACCACCCCATTTTATACAATTATCGTCGTAATATTGCATTTCTACCAATTCTATGCTATAATACCCTCAAACCAATCAGGGACGGTGAAACAAATGGGAAAAATATCAACCAAACAGAACAAAAGTGCATATCAGCTTGAGCGTGAAAAGCTTCACCTTACACGAGCCGAGGCTGCCGATAAAATGTCGGCTTACGGTATGACAGAACACCGCCTTGTGCGTATCGAGGACGGTACATCTAATGTTGAACCGGAGGACGTTTATGCAATGTCAAAAGCATATAATGCACCGCAATTGTGTAATCACTATTGCTCAAATGACTGTCGTATCGGAAGGGAATACGTACCTGAAATTAAGGTTAAGGAGCTGTCGGGAATTGTTCTTGAAATGCTGGCATCCTTGAATTCCATGAAGAACAGACAGGAAAAGCTCATTGAAATTACGGCTGACGGAATTATTGATGATGCAGAGCTTTGCGATTTTGTGGGTATCCAAAAAGAGCTTGAAAGAATTTCAATTACCGTGGAAACACTTCAGCTTTGGGTTGAGAAAATGATAGCTGACGGTAAAATCAATATGGATAAGTATAATGAAATTAAATGTAAATAATGCTTTTAACGCTTGTGCTTCGGCTCAGGCGTTTATTTTTGCATTTTTGTAAAAATCGGACCGCTTATTTTGCACCATTTGTTATTTATTTCTGCTGCTCCCATTGATATAATATAACCGTAATAATAAATTTTTGGAGTGATATTGTGGTTAAAATTCTTCTGATTCTGGTATTTGTTCCCGTACTGATAAAAATAGTGGTTCTATTGATTAAACGTCTGAGACTTCATTGCAGAATTAAAAAGGCGTGTAAAAATATAGGAACTGAGTTTAAGAGCTTGTCACCTTGGTTCAAGTCAATCTTTTTGAACAGAGGCAAGGCTGATTATTTAATCGGCGGCAAAATCAAGGTCAGCGTGCTTACACTTCCGTATAGAAACGCGAGGTATCATTTTGTACCCGATGAAAAAAAGGTTGATGTTATTTTGGGACTTAGGCAAATGTTTCTTATAAACCGTGATGTTCCGAAAGGTGTGGCAAGCATCACCAATGTTTTTAAATTCGCGAGCTTTAATTTGTTTTATGAGGATAATGGTGACAGTACGAAACATATAATGCTTGTTTATCCTGTGCCGAAAGAGGTATCCTGTGTTAAAGGAAACAGGGTAGAATGTATTTATAACGGGGATGAAATTATGGACGGCACTGTTTTCAGCACAGCATCATACTTTTTGGAGCATGTTGAAGATTATTTGTTGTAGTACGGATTAAAAAGTAAAAGCAAGAGGACCTGCACGTGCAAGTCCTCTGTTTTATTTAATTTCCGCCTATAAAACCTCATATAAATAACCGCAGTGCATTTTAAGAACATCGCACTCAGGGTCTGCCTTTTCGCCAATAATCTGCTTTAGTTTCTTGCCGTCAGGCATTGTCAGCTTGTGCACACCTTCCTCTGCAGTGTGAATGAATACATAGCTCTTGTTAGCAAAGATTACTGCATCCTTTTCTGTATAAATGTGCACACCGTTGCATCGGCAAAAACTGCGAAGCTCTTGAGGGGCAATGCCCGAATTTTCATTGGTGATGGTTAATACATTCTTGTTTTCATCAATAATTTTCTTTGCCGTGTCCGTCATAATGGGGCAAAGAAGGATAAATGCCTTGTATTTGTCCTTGATGTCATCAAAATCACAGGCAATATAGCAGTCGTAGGGCGTTCCCATAAGTCCAAGCTGACGTCTTACGCCGTAAATTGTGTTGTAATTCTTGTCACCCATGTGGATGCTGTTGAGCATATCAGGGTCTATTATTACCGCAACCTCGCTGACACTTGATAAGTCTTTGTCGGCAGCTTCCTTTGTGGTTTTGAGAAAGCTTTCCATAAGACTCATGTAGCAGTCGTCTGCATACCAACCACCGCCCATGTCAAACCACCACAGTGCATGACCGTGAATGAGAGCTCTTGCATAGTGAAGTTTGATGTTTTCAATGGCAAGCTGCTTGTCACGAGCCATGAATACGGGACGCTTAAAGTGAGGATGGTCAAATAAAGGCATTGTGAGATGGGTGCGTGAGTCATTTTCAACAAAGTAAAGCTTGCCGTGTTTCTTCAGCGACTCAACCGCAAGCATGCAAGGATGGTCAATTCCGCCCCGTCTTTCGTTGCTGTAGGAAACAGGACTGCAAATGAAGTCAACATCACCGCAGTTTAGTACCTTTTCCAATGCATTGTGGCAGGATTCTCTGTCGGGACGTTCTAAATTGTAGCCGTAAAAAGCACCGATTACAAGTCTGTTTCCCGTCTTTTCCTTGGCAAAAGCCGAAAAGCCGCAAATACGTGTGGCGACAATCTCAGATAAGTAACGGTAATATTCGTGCTCTGTGCCTTCAAGAGAGTTTTCTTTTATGTATTCTGCAAATTTTTCACGGGAACGCTTTCCGATAGAGCCTAAAAAGTCGAAGGAGAACCACTCCTCGGTGTTTCCGCAGGCAAGCTGATAACTGCAGATTGAATCTCTGTAGTCTGAGGCTTCTACGTGGTCAATAAACTGACCCAGCATGAGCTTTGTGTCCTCGTACCACTTGTCAGAGGAGAAGCATGCCCTCTTTTTTTCGGGGATGAATTTTCCCATATCGTTAAGCTCATCGGGATTTTCTTCTTCCCACCAACGGGGGATTGACATATTTACTCTCGGAAAAATATAGGCATCGGGACAAGCAGAGAGAATTCTTTGAATTTCCTCGTCTATAGCAGAAAAATCAGGGGTTCCCTTGATGTCAAAAATTCCTTTTCCGAAGGGAGGAACGTCCGAAGATTCGTTAATTGTTTGAGAACAGAAGAATAGCGGTACCGAATAAAGCCTGTAGCCCTTATCTGCAAATTCCTTGTACATTGCTTTTTTGGGAAAATAAGTAATGTATGCGTTTGCATCAATTCTTTCGCCGTTTACCGTAAGATAGGGAATACCGCCTTTTGTTTCAACGGATGAGTAAATCATTTAAATCACTCCTTGATTATTTCTGAGTTTTCATACATGGGATGAACCTGAAGCACGCCGTCAAAGCTCCAGCCCACACAGTGACCGTCCAAAGAGAACAGCATACCTGTTTTTTCGGGATGATATAAGTAACCTTTTTCAAGGTAATCCATTTCACCGAAGCCGAATTCTAAATTATTGTTGTAGAAGTAAAACCTCAAAAGACAGTCAATCTCGTGTCTGTAGCCTATGTCAACAGGTCTGTGGTAGAGAACATGCGAAGGCTTGTAATAGCTGTCGGCAAATTCTCTGAAGGTTTCGGGACTGTTACCAACAGGAAGATATAAAGGACCGCTGTCTTTTCCGTCAAGAGCAGGTCTGAAGCCGAAGCGGCTGTAAACCTTTGTAAGGTCTTTGTTTGCAGTGCAGCAGAAACAAAGAGGTAAATTCTTTCTTTCTTTGAAATCTTCAAACCACATATTGAGCAGCTTTCCGCCGATGCCTTGACCACGGCTTTCTTCGGCTGTGTAGAAGTTGCCCCAGTTGCCTATGGCATCCTTGTGTTTTCCCCAGCCGCACCAGTGACGTGAAAGAGCCTTGCCGTCCTCGTGTGCAACATAATATATATCGCAAGCTTTGTCTGCAAATTCCCCGCTTATGCGTAGACGCATCATGTCAGCATAGGCTTTGTCTTTGTCAAAATCACGCATCATATCAGTTATTGCTTTGTAAGAGGTTGTGCTTTTGTCGCCTGCAACGAATTTTTCAAAAATCACTTTGCTTCCTCCGTTCATTCCATGCTACTTTTCCACAGCTTTTCTGATGCTCCAGTCTGACTTTTCAAGAAGCATCTCAGCTTCGTCATAAGCTACACCGAGAATATCGCACACAATGCGTACCATTCTGTCACGAAGCTTGATGTTTGTAGGCTTTAAGTTAATCATAAGGTTTTCGTAAACATATCCGTTCTTGACCATACAGCATGTGGAGAGCATGTTGAGAACAAGCTTTTGTGCCGTTCCTGATTTAAGACGGGTAGAGCCTGTGATTACTTCTGCACCTGTATCCGTGAAAATGGTAACTTCGGCAATTGCGGAAATCTTGGTGTCGGCATTTGATGTAACCGCAGCCGTGAAGCATCCCACGCTTTTCGCATATTCAAGAGCACCGCATACATATGCAGCACCTCCTGCAGCACTTATTCCCACAACGCTGTCATTGGCGGTGAGCCGATAGCTTTCAAGGTCGGCTTTTCCGTTTTCTGCCTTGTCCTCGCCGCCTTCGTTTGCACGGAACATTGCGTTCTTACCGCCTGCAATAACTCCCACAACCTTTTCATAGTCAACGCCGAAGGTAGGAGGACATTCAGCGGCATCAAGCACTCCCAGTCTTCCCGATGTACCTGCACCCACGTAAAAGAGTCGTCCGCCTTTTTCCATTCTTTCGCTGATGGCATCGGTTGCCTTTGCAACGTCCTCAAGTGCCGCCTCTACGGCTTTTACGGCGTTCATATTTTCTTCGTTCATGATTTTTAGCATATCAACTGTGCTCATTTTGTCGATATGCATGCTTTTTTCGTTTCTCAATTCTGTTCTTAGCATATTTTAACCTCTTTTCGTGTATTGTGCTGTAAGCTTTTCAAGCAGTCCTTCTGTATCAATATTACACATTTTTGCGCATATCATGCAAGCTCCGAGTACGGGAGGTACTTTTGGAATTATGACAGTCAGTTCAGGTGCAATGCTTTCTCTTACGAATTTGTCAAACTCTTTATTGCCTGTGATAATTCCGCCTGTGAGTACAACATAGCGTATGTGCGGATTTTTTTTGTGAGCAGCGTTAACTGCTGCGGCAAAGGCTTTTGCATTGTCCTGTATTATGCGAGTGCACACAGCATCACCCTTTGCACTGCACTCAAATACGAACTGTGCCATTGAGGCGGTAAAGGAGGCATCGTTTTTGTACACCTTGTCAATTATATCCGAAACACTGCTTCCCAGCTTTGCTTTTATAAGACTTGTAAGCGATGTGCTTTCGCCAATTCCGTCGATGTCGCATAACACCGCATGAAGACCGTCACGGCCGATATCATAGCCGCTTCCTACCTTGCTGAGAAGATAGCCGTAGCCTGTAATTCTTGACAGGGTATTTCCGTTTTTGGTAAGCACCGATGAGCCTGTTCCGCAGATGGC
>JAZNIM010000002.1:0-9264 GCA_045577475.1 Eubacteriales bacterium | reverse complement strand
TGGGTTGCAGTGCGAGTGGTGGATAGTGCGTTGCAATTGCTTACTGCTTGGGACACAAAGGAAAATTGGGGTTTTCTATCTCACACAAAGTAAAAACGTCCGCCGTTGTTTGGTGGACGTTTTGGCTAACCGAGCATTTGAGGCTCGGCTTTTATTTCATTGTCCCATTGGTGAAGCACTTAGTTTGACCGCTGGCGTTTATGGCGGTCAAACGGTACACAGTTCGGGCATCGGTGACAGGATTTTTCACTGCGATGTGGTCACGTCACTGCTGTCGGGCGTTCCCGACTCACGTCACCGCTGTCGGGCGGTCCCGACTGCTTACTTCTTCTTTTTCGGAAAAGAAGAAGTAAGCGACTAGACTACGCGGTTTCTTGTTTGTCCTGCTTTGAAGGACTTTATGTTCTCGGCAACCTCGCTTACAAGTCGAAGACGAGTTTCGTAGCCTCCCCAAGCCATGTGAGGAGTGAGAATAACATTGTCGTGCATAAGTATCTTGTTATACGGATGGTCTGAGGGAAAAGGCTCGGTGGAATAAACGTCACAGCCGAAGCCGTAAAGTGTTCCTAATCGTATTGCATCCGCAACAGCCTGCTCGTCAACAACATTTCCACGTGCTGCATTAATGAGAATTGCACGCTTTTTCATCATGGCTATTCTTTCTCGGCTGATAATTCCTACAGTCTGCTCACTTGACGGAATGTGCACCGAAATGATGTCAGACTCACGCATGAGCGTGTCAAGGTCAACGCAGGTGTAGCCTTCCTCGGGTGTACGCTTGAAGGCAAGCACACGGCAGCCGAGAACCTTTGCAACCTCGGCAACTCTCTTTCCTATATTTCCAAGACCAACAATGCCCCAGGTTTTGCCCTGTATTTCGTTAAATACGGGTGTGAGCTTGTTCTGTATTCCGCTTTGGGTGTACTTTCCGCTTTTAACGTACTTGTCAAACTCCGTTAGGTGGTTCATAAGTGACAGTGCCATGGAAACGGTGAGCTGTGTAACACATTCCGTGGAATATCCCTTTACGTTGCAAACCGCAATGCCGTGTTCCTTGCAGAAAGCGGTATCAACATTGTCATAGCCTGTGGCGGTAACGCAGATAAGCTTTAAATTCGGTGCGTGGCAGAGAGTGTCTGCACGGAGCTTTACCTTGTTTGTAACAATTACTTCTGCGTCATTTATTCTGTTGGCTATTTCTTCGGGTTCTGTCTTTGGGTATGACACAAATTCGCCTATGTCCGAGAAGACGGTAAGGGGTATGTCGTCACCGAGTGTTTTTGCATCGAGGAGAATTATTTTCATTTTTGTATTCCTTTCGGGGGGTGTTTTTATTATTCTAACACAAAGAAAGGAAAATGTAAATACTTGACAGATACATTGCAAATTAAAAAGCGGCAACGGGCGTGAGCATATCAATTAACTTTTTGAATTTTTCGTTATTTTGCAACATTGCATATTTTTCGCCTTTAAGGTCTTTAACAAGTACTCCCGACCAGTTTGCCGTATGGTCTTTTACGCCGTCAAGACGAGACATTTCGCATTTATTTACCATAAAAGAAGTATACATTCCGTCTTTGTATGTGTCAAATTTTATGGCGTGTTTTACAGCTTCTTCAAGCTTGTCAAGTGCTTGTTGTTCATGTCCGAGAATCATATGATTATATGCAAGATTTTCATAAAGGTTTGAAAATCTTACATGATAAAATCCGCAATTTTCGTCTGCGAAAAGCAATTTGTAACAGCTTAAGGCGAAATTAAAAGCTTCAATTTTTTGTTCCGGAGAAAAGTAGCCTTTCTCCACCATAATGTATACGCGCTCACTTATCATTTGAACGAGATGCATAATGTTTCGCTGGCAGTATCTCACCGCATCCTCGCCTTCCAAAATACGCGGCATCAGTTCTTCCTTGGACACACTAAAGCTGCTTGCCATTTCTGCGTATTTTCTTGCCGATTCGGAATCTTTTTTCGAGTAATAGTAAGTAAGGCACAAGAATTGAATAGCTCCGCCTCTCAGGGAAATGTTGGTTGATTCGTCAAGGATTCTTAGTCCGCAGTCTATTATTTCATCTGCGTTTTTGTCACGGTTTTCGCAATACAAGGCACACATTAAATCCCAAACTATTTCGAGGTCATTGGGAAATTCCTTGTGCATTTGCCGTGTCAAAGCAACACGTTCAGCACTTTTACCTGCCCTGAAAAGCTCCATGTCTTTGTCGCGCATTTCTTTTATTCTTTTTTGCTGTTCCGCCTTGCCGACACCCAGCAAATCGTCAACGCTGATGTTATAATAAAATGCAATGGCAGGAAGCAGGGCTATGTCGGGAAAACCTTCGTCACGCTCCCATTTTGACACGGCTTGAACCGATATGTTCAAATGACGAGCCAAATCCTCTTGTGTGTTGCCTTTTTCTTTTCTAAGTTTTTTGAGCTGTTCGCTTAAATAAATATCCATTTTTTTGTTCCTCCCAAAAAAGAATCAAGTACTTGTTCAATCATATTATAACAGTATGTGCATATGTTTTCAATAATCGTTTGGTTTAGGAATTTGTGAAATCGTAAACGGATGGTTGAATTGTGTAAAAAGCAAAAAATAAAAATTATATTAAATTTCCCAAATTTTCTTTACAAAGTAAAATATATGTAGTATACTTATTAAGTAAAGTTATAGGTGGAAGACTATCCACACGTGAAAGGACGGAAACAAACTATGGCAAAATACATACTCAGTGCTTTTGCTGATGAAGTAACCAACGTTTTTGAAGATCAGCTCAAGTACCTCAATAAGCAGAATATTAAATATATCGAGCCGAGAAACATTGACGGCACAAATGTGTCCTCCCTTACAATTGAGCAGGCAAAGCAGGCAAAGGCTCTCATGGATAAGTACGGTATAAAGGCGTACTCCTTAGGCTCACCCATCGGTAAATATGATATAACAAAAAATCAGGACGAGCATTGGAAGCAGTTTTTGCACACCCTTGACCTTGCTGATATTTTCGGAGCAAAGAACATCCGCATGTTCTCCTACTTCTATCCCGAAGGAGAGGACGTGCATAAGTACAGAGCCGAAATTATGGAAAACCTCGAAAAGCTTCTCTGTGAGGCTGAAAAGAGAGGTATCAGCCTTTGCCATGAAAACGAAGCAAGAATTTACGGCGAAACCGTAGAGGACTGCAAGGACCTTATGAATGTATTCGGCGGCAGAATGAAGAGCGTGCTTGATATGGGTAACTTTGCTTTCTGTCATCAAGATCCCTACAAGGGCTACGAGGCTGTTAAGGAGCACATTCAGTACATTCATATAAAGGATGCCTTTGATGACGGCTCAATTGTTGTTGCGGGCAAGGGCGAGGGCAGAATAGAGGACATCCTTCGTGACTTCAACGACTACACCGATGCCGAGGTTGTTCTTACACTTGAGCCTCACCTTACGGTATTTGACGGACTTAAGAACCTTTCAAACATGGATGACATAAAGGTTCAGAATGCATATGCTACACCCGAGGAAGCCTTTGATGCGGCAGTTGAGGCACTCAGAAACATTCTTGCGAAGATTTAAGTAACTAAAAGAAAGGAATATACGACTATGAAATCACCACTCAAGATGCTTGCCATTGACCTTGGCGCTTCAAGCGGCAGAGGTATTGTAGGTAAGTTCGACGGCGAAAAACTTTCACTTGAAGAAGTACACCGCTTTACAAATGACCCCGTTAATCTCAACGGTGCACTTTACTGGGATATGCTCAAGCTCTTTACCGAAATCAAGAGTGCAATTAACTCCTGTGCACTCAGTGAAAATAAGGATATCAAGAGCATTTCAATTGACACCTGGGGCGTTGACTTCGGTCTTACTGATGCTACAGGCCAGCTTATTGCAAATCCTTTCAACTACAGAAACCCTGCTTTCTCCTATGACCTTATGGATGAGGTTCACTCCATAATTCCCAAGGAGGAGCTTTATAAGATTACAGGTACACAGTTCCTTAACTTCAACTCTGTTTATCAGCTTTACTACATAGCTAAGAACAAGTATCAGATGGAAAACGCAAAGGACCTTCTCTTTGTGCCCGACCTTCTCAAATATTTCCTTACAGGCGTAAAGCAGACCGAGTATTCCATCGCATCAACAAGTGCACTTCTTGATGCAAAGACAAGAAACTGGTCGGATGAGGTTATTTCAAAGCTTGGCTTCAATAAGGACATCTTCGGTGAAATCGTACAGCCCGGTACTGTTGCAGGAAAGCTTCTTCCCGCAATCCGAGATGAAGTTGGCGACATAGATGCAGACGTTGTTGCATGTGCATCCCACGACACAGCCTCCGCAGTTGTTGCTGTTCCTTCGCAGAAGGATGACTTTGTATATATTTCCAGCGGAACATGGTCGCTTATGGGTAAGGAAATTCCAGAACCTCTCACAGGTGAGCTTCCTTATAAGTACGATATCACAAACGAAGGTGCAACCGACAGAAAAATCCGTTTCTTAAAGAACATCATGGGTCTTTGGATTGAACAGGAATCACGCCGTCAGTGGAAGCGTCAGGGTGAAAACGTATCCTTTGACGAGCTTTCCAACATGGCAATGGCTTCAAAGCCTCACGCATGCTTCATAAATCCCGACTATCTTGCATTCCAGACTCCCGGTAATATGCCTCGCCGTATTCAGGAATTCTGCGAAAAGACAGGTCAGTACGTTCCCCAGACAAAGGGCGAAATCGTAAGATGTATCTTCGATAGCCTTGCAATGTGCTACAGAAGCACAATTGACAAGATGGATGAAATCACGGGCGTTAAAGCACCTGCAATCAACATCGTCGGCGGCGGCACAAAGGAAGTTCCTCTGTGTAAGCTGACAGCAGATGCTTGCGGAAGACCCGTTTATACAGGTCCCGTTGAAGCAACAGCCCTCGGCAACATTGCAGTTCAGGCAATCGCACAGGGAGAAATCAAGGACACAAAGGAAGCAAGACAGGTTGTTGCAAACTCCTTTGAAATTTCCTGCTTCGAGCCTCACGACACCGCTATGTGGGATGAAGGCTACGAAAAGTTCAAGAAGATTGTGGAAATGACAAAGAATTCCTGATTTTTTCATTATACCACGTTTATGCACGCAGAATTTTTTGCTGTTTGAGAATAGCAGATAACATTTAACGCAGAAAAACGGTTTTTGTTTCTGCCCTTAGCACCAAAATCATTGTAGTGCAATACCTAATCCTTGCATTACAGCCCATCGAGCGCAAGCGAGCGATTTGCCAAGGCGCACAGGCGGCATCCTCGGCCTCCTGCGATGCATTAACTAATCCCTCAAAAAACAAAGAAAAATATAAATATACATAAATAAGGAGAAAACACAATGAGCACAAGATACGAATCAGCTAAAGAGATATACGCATCCTTTGGCGTAGACACAGAAAAGGCAATGGAAACCTTAAAGGACGTTGCTATTGCCATGCACTGCTGGCAGGGCGACGACGTTATCGGCTTTGACCATGACGGACCTCTTACAGGCGGTATTCAGACAACAGGTAACTATCCCGGAAAGGCAACAACTCCCGAACAGCTGATGGCTGATATGGAAAAGGCAATGAGCCTTATCCCCGGCAAGAAGAAGCTCAATGTTCATGCTTGTTACGCTATTTTTGAAAAGGGCGAGTTTGCAGACAGAGATAAGCTTGAGCCCAAGCACTTCAAGAAGTGGGTTGACCTTGCAAAGAAGTACGGCATGGGTATTGACTTCAACCCCACATTCTTCTCACATCCCAAGATTAAGGACGGCCTTTCACTTTCCAGCCCCGACAAGGAAACACGTGATTTCTGGATTGAACACGGTAAGGCATGTATCAGAATTTCCGAATATTTTGCTAAGGAAACAGGCATTCCCTGTGTCATGAACATCTGGACAGGCGACGGCTTCAAGGACGTTCCTTCCGACAGAATGGGTCCCAGAACGAGATACAAGGAATCTATTGAAGCAATCCTCGCTGAACCCTTTGATAAGAACCTTGTTAAGCCTTGCGTTGAATCAAAGGTATTTGGTATCGGTGTTGAGTCTTACACAACAGGCTCTGCTGAATTCTCTCTCACATTTGCTGCAACTCATGACGGCTGTCTGCCTCTTATGGATAACGGACATTACCATCCTACAGAAGTTGTATCCGATAAGATTCCTGCACTTCTCACATTCTTCCCCGAGGTTGCACTTCATGTAACAAGAGGCGTAAGATGGGATAGTGACCACGTTCTCATCCTTGATGATGAAACAAAGGAAATTGCAAAGGAAATCGTAAGATGCGACGCTCTTGACAGAGTTTACATTGCTCTTGACTACTTTGATGCAAGCATCAACAGAATCGCAGCTTGGGTTGTTGGTATGAGAAGCATGCAGAAGGCTCTCCTTATGGCTCTTTGCACACCCAATGCAGCTCTCAAGAACCTTCAGGACGAAAACAAGCTTACAGAGCTTCTTGTTATGCAGGAAGAAGTTAAGACACTTCCCTTCGGCGATATCTGGGCAGAATATTGCAACAGATGCGGCGTAAGTGCAGACAAGGCTTGGTACAACGAAATCGTTAAGTACGAAAACGAAGTTCTCCTCAAGCGCTAACTTACTTTTTCTTTTCCGAAAAAGAAGAAGTAAGCAGTCGGGACCGCCCGACAGCGGTGACGTGACCACACTGTGGATTTACGTCCCATCTTTAGTGCCCGACCGGTGTACCGTTTGACCGCCATAAATGCAAGCGGTCAAACTAAGTGCTTCACCGACGGAATAAAATTAAAAAAGCCGAGCTTCAAGTGCTCGGTTAGCCAAAACGTCCACCAAACAACGGCGGACGTTTTTACTTTGTGTGAGATAGAAAACCCCAATTTTCCTTTGTGCCCCAAGCAGTAAGCAATTGCAACGCACTATCCACCACTCGCACTGCAACCCATCGAGCGACAGCGAGCGATTTGCCGAGATTTCTCAGCGTCATCCTCAGCTTCCTGCTGTCAGAGAGCCGCCACGGCTCAGGCACGACCTCTAAAGTCGTGCCGAAGAGTGGAGCGTTTTTGGTTTCTTTTGAGGCGGGTCAAAAGAAACTCGCTGTCCGCAGACAGCGAAATTCCCTGCGATACAAAAAGTAATTCGGAGTCCGCAGACTCCGAATCTCCTGTGATACATAAATCTATCTAACTTTAATCTTCAAAACTCTGTCTTTTTCTTCGTATGCAAGTCCTGCATTGTCAAGCACAAACTTGAGTGGCAGCACAGGAACTTTATCAAAGGTGTAGAAAGGCTTTTTAAGCTTCATTTCCTTGCCGTTTACAAGGGCCTTGTCGCTACCTTCTTTGAAGTTGAATTCAACATCCGTACTTGTCTTGATGTAGAAGGTTCCGTCAAATCTGTTCCATAGGTGGTAGATGTTGGTTGCCGAGAATATGCCGTGTCTGGGATTTGCCGCAACGTAATACTCTCCGTCCTCTATATTTTTGCAATAAAATGGAACAAACAGTCTTGAACCGTCAACCTCTATTTCATAGCTGTTTTCATCAGGAACACGTCTGACAAATTCAACGCAGGTGATGTCAGAGCGCACATCCTTGATGTTTGACGGGTCGATGCGGATGTTTCTTATCACAACATTTGCTCTGTCAGGAATCTCGTTGGAATCAAGATAATAATCAACATACTCTCCCACGTGGTAAACAATGGCTGAAATATGCTTGGGATTGGGTGCAAAATCATATGCTTCTTCATTGGGATATGTATAGTACACCCAAAGATTTTCAAAGGCAGAGGACTTCATTCTTATATGAAGATAGTCAAAGTCTGTTGCTGCAATGTTGATATCCTGCATAAGCACACACTTTGCATCAACGCCCTTTGAAACAATACTGAAGCCGCCGTCAGCGCACTTTTCGTATGTACAGTCGTCAAAGCTCCAGTTGTCAAGGCTCATATCTGCACCGTATACAACCTCGGTTTCAAGCTTGCTTACATCGGGTAAGCACTGAAGCCACGTTCTTATAGGTGTTCTTGCATCGTTATAAAGGTGGCATATTCTTGCCATCTGGCTTGCTGTTGGGGTTACATCCTTGTGCTCATGCTCATTTGTCAGCAATTCACGCCATGCATCGTTGTAATCAAAACCGTTATATCCGTTGGGTGCAAGCCAGTGACCTTCGCCGTATTCGTTCCAGGTGGACATATAAATTAGTCCGTGGTTGTTAGTCTTCTGATTTGCAATAATATCCTTGTAGTATTCAAGCACCTCTATGTGCTGCTTCTTGTCTGCAAGAGGAGAACGGGTATCAAACCAGCCCATAATGTTTCTTCCCGTTGCAACGGTTGGAACAAGGAACATATCTGAATTTGTTTTTTCAATATTTTCGAGGATACCGTCATTGGCACGCTTTAAAAAGTCGGGATTGTAGGAAGGCTTACCCCAGGCATAGTTACAGATACCGTCAAATCCCATATCGTTCAATCTCTTTACTCTTTCGGCATTTCTGTCAACATTGCTTTCGTTTGCAACGATAATCATGCCGTCATAGCCGTATTTTTTGATGTCCTCACGCATGAAGTCAAGCACCTTTTTACATTCTTCAACAGAACCGAAGGTGGACAAAAACAGGTCGATGCGGTAAATGTGAAGTAACGGCTTGTTGTCGATTGTGAAGTATCTGTCATCTCTGAAGTACCATTCTACCCAGTAGTCCCACAGCTTATTTTTAAAGTCTTCAAGAGTATATTTTATGCCGTTTCTGTAGCCTGCGTTTTCCCACATAAAGCAGAACTTGAGCATATCGGAATATTTACCGTAGAAGTAGCCGTAATGCTGCTGCCAGTCAAGACCGGGACGCTTGATAGGCTCATCTGCTTCTCCCGGATTTGTGGCATACCAGCAGTACTGCATGGCATTTATTCCGTGTTCAACCATCATTTTTGTTTCCCAGTCGGCACTTTCGGGAATGCCTTCGTCATAGTAACCCATAAGAGGTGTACATTCGTCATAAGGCGACACTGCATCCCAACCGAAGTGAGTACCTTCATGCCACAGCGAGCAAACACTCATTACTGCCTTATAATCTTTGGACACAACAGGCTTTGGTTCGGGACAGTAGTCCTCATAGTCAAAGACGTTGTAAACCTTAACGTCATCCACCAATAGATAGCCGTCCTCGGAATTCTTTTCAAAGTCAAAGGAAACGTAGGAAAATTCCTTTGCGTCAACAGCAACGGTTGCTCTCTTTTTACCGTTGATGAAAATTACAGCCTCGCCT
>JAZNIM010000001.1:0-17914 GCA_045577475.1 Eubacteriales bacterium | reverse complement strand
GCAGCGAGAGCTGTTGCACAAAGCTTCAGAAACATGTTGTTTTTCATGTTTAATCTCCTTTCATGATTAAAACGCAGGCTTTGTTAAAAGATTTAACAATTAAATTTTACTAAAAAACGCAAAATAAGTCAACTTTCATTATAAACAAAATTTAATAGAAAACTTGTGCACTATAGACAACCTGCGGACAGTCAATCGTCCGCAGATAAATGTCATTATTTATAATCTGCAAAAACGTAGTCAAAGGTATACGTTCCGGGTCTGTTGGGCGGATCAATTCTGATAGTGGTTACATTTCCCTTCCAATAAGAATTCTTCGACAAGTCAATGGTGGCAGTATAGAAGCCTTCGTCATCTACAGTCAAATTATTAAGATCAACTCTTGCTGTCTTTGACTCACTGAGAGAAGTATTTTCAGATGTGGCAAAGTAAACAGAAAGATTGTTAGTACTTGATGTATCCTTATATTCCGGCTTGAATCTTACAGTGATTGCATTGAATGTTTCTGCAGGAAGATTGATGTTATTATACTGAATTTGCGGGTCATACATATTATTTTTGTACACAGCATCAAAGGAAAGGACGCCGTTACTTACGGATGTGTTAGTACCGTTGTAACAATTCCAGCCATCCATATCCCCTGCTGTATCAAATTCGTATAAAAATTCAGGAATAGATACTCTGATATTATCAATGAGATAAACCTGATTATAAACATTGCCGTCAACTTCAAGGGGTGAAGTGTAAATAGTGAACTGGTCTTTGGCACGGCTTGGAGAATTTTCGGAAACAGTATGAGTTACCGAGCACTTTATCCAACCATCACTTACTCTAGCTACAGATTTTGGTTTAGCAGCCATGGAATGATTCACTGCTTCCTTAACATAACCGTTACTGTCAACATCAGCGTACACAAAGTTTGCGGCAAAATCAGTTTTTCCTCTGTCTACTTCATCAATATCGCCAAGAAGTCTGTACTCAAAGTCAACTCTGTACGTCACACCCGTTTTAAAACGAGTTGGAATTCTAAAATATGACCATACCTTAGAATTATTATGAGCAGGTGCAATCCTGAATGCGTGATTTCCTTCTCTCAAATCATCCTCAACAATGGTAATATCGGAAGCAAAACCGGTGTACTTATAAATATCAGATGTTTCAGCATCGGCATTGACAATATAGAACGGTGCACCCTTATCTGCTTTTAGAATGTTCTGAGCAAAATCAATCTCAGCTTGTTCAAGCCGTTCACATTCTTCCAAATAAGCCTCATTAACATTTAAGCGTATATAGTCGATTTCATAGGTACCTGCTCTGTTAGGAGGGTCAAATCTGAGACCGGTAATATTTTCAGTCCACAAATCGTTTGATGTAAAATCATACTCAAGTGTATAGAAGCCATCTTCATCAGGCTTGTAATTGGAAGCAAGTTGTCTGAAGGACTTGGCTTCATTCATTTCCCCGTCAGCTGTAGTAGCAAAGTAGAATGCGAACGAGGTATCCGAGCCGGAGGATGAGTAGGTAGGTCTAACACGAACGGTAGCACTGTCATAAAGTTTTGCATCGAAATACAATCCACTTAAAAGTATTTGCGGGTCATATCTGACACCGTTATACGATGCAACAGCAACAAGATTACCGTCCCATACACCGCCTGTTGCAGAGGAAATCTTCCAGCCTTCCTGATCGCCGTTAATGTTGAATTCGTATTCATAGGGTACTCTTGAATTGATAATTTCCTTGATTCCTTCTGCACGTATTTCAACATTTATAACGTCGTTTTCATCGGTAAAATAATTGTATCCCGAGTTATCATATATAAAGCTCAAGGGAAGCATTACAAGACCGTCGCAAAGTTCAATAGTTTTGCTTAACCTTGTATTTACTCCATTCACTACTGCTATGTTGCTTCCAACAGTAAACTCAAATTCAGTACCGTTCTTTGTTCTGATAAACATCTTGCCGTCCCATCTGTTCCATTCATAATAGAACAGATTTTCAGAGTAGAAGCCTGAAGTAGGATTTCCTGCGACATAAAGCTCATCATCAACTGTTTCAAAATATCCTGGAGAAATATATAAATCTTGACCGTCAACATTAAGTTTCAGGCAATCATCTTTGTTTACGGCAAGAAACTCAATCTTTTTAATGTAATAATCACCTGCGACATTCTGCGGGTCAAATCTTATGGAAACAATATCTCCTTGCCACAAAGCAAGTTTTTTCAAATCCACATAGTAGTCGTGATATTCACCGTCAGAAAGAATACTGAAGTTATATCCTCTTGTAGATACCCACTCACTTTTAAGAGAATTTCT
The DNA here is from genome assembly GCA_045577475.1 of Eubacteriales bacterium. Taxonomy (GTDB): domain Bacteria; phylum Bacillota; class Clostridia; order Oscillospirales; family CAG-382; genus UMGS1387. The sequence continues at coordinate 15,596 of JAZNIM010000001.1, read as the reverse complement.
GAAGTACATTTCGGCAAGTGATGCACCGGGAGTTGTTACCTTCATACGGACATGCAAATAGTCACAGTCATCGGCACTAAAGAAATTTTCATCAAACTCAAACATCTTTATATGACCGTCATTTGAGGTTGTTGTTCCAAAAAGTGCCTTTTCATCTGCATCATATACGGGATATGTTGTCTTAGAAAGCTCTGTCCACATGAAACAGTCTTCCTGATTTTCAAAGTCCCAAACCTTTACAGGAATAAAACTAAGACTGTCGGGGCTTGTAATATCATCATACTGCAATTTTCTCAAAGGAATATTGCGTGCAGCATACATATGACCCAAACGTGACTTTTGATTCAATGTAGGTTCAATATCAACATGTCCCGAGTCATCGGTATCTGCAACAGATGAGAACACATGTCTGTGAGCATCCATATAGCCGAATTTATTAAGACTTGTGGGGAACACATAATGACCTTCACCGTATTCATTCCAGGTGTTTGTCATAACGCTCTTTGAACGCCAGTCGGTAATACCCTGCTGTTCATAATACTTAAGATACTCATCACGTGACCATCTGAGAATTTTTTCAAAATCCTCGGCTGAAGCAAGAGGTGTTCTCGTTTCGGTCCAGCCGATGTCATTAAAACCTATACCGCAGCTGGGAGTAAAATGGATGTAACCTGCTTCAAGCTCTGCATTCATACGAATCTTTTGATAATCAATATCAAATGCTGGTTCGTCAAAGTGATAAGCCGTTTTGGAATCGAAACCGCACTCTGCAAGCTCCTGATTTGTAGCGGCACGTCCCGATGCTTCGCTTACGTATACAATAATTCCATCATAGCCAAGGTTTATACATTCCTGCTCCATAAAGTCTAGACATTCCTTGACACCGGCCACATCGCCCATAATTCCCTTAAAAGAAGAATATGAGTATATTGTAATTACAGGCTTATTATCAATACAGAAATATCTGTCATCCGTAAGATACCAGTCCATCCAGTAAGGCCAGATGTTGTTATAAAATTCATCCTTTGTACCCTTACTGCCTGCATTTTCCCACATCAAAGTAAAATCAAGCATATCCGAATACTTTGCATTAAAGTAGCCGTCATGAATTGCATCATCGCAAAGTCTTGGCTTTTTGATGTTCTCGCTGTGACCGCCGTAATACCAGCAGAAACGCTGATAATCATAACCGTGTTCAGCCATGAACTTGATTTCCCAGTCCATAGCCTCAGGGATACCTTCATCATAGTATCCAAGTACAGGAGTAAGGTCTTCATACGGAGAAATACAGTCCCAACCGTAATGTGAGCCTTCTCTCCACAAAGAGCAGATGCTCATACCGCTGTACCATTCATCATCATTTACAGGAACAGGTACGGGACAGTAGTCAGCATAGTCATAGACATTATACAAAAGAACGTCGTCAAAATGACATTTACTGTTGCCGTCGCCCATTATTTCAATAGAATTAACGCTGTCAGCATTAAAGACAGTTGTACCGCAGTGCTTACCGTTAATTTTTATTACGGCAGTATTATTAACGGTATCAGCTTCAATTCTTATCTGCTGCCACACACCCTCCGTATATTCACGAAGCCTTGTACCGTCTTCAAAGCAAAACAAACCGTCCATTGCCATAACAGTAATTGCATTGTCATCACCGTCATACAATGAAACACAAGCAGCCTCTCCAATCTCAGTACGTATGTAGGTTTCAAACACGAACTTGTCAGAAACAGCCTCAAAGCTTTTCATTGCAGTTCCGTATCCGTTAATCTCGGCACTCAGAGTGTCCGAGTCGCTTGTCATTCTGATGATACTAACGTCACCGTCTGTTTCCCATCCCAAAAGCGAGTCGCCCACACTTGACATTCTGAAGTCTTCATTTACATCATAATTCTGATACAGAAATACATTATTTACAGTCACACTTATTGTGCTTTCCTCGCTTGTTGAAATACAAACACGTGAAATATCTGAAAAATCAGCCATATCATATGATCCAAGTTCCGTACCGTTAATGACAACACGTGCAGTCTTGTCCTCTACATCCATAAAAAGACTAAGCATAACAGTGCCTGAGAGAAAATCATACTCTGTAGAATTCTTTTCACTTCCAATTGCAAAAAACTGTCCGTCATCGTGAAGGATTTCAAACACATTGTTTCCTATAAGATCTTGGAAATACACACTTGAGCCCTCACCGGAAACAATGTAGGATGAGTGGAAGCCGAGAGTACCGCCCGTCACACTTTGAATTTCCTTTTTAATTGTAACACGCTCAGTATTACTTATATCCCCTAAAGTATTATTGGAATAATCAATACCGCTTGCGTTGAGAAGGTTTGGGTTTTCATATTGCCACCCGGATGCGATGTAAGTAACTTTTCTTACACCTCTTAACATATTTTCATCTTCAATAAGATATGCAGCAGGGTATCTTCCGCCGAATTCCTTTAAAGTGTAGGTCACTCTGTTTTCAGGCAATGCAATACGCTCAATGGCAGTTGCAAACTCTCCTCGGCTGACATCGTCCCATGCATAGAAATTACCGTATTCATCGCAACCTCTGAAAACACCTGCATTGTAAAGCATCAAAACATCATCGTAGAATTCTTCCTGAGAGGACACATCGGGAATGTATGAAACATCATTAATACAGTCAAAATAATCAAGAGGAAACGTATCAGCAATCATTTTAGACAGCTCGTACCGTTTAATTCCGTCACTGAAGCCATTATAAGTTTCCTCATCAACAATACCGTTCTGGACTGCATAATCATAATAATCATTCGGTATCTGTGTGCCGTTATAGAGCGAATGTATACGTGACAGCACCTCAATAGTTTCGTCAGCAGAAATTTTCACTTCAGGTGAAACAAGAGTTTTATCCTCACCTAATAAGCCGCCCAAAGCTTCGGAATACGAGTCTTTTCCTATCCCCTGTTCATATATTGAAGACTTATCATATATATCAGCTTCATCAACCGCCGAAGCAACAACTGACATTGCAGACAAAGCACACAAAACACACATAAACTTAAAGAAAGATTTCATATATGCCTCCCAAATCCGGAACTAATGTGGATTAAATATATAAAAATCCATATTACACCATTATTTAGTATATTTTATCACATCATCCACTTAATGTCAACCATATTTTCGTCGTTTTGTACACAAAAAAAGCCGTAATGCACTAAGCAAAACGGCTTTGAATTAAAACAAATTATTATTCTACTACAGTTACAACAAAATTATCAAGCATGTACTGATGATTATATATATTTCCGTCCCTTTCAACAGGGTCTGTGAAAATGCAGAAGTAGTCATTTGATCTGGAGGGTGAGTTTGCAGCAACCGTATGTGTGATTGAGCACTTGATCCATCCATCCTTGGTTGAAGCCTTTGACTGAGGCGAAGGTCCTTTTGCATGATCCTTTCTGTCAACAATGCCGCCATCAGCATTAAAATCAGCATATCTGAAGTTTACAGAGAACGGAATGTTGTTAGCTTCGCCCCCCGATACATCACCAATAAGTCTGTACTCAAAGTCAACTTTATAGGTTGTGCCGGGCTTAAACCTTGTGGGAACAATGAAGTAACACCACGACTTACCCTTTGCAGTAGTTGTAACAAGAAATGCCTTATTGCCGGGACGAAGGTCGTCGTCAACAATTGAAACCAAAGTAGAACCCGATGAATATTCGGGACCATATGCGCCTTCAGCATCGGCATTTCTTATATAGAAAGGTTCTCCGTCATCAGCTTTTCTAAGATTCTTTTCATACTCCTCGGCATCCTTCTGAGCCTGTTCAAGCTTCGCAAGTGAATCGGGATTTGCAATAAGCTTTAAATAGTCTATTTCAAAGTAACCATCGCAATTTGCAGGGTCGAAACGAATTGTCTTTGCATTACCCACCCAAAATTCATTTTCCTTCATATCAAAGGTAACTGTATAGAAGCCTTCGGCATCGGGAGTGTAGTCCTTATAGCTTCTATGAACTGTCTGTGCCTCACGAAGCTTTGTGTTTATATCCGTTGAGAAATATATTGTCATATCTCTGCCAGATGTATCGGTTCCCGTGAATGTAGGTCTTACTCTTACCTCAATCTTGTCATACATCAGCGTGTCGGCATTAAATTTGCTGTTCTGCATCTGTGGGTCAAAGCGTGTTCCGTTGTGTATTGCCTGAATCTTGATGCATCCGTTTTCAACAACACCTGAACCACCTGAAACAGACCAGTTTTCAGTATCGCCGTTAAGATTAAACTCAAACTCATTAATCTTTCTTGATGCAAGAGCTTCTTCATAGCCCTTCATTCTGATTTCGACCTTTACTGTATTACCGTCAATCTTATAGTCATAATCAGCAACATCATAAATATATGTCAGCGGGAGAACAACAAGACCGTCATAAAGCTCAACAGCCTTGTCAAGAGTCTTTTCTGCTCCGTCAACAACCGCCTTATCACTTCCAACAACAAACTTAAATTCATGACCGTTGCCTGTCTTAAGAAGCAATGTGCCGTTCCATCTGTTCCATTCATAGTAGAACTGATTCATCGCATAGAAGCCTTGTGATGGATTTGCGGCAAGGTATATATTGTTACCATCAATTTCAAAAGTGTTTTCTGTTGCCTTATAAGCGGCAGTGTCTATTGAAAAATTGAGATTCTTGCTATCGTTTTTCTTAAGAAATTCAAATTTTTTGATGTAGTATGTGTTTACAGTATCAATGGGGTCAAATCTCAGTGCCTTGATTTCACCCTTCCACGTACCGATTTTGGTCAAATCAATGTAATAATCGTGGTATTCTCCGTCTGCAATAACTGTAAAGTTTGCACCCTTGGAAGCAACATAGTTATCCTTCTTTTCACTATTGAAGTAGAAGTTACCCGTTGAAGCACCACTCTTTTCAATCTTCATATTGATGTGAAGAACGGTAATGCCGTCGGCATTGAAGAAGTTTTCGTCAAAGGAGAGCATCTTGATGTGACCGTCAGGAGCTGTCATGGTACCTACAAGAGCTTTTTCAACAGGATCGAATACGGGAACTGTTGTCTTTGCAAGAGGCCCCCACTTTGCACAATCCTCAGGCTTTTCAAAGTCCCAGCCGTGAACTAATTCATACTCCGTCTTAGCAGCATCTTCAAGAAGAAGAGCACGCATGGGAATTCTGCGTGTCTGATAGAGATACCCCAATCTTGTCTTTTGATTATCAGTAGGTTCTACGTCAAAGTGCTTGCTGTCAGGTGTATCTGCAACAGATGAAAATACTCGTCTGTGAGCATCCATATATCCGAACTTATTAAGTCCTGACGGGAACACATAGTGACCTTCACCGAATTCATTCCATGTTGTCGTAAGAACGCTCTTTGTGTGCCAATCATTTTCGCCGTACTTTGCAAAATTGGGAAGGTATTCATCTCTTGACCAGCGGAGAATCTTTTCAAAGTCTTCGGCAGATGCAAGAGGTGTTCTTGTTTCTGTCCAGCCAATGTCATTAAAGCCGATACCGCAGGAAGGAATAAAGGTAACTGAGCCTGCTTCAAGCTCGGCATTCATTCTTATCTTCTGATATTCAATATCATAGGAAGGCTCTTCAAAATGGTATGCCGCCTTTGCCTGAATACCAACATAAGCAAATTCTTCGTTAAGTGCAGCATCTGCTGCTGAATTGCTAACGTAGATTATAGCACCGTCATAGCCAAGCTTTTTACACTCGGCATCCATAAAGTCGATTACTTCCTTAACAGCATCCTTACCGCCCATCTTACTTCTGAAGGTATCGTAATAGAAGATTGTAATAACAGGCTTATTATCAATACAGAAATATCTGTCATCGGTAAGATACCAGTCAACCCAGTAAGGCCATACTTCATTTTTAAACTGTTCCTTAGTAACCTCGGATGTGGAGTTCTCCCACATAATTTCAAAGTCCATCATGTCAGAATACTTTGCATTAAAGAAACCGTCGTGAAGTGCATTATCAACAAGTCTCGGACGCTTCATTGCACCGTATCTGCCGCCATGATACCAACAAAATCTCTGATAGTCATAGCCGTGTTCAACCATGAATTTAATTTCCCAATCGGCTACTTCAGGAATACCTTCATCGTAGTATCCGAGCACAGGTGTAATTTCTTCATAAGGAGAAATATGATCCCAACCTGCATGAGAGCCTTCCTGCCACAGAGAACATATGCTCATACCTGCATACCATTCATCGTCATTAACGGGAACAGGCTCAGGACAGTAGTCAGCATAATCATAAGTGTTATAAACAGCAACATCATCAAACCAAAAGTCGCCGTTTCCACGGGCAATAATTTCAATGCCGTCAAAACCGTCTTCGTTATATGGAAGTGTCTTTGTTTCTTTACCGTTGATTTTGATAAGTGCCGTCTTTGCAGCAGTGTCAACTTCAACTCTTATAAGCTGCCATACTCCGGGAGTATACTTTCTTAGAAGCTTATCTGCGCTGGTTGAAAGAGCTGCCTCTGTTCTACCCCAAGAAAATTCTCCGCCATTTGCATCAACGGAAAGAGCAGTCTTACCACCGTTCATCATAAGAACCGAAGCATCCTGTCCTTCGGGTACAAGTACATAAGTTTCAAATACAAACTTATCGGAAACCTTATCAAACTTCTTTGATGCAGTTCCCTCGCCGCTTACCTTAACGCTCATTGTGTCAACATCACTTGTCATTTCATCAATTACAACGTTTTCGGAAACGGTCCAGCCATAGGGCTTTGTGCCCTTTGAAGCAAAACGGAAAGAGTCATTGACATCAAAATTCCAATAAAGGTAAATATTATTTGTTGTTAGGTTAAGCGATTCTTTAACACCCGTGGCAATGCGAACTCTTGAGAGGTCACCTGCATCTGACATATCAAATACACCCACAGATTTGTCACCTAAGATAACCTCCGCCTTATTGCTGTCCATATCAAAGTTAACATAAACAGCAAACGCACCTATGCCGAAGACAACATCGGTAGCATTTTCTTTTGCACCGACAACAACGAGTTTTCCGCCGTCGTTCTTAACCTCAAGAAGTGTATTGCCGTCAAGATTTTCAAATATAATTCTCGCACCGTTTGCCGAAGCGTTGAAAAGTCCTTCAAAGGTAAGCTTACCTGAAGTTACGGTTTTAACCTCTTTACTGATGCAGGCATACGTCTTGTCACTTACGTCAACAAGCTTGTTGAAACTGTAATCAAAGTTATGCTTCTGAGAAATTGCAGGATCATAATATGTCCAGCCCGAAGCAATATAAGTAAGTTCTCTTACTCCTCTTGTCATTCTGTCGTCGCGGATAAGATAAACCGCAGGATTCCTGTCGCCGTATTCGAGAAGTTTACCTTCCTTACGGTTTTCCGGAAGTGCAACACGGTTGATAATTGCGGCTGTTTCGCTTCTCTTTATTGGGTTTGTAGCATAGAAGTTACCGTAATCGTCTGAACCCAGAACAACACCCGCCTTGTAGAGCATCATAAGTTCATCGTAGTACTCCTCGGTTTCTGCAACGTCGGGAATATCCTTGATGTCGTTTTTTGCTGCAAAGTAGTCTTTGGGCATTGCATTTGCAAACATTACAGCCATTTCATAACGCATAATGTTGCGGTCAAAGTTCTCAAACTGACCGTCTGCAATAAGACCGTTTTCCTTTGCGTAAGCGATGTACATATCGTACCACTTACCGCCTGTTACCTCGGCAATTGTTTTGCCGTTATAGATAGCATGAACACGGCTTGCCATTGTGATACCTTCTGCTACCGTAACGTTTCCGTCAGGTGCAAAAAGTGTGTCACTTTGACCGTTCATAAAGCCAAGCTCATATGCAGACTTTACTTCTGCAGCATACCACTGGTTAGCGGGTACATCCGTAAACTTGCCTTCGGTGTACTCATTTGTTTTGGAAAAGCCTTTTGCACTCGTTGCCGCCGTCAAAGAAAGCACAGCAAGAGCCGATGCACAAAGCTTCAGAAACATGTTTTTATTCATGCTTTTTCTCCTTTTCATCTTGATGTGATAATTGTAACATAACGATATAACAAATTCAAGATTGAAGCATTCAATTTTAACAATACTTATACAAAAAATGCGTTTTTTCAAAAAATCGCTGTTCAATAATTGTATTTTTGCAAAAAAAGACAGGAGTATTTTTACTCCCGTCTAATCACATTATTTATTTACAGAATTCAATGGATATCCACTCAAAGTAAATTCCTTCACCCACAACAGGGTCAAATCTTATTTCTCTGATTGTGCCATTCCATTTTGCATTTTTTGTTGTGTCTATTTCATACACGGCAACATCGTCTGTGGTTGACGAAAAACCAAATCGTGTTCCACCGCTGAAGGGTGATTCATCGGTTGCAAAAAACAATTCAGCACCTGTTCCGCTTGGCATTTGGGCAGTAATTCTGATTTTCTTAATCTGCGATGCATCAAGATTAACCTTATCAAGAAAAACCACACTTGGATCATTGGTACTTGACGTTCCTTTGAATTTACCATCAACGGTAAGTCCATCAATGCCGAATGCACGGAATTTTTCTATATTGTCGAAATCAATAGTATATACACTGTTAGCTGAGCTGACATTATCAGAGCCCGATGGTACTGTAACCGTTCCCGGATCAAGGACGGTAACCTCAATGTTATCTATCATGTAAACATGATTTACAAAGCCTGCATCGGTTTCTTTTGGATCGACAAAAATTGTAAAGAAATCATTATCTCTGTTTATTGATGTCATATTCACTGTATGAGTACAGCTGTAATGAGTCCAACCATCATTTGTAGAAACTCTCTGACGAGGTTCGGGTGGATAAGCGTGGTCAGCACTTTCGGCATCATTGTAACGGAAATTAACAGACGGAATAACATCAATTGCATCTGCACCGTAGTGATCCGAAACAGCTCTGAAATCAAAGTCAACCTTATATGTAGCACCGGGTTTATAGCGTGTCTTTGCGATAAAATACGTCCACACTTTGCCTTTATTGTTCTTTGGTGTAACAAGGAATGCGTGATTTCCTTTATTGAGGTCATCCTCAACAACCTTTACCGTTGCATTGCCCGTTCCGTAGTCAAGGTCAAACTTTTCATCCTCAGCATCACCGTTAAGCACAGCAAAAGGTTCTCCGCTGTCAACACTCATATAAGCTTTCATTGCTTCTTCCTTGGCTTTTCTTTCCGCCTCAGCCTTGGCGGCTGCTTCGGGATCTTCAAGGAATCTCATATAGTCGATGTAATATTCACCTGCACGGTTAGGCGGGTCAAAGCGAACAAGAGTTACTGTTCCCTTCCACTTATCGTGCTTTGAAAAATCGAGAGTTACGGTGTAGTAGCCTTCATCATCGGGTTCTATGCCGTCAAGAGATGTATAAACCTTTTTCGCTTCATTCAGCGAGGATTCTTCGGAGGTGGCAAAATACATGCAAACAGTGGTATCCGTTTCATCATCTGCGTAAACAGGCTTGTATCTTAGTTGCACCCTGTTGTACTTTGCGGCAGGAAGATCAAACTTATCCATAACAATCTGCGAGTCATATCTGACACCGCTGTAGGTTGCTTCAAAGTACATGTAACCGCCGTCAATAGCTCCGCCGCTTGCACCGCTTACTCTCCAGCCTTCGTTGTCACCGGGTACATTGAATTCATACTCGTAAGGTTTACGCTGTGAGAGTATTTCTTCTACATCAACACCTCTGACGTTGACCTTTACGTTATTACCATCAAAGGAATAATCATACTCAGCTTTATCGTAAATGAACATTATCGGAATCATTACAAGCCCGTCAACAACCTTTATCGGTGTCTGAAGCTTTTCTTTCTTGCCGTCAACGAATACTTCATCACTTCCGACAGTGAAGTCAAATTCATGACCTGTGTATGTCTTAATATGAAGTTTGCCATCCCACCTGTTCCATGTATAGGACATTCCGTTTGTGCTGTAGAAGCCGTCGGAAGGATTTACACCGATGAATATCTCATCCCCAACCTTTTCCACAAAGCTCTGAGTAAATACAAAGTCTACTCCTGCCGCATTTACGGTAAAGGAATCTTTTGATTTATCGGAAAGAAGCTCAATCTTTTTAATCCAGAATTTACCGGGCGTACCCATGGGGTCTAATCTTATAGCTTTGATTATCCCCTTCCACTGAGCATTCTTTGACATATCGAGATAATAGTCTGCATACTCACCGTTTTTGCCCACAGAAGTGCTTGCCTGCTTTGCAGCCGTCCACGCATTTCCCGTTTCGCCTGCAAAGAACACCTCAAGTGCAGTATTTTCGCCAACATCCGTCTTCATTTGAATATGAATGTACTTTACTTCATCAGCGTTAAAGAAGTTGTCCTCAGTCTGATTCATCTTGATGTGTGCATCATTTTCAAGAGTTGAAGCAGTGAGTGCCTTTTCCACAGAGTCATAGCTTGTATCGGTAGTCTTTGCAAGCTTCGACCACTTCTTACAATCTTCTTCATTTTCAAAATTCCAGCTCTTGATAACCTCATTATTCGCTATTGACTCGGTATCTGAAATATACATCGTCTTTCTCATTGGCATAGAGTCAATCTGATAGAGATAACCAAGACGCTTTTTCTGATTAATGGTAGGCTCTACGTCAAAATGCTTGGAGTCATCCTTTCCTGCAGCTGTAGAGAATACCTGTCTTGCAGCATCAAGATAGCCGAACTTGTTAAGGTTTGTTGGGAAAATATAATGACCCTCGCCGAATTCATTCCAGGTATTTGCAATAGCAAACTTGCCCATCCATTCTTCGCCTTCACGAGCGGCAATCTTGGGAAGATACTCATCTCTCGCCCATTCAAATACCTTCTTGTGTTCTTCCACGGTTGCAAGAGGAGTTCTTGTTTCAGTCCAGCCGATGTCGTTAAAGCCAACACCCACCGAAGGAAGAAAAGGCGTGAATCCGTTATCAAAAGCTGCATTCATGCTCTTAATCTGATGAGCTGAAGAATATGATGCTTCACCAAAGTGATAAGCAACAAAACCGTCAATACCTATATAGTCTGCTTCTTTATTTTCAGCAAGAGAGCCATTACTTGTACCAAGAATAATCATACCGTCAAAGCCGTATTTCTTGATATCCTCACGCATAAACTCAATAACTTCTTTTGCAGCTTCAGTACCGCCCATGTGTTCAATAAACTTTGGATGACGATAAATGGTAAGAAGCACCTTATTATCAATTGTCATATAACGGGAATCCGTAAAGTACCATTCGCACCAGTAAGGCCAGATTTCATTAAGAAAATCATCCTTGGTGAGAACTGAACTCCAGTTTTCCCACATAATGCTGAATTTAACCTTATCGGAATACTTAGCATTCATATAGCCGTCATGAAGTGCAAAGCCGAGTCTTGGCTCTTTGATGCCGTCGGAAAGATTTCCGTAGTACCAGCAAAAATGCTGGAAGTCATAGCCGTGTTCTGCAAGGAACTTAATTTCCCAGTCAGCAACCTCAGGCAAACCTTCGTCATAGTATCCAAGTACAGGTTGAATATCATCATACGGAGAAATGCAATCCCAGCCGTAGTGACTACCTTCTCTCCACAAAGAGCATATACTCATACCTAGGTTAAAGCCGTCATCATTTACAGGCACAGGCTCAGGACAGTAGTCTGCAAAGTCATAGGTGTTGTAAAGCTGAACGTCATCAAACCAAAGCTTGCCTGTTCCCGTTGATACAATCTTGACAGTATCAAGTGATTTAGCACTAAGTGCAACCTCTGTACCTTCACGCTTACCGTTGACACGAACCAAAGCCTTTCCTGTATCAAGGTTGCCTTCAATTCTCACAAGATTCCAAAGCGTGCTGTTATAATCACGAACATGCTTGCCGCCGCTTGTGATTTTTCCATCGGCAAGCTGTACCTTTACAGCTTCAACACCGTCACCGTAAAGTACAATCTCCGCCTTTTGGTTTGCAGGACTTTTCAGGAAGGTTTCGTAAACAAACTGACCGCTTACTGCATCAAATCGCTTTTCAGCAGTTCCCGCATCCTGAATTGCGGCACTGAACTTGTCGCAGTCGGAAGCGTGAGAAAGAATTTTAACGTCACCTTCGGTTGACCAGCCGTAAAGCTTGTCTTCAGTATTAGCAAGTCGGAAGGTGTCGTTAACTGCATACTGAGTATACATGTACGTTTCAATCATAACAATGGTGACAAGCTCTTTTTCGCCCGTTTCGTACGAAACTTTTGCAAGATTTTCTGCATCGGCAAGAGCAAAAGTTCCGAGTTCACTACCGTTAAGAACAACAAGTGCGGTTTTATTATCAAGATTGAATTCAATATACAGCCTGTGTTTCCCGTTTGCGAAGGAAACGCCTGTGTCATTTGCCTCCTTACCGGTAACTACATACTCACCGCCTGAAACCGAGAACTTAAACAGTTCTTTATCGTTTGTATCATAGAAAACAACATGTGCACCGTTGTTATTTATATTAATTACAGATTCAAAACCAACCTTGCCGCTTGTCTGAGGCACAACTGTTTTATAAGCACGAGTGCCGTGTTCAGGCGAGCCGTCAACAAGATTCTGTGCAGAATAGTCCTGCTTTGCAGTTGTAGTGAGTGCAAGGTTTTCAAAAGTCCAGCCCGAGGCTATGTAGTTCAGGTTTCTGGGATTTCTTCCCATTGCATAATCGCTTATGAGATACACAGCCTGCTGTCTGTTACCGTATTCAAGTAGCGTTCCTTCCTTACGGTTTTCAGGTAGAGCTACACGGTTGATAATGGCAGCAGTTTCACTTCTCTTGATAGGATTTGTGGCATGGAAATTACCGTAATCATCCGAACCGAGAACTACGCCTGCTTTATACAGCATCATGAGTTCATCATAATAATCTTCGTTTTCATCAACATCGGGAATATCATTGATAGCATTTTTTGCCGTAAAATAGTCGTCAGGCATTGCATTTGCAAACATTACTGCCATTTCATAACGCATGATATTTCTGTCATAGCTTTCAAACTGACCTTCAGCAATCAAGCCGTTTTCCTTTGCGTATGAGATGTACATGTCGTACCATTTTGTACCATTTACCTCGGAGATTGTCTTGCCGTTGTAAATTGAGTGTACACGGCTCGCCATTGTGATGCCTTCTGCAACGGTAACATTTCCGTCGGGTGCAAAAAGCGTATCACTCTGACCGTTCATAAAGCCAAGTTCATACGCTGATTTTACTTCAGCGGCGTACCACTGTGTGCTTGGTACATCTGCGAATTTGCCTTCGGTATACTCATTGGTTTTGGTAAAGCCTTTCGCACTCGCCGCGGACGTTAAAGAAAGAGCCGCAAAACAAGAAGCACAAAGCTTAAAAAATGTTGATTTTTTCATCATCATTTCTCCTTTATATGATATTTGAACTAATGTTATCACAAAAGCATTCACACTACAATGTGTTTTATAAAGATTATTTTGTCAAAATTAAAGATTCAGAAGTTCTTTAAAATCGTAAATATAGTGATCGCAAATACCCCTTATTTCCTCGGTATATTCTTCGCTTGACTTGTCAAAAACACCGCAAACCTTCATACCTGCCGCCTTAGCCGTTTTGTCTGCGTTGAAGTTATCATCAAGGAAAAGAATTTCCGAAATGTCCTTGCCAATTTTCTCTGCCGCCATTTTATAGATATTAACATCAGCCTTGGTGGTGGAGAAATCGTCACATGACCAAACATTGTCAAAAATATCGAATATGCCAAGTCTTTTAAGACAGGCATCAAGGCTGAGATGAGGACTTGCCGTAAGCACGTTGAGACTCGCTCCCTGTTCTTTCAGCTTTTTAAGCACGTCAATAACATTGTCCTTTGCAGGAATGTTGTTTTTGTACTGCTCGTAGGCGTACTCATTCATTGTGGCAATAAGCTCTTCTTCAGGCTTGTCAAGTCCCATCTGAATGTAGTATTTTGCCGTACCTGCATAGCCCAGAGGCGTGATGATTTTCATAATATCGTTTGAATAGGCAATGCCATTTTCATCAAGAATTCTGAGCATTACCGATACATATGTGGGCATTGAATCGACAAGCGTTCCGTCAAAATCGAATAAATAAGTATTATATTTCATTATTATCACCTTTAAAATTATAGCATATGTTTTTAAGCCTTTCAAGGTGTTTTAAGACCTTGGAAAAGCAAAAAAATGTTTGTTTACAATTATTTGTCAAAACGTCTTTTTACTTTTTTCAAAACGTCCGAAAACATCAAGAAAACAGGGCGAAAGCCGCCCCGTTTTCAAAAAATATTTACATTTTATTCCACTACGGTAACAACGATATTGTCAACCATGTATGACATATTGATGGGATTTGTATCATCACCCTGTGGATTTGCGAAGATGGTGAAGAAGTCGTTGCTTCTGTCAATAGATTCTTCTGAAATAGTATGCTCGCAGGTAAGGTGTACCCATCCGTCGACTGTGGAAGCAGTAACTCTTGCATCGTTTAAGGGGTGATCCATCATTGTCTTGAAATTGCCGCTGCTGTCCTTATCGGTATATCTGAAGTTTACAACAAACGTACCGTTTGTGACAGGGTTGCCGTTTTGGTCAGAAACAGCCTTGATATCAACATCAATTCTATATTTTACACCGGGCTTAAACCGAGTAGGTACAATAAAGTATGACCACGACTTTTTACTGCTTACGGTAGGTGTGAGCAAGTAAGCTTTATTACCCTGCTTTTCGTCATCTTCAACTATGGAAACTTCACAGTTACCTGATGTAGCATCGTGATTACCTGTAATACTTTCCGCATCGGGATTCTTGATGTAGAAGGGTTTGCCTTCATCTGCAGCCATAAGCAGCTTATCCTGCTCTGCCTTTTCCTTTGCAGCTGCTTCAACCTTTGCTGCCATTTCGGGATCAACAATCATTCTTACATAGTCAATTTCATAGTAGCCGGGACGGTTTGTGGGGTCAATACGAAGAGTATTGATATTACCTGTCCACTTTTCATTTGTGGTCATATCAAGTTCGATATTGTAGTAGCCTTCGGCATCGGGAGTAAGGTTGTTGAGGTTAGCTCTTACAGTCTTTGATTCGCTGAGACCTGCCTCAAGGCTTGTAGCAAAGTAAACGGTAAGCTGATTATCAGATGTGTTTTCATCGTCAAATGTAGGTCTTACTCTAATCTGACACTTGTTGTAGTATTCAGCGGGGAAATTAACGGATTTAATGCTAATCTGCGGGTCAAAGCCTGTCTTTGTTGAAGAAACAGGACTTGCGGTAAAGAAGATGTTGCCGCCTGTTACCGCACCCTGACCACAGTCAATAGTCCAGCCTTCAAGGTCATTCGCAACATTGAATTCCCACTGATTTTCAACTCTTGAAGTAAGTGCTTCCTTGATAGACTTATCTCTGACCGTGATTTCAATGCCGCGTTCATTTGTCTTATATTCAACACCGGCGTTCTTATAGATGAACATTACGGGAACCTTTACAAGTCCGTCGTAAAGCTCAATCTTGGAAGCAAGAGTCATTTCCTTGCCGTCAACACGCGCCTTGTCGCTGCCAACATTGAATTCAAAGGTTGTACCTGTGTGAGCCTTT